>NZ_LR215008.1:0-317169 GCF_900660575.1 Mycoplasmopsis pulmonis | reverse complement strand
CTTTTTCCTTGTTTTCTGGAATGGCACTAATTAAAGCTCAGGTATAAGGATGTTTAGGGTTAGTAAAAATATCTCTTCTAGTTCCTTTTTCAACAACTTTACCTGCATACATTACATAAATGTAGTCACAAAATTTTGCTACAACTGAGATGTTGTGGGAAATAAAAATAATAGCTATTTTATATTTTTCCCTAATTTCATCAAGCAATGATAAAACAGAGGCTTGAACTGTTGGATCAAGAGCAGTTGTTGGCTCATCTGCAATAATTAAATCAGGATTTAAAGCAACAACCATGGCAATAACAACTCTTTGCTTCATCCCACCACTAAAGGTATGAGGATATGAATTAAATTTAGAACGAGCATCTCTAATACCAAAGGTTTCAAGAATATCAACTAAATAATCAATTTTTTCTTTTTTGGTTTTAAATCTTGGATCCTTGTGAAGAACATCTAAAAGTTGCTTACCTATTGTTCTTGTTGGATTTAAAGCAGTTAGAGGATCTTGAGGTATATAACCAACTTTTTTTCCTCTTATTTTAAGTCAATCTTTGTTTTTGATAAATTTGCTTGCATCAATTCCAGAAATGTCCATTTTATCTGAACTAGTTATGTCATTAAAGTTAATACCTAAAAATGATTTGGAAGTAACAGTTTTTCCAGAACCTGACTCTCCTACTAAACCAACTATTTGTGATTTAGCAACTTTTAAATCAATTCCTCTTACAACATGAATCTTTTGTTTTTTGCTAATCTTAAAATAAATATTTAAGTTTTTAACATTTAAAACATAATTACTATCTTTTTTAACCATGTTATTTTGATCAATTTTTTGGCTTTTTTGTTCAATATCATTTGCATGCATATTATGAAACCTTCTTTGTTTTTGGATCTAAAGCATCATGCAATCCTGTAAAAGTTATTTTTAGAGTAATAACAATAATGGCCAAAATTGAAGATGGCAAAATGATTGCTCAAATATTTTCATCAATTAATCTAGTTGAGTTATTTAAAATTAATCCTAAATTAGGTGTTAATGAAGGGTTATCAAAGATAAGTTGTAAAAAGGCAAGTGAACTAAGGGCAAAAATTCCACCAATAATTCTATTTAAATAAACATTGGTTAATTTACCAATTATTTGAGGAAGAGCTTCTAGATAAATAATTCTTAATTTTGAAGCACCAACAACTTTTGAAGCATAAAGAAATTCTTCATCTTTAATAATTGAAGTATAACTTCTAGCTACATAAGTAGGGTTTGTTCAACCTAAAACAATAAGGATTATTCCAATACTTAAATAGTCAGTTCCTAAAATTTGAACAAGAATTATGAAGATCAAAAATCATGGAATTGAGTTAATAATTTCAATAACTCTCATTAAGATGTTATCAACTTTTTTACCAATGTGAAATCCCATGTAAGTTCCTACAATTATTCCAATAAATGTTTGAATTGTTCCAACTATAAAACCTAATAAAAGGGCATTTCTTGTTCCTTCTCAAGAAGTAAGTCAAAGATCTCTTCCGAAACTGTCAGTACCTATTATTGAACTAAATTGTTGTTTTGTAGGAGAAAGAAGTGAAAGAGCCAAGTATGGATAATAAGAAATTCTAACTTGATTTCCAAGTCTTTGACTTTCTAAAATAATTTTAGTTCCAGGATTATTTGCCTCAAGGTTTTTTAGAATATCTAAAAAATCCGAAGAAATAAGAACTCTATGAGGTTTGTTTCCTATTGATGAGGGCAATTTTTGAACCAAAGAAACATCAGCTGTTGAAATAGGTTTTGTTGAAGAATAAGGTGAAAAAATAGGAACAAAAATTGACATTAAAAATACTACTAAAAATACAATTAAGGCAAAAACTGCAAATTTATTTTGAAAAAATCTTAGTACAATATCTTTTCAAAAAGTTTTTGGTTTTCCAACAAGAGCTGCATTTAAATTATTTTGTGATGCAAAGTTCAATAAGGCTAAATCAGCTTCAGAGAGTTTATGTTGAGTGTTTTTATTTTCTTCCATTAGCTCTCCTTTGCAATTGAACTAAAATGTTTTTTCTGGTTATAAAACTTTGAATTCTTTTTTTCAAATTTCATCTAGAAGAAGAATAAATTTTAATTCTTGGATCTAAAATTACAAAAATTATATCAACTAAAATTTGAGTAAGCATAGACAGACCAGTAAAGAATACAACATTAAACATTATTACATTAATTTCACCTTTTTTTGTAGCATCAAGAATATTTTGAGCATTTCCTGGTATGTTGAAAAGTGATTCAAGAACAATTGAACCAGACAAAATGAAAAGATATGAAGGAATAATAGCAGCCGCAAGAGGTAAAGAAGCATTTCTTAAAACATGTTTTCTAAAAATTTGAAATGTTGTTAGACCTTTTGACTTTGCAATTAAAACTTGATTAGAAGTTAAAACTTGAACAATTTGGTTTCTACTAATAATTACATATCCTGAAATATTGGTAATGGTAAAAACAAAAATTGGTGCTATTGATGATCTTATTGTCTCTGCAAAAGTTATACCTGTTTCAGCATCTACTTCTCTAAAACTTCATGGTAAGTTGAAGACTTTAGCAAAGAATATTATGATAAAGGGAGCTAAAACAAATGAGGGTACAGCTGAAAAAAATGTTGAAAAAGCATTAATTGATGTATCAATTGCACTTGCTCTTTTGTAAGCAGCTAGTGTACCAAGGCTTACTCCTATAATAACACTAAATATAAAAGCAGGTAAACTTATAAAAATTGATCATTTTAATCGCGAAAAAACATCTTTGGGAAGTTCAATTTTTGAAACATAACTAATTCCAAAGTCCCCTTTTAAAAGATTAAAAAATCAAGTAAAAAATCTTACTATAACAGGTTTATCAAAACCATGAAGTTTAAGTTGTGAATTTAGTCTTTGAAGCTCATCTGATCCTCTAGGAGGTTCTTGTATTCCTTGACTAAAAGGAATATTTCCAAATGAAGCTTGAAAAACATAAACAACAAAGAGAATTATGAAGAAGGTAAATATGAATAAGCCAAGTCTTTTAGAGAGATAGCTAATCATTATTTTTTAACAATTCTTCAATCGTAATATGACAAGTTGTTTAATGAGTGTTGTGGAACTTGGTAGTGTTTATTTACTAGTACAGGTAAAAATTGTTTTGGAGTGTGTTTTAAATCGTTGTTTGGACTTCATCCAAATAAAACGTTAAATTCTTTTGTCAGAGCAATTAAATCTTCATTAGTTGTCTTGTCTTGATATTCTTTTGCAAATTTAGCATACTCTCCAATTACATCAAAGTCATCACTTTTATTTTTTTTCAAGTATTTAATAATGTCAATTGAAAGATCTTTTGCTGTTGCACTTTGAATTTCTTCAAAACTTCTAGCCCCTTCAGGGAAAAGTTTTTTATTATTTTTAATTTCTTTAGCTAATTTATAAACTTGTGGAAAAATTTTTGCCAATTCATGATTTTCATCTAAGGCTCCAAAAGCTCAAAGTAAAGTTAAAAATTGAAATCTGGAATTAGGATATAAAACCATTCCCAAAAATCCACCATAACCGTCATAGTCATATCCTCAACCGGATCAACTAGTTGGAGCTCTAAATTCTCTAAGGTCTTGGCTAGTGTCATTTTCGTTGTAAGGAATTACTTTAAAGTTTAATCTAGGATCAAGCCTATTGATGTTTTCTACTATTTTTGCAGTTGTTAAAATTCTCTCTTCAATAGCAAGAGGAACCTCATAAAAGTTTGCACTTATTTTTCCATTTTCATCTTGAGGATTAAATTCTGTGTTTGCTTGATAGAACTTATCTAAAAGTTGTTTTATTTGTTTTTGAAGTTGTTCTCAAGTAGAAGAACGGCTTGAAATAATATCATTGTCAGGGTTAGCTATAAAGTGTTTTCTATCTTCTTCAATAGTTTTTTCACCAAATTTTATGATTTTGTTTTGTTCATTATAACCTAAAGCAAAAAGTGAATTCATATCTTTTGCATCTGCAAGAGTTTTAAATTGAGAGCTTGCATGATTGCTTCCGTTAATTAAAGCATCAGGACGAGCTGTTGGAATTCAAACTGACTCAGTAGTTATATTTAATTGACCATATTTGTGAATATTAAAAGCATTTGAAATTAATGTTCTAAAAATTAGTGAATCTCCTGTTCAAAAATGTTTATTAACAACAGGTGATGTTTCAGCTGATAATTCAGTAGTTTTTGCACCGTAGACTAACTTAGAATAAGCATCACTAAATTGGTAAGCTCTTTTGTTTGAAGGTTGATTTCCAGGGTTTGCAACAAAGTTATTATTTCCCGCAATTCTAATGCTACTGTTATCTAATGGTTTTCGATAATTTAAGTTAAATTTTTGAGGATTATCAATAATTTGAAGTTTTTGTGCACTATCTAAAGTATTTCAATTTATAGTAACCCTATTACCTTCTTTGTACTCTTCAAATTCTTCTCTTGCATAAGCTTGTACATTTTGAGTTGTTGTAAAGAATGTAAGCCTTCTTAGAGCATTTTCATTTTTAACCCAGTCTTGATCTAAAAAGTGTTTATTTTGAACAAAAATTCTTCTATCAGCATTAGCGCTTGATAAATAGTAAGGTCCTGCAGAAAGAAAATCACTTGGTTTTTCACCATATCAATAGTAACCAACTTCAGAAACTAATCCTGTTGTTTGAGCTATATCTTTTGTAGCTTTGTTATCTTTAATGTAATCAGTAGGAGCTGCTGTAAATATGTTAGTGTCTAAGAAAACTTTTCTGAAAAAGTCATACATTCCTTTTTGACCCTCTGCACTCATAAAAGTTAGAGCTTGCTCTGGGTTTTCCTCTGATGTTTTTTGTAAAAATTTTTCTTTATGTTTTAGAGCTTTATAGTCAATGTTAAAAATATTTAAAAGATATTCATCTGAATATTCTCCATTGGCATCAAAGGGATTAGATCCTGGATTAGGACTTAGACCTTTATATTTATTTCTTGCCATTTCATCAAGTTCTTTAGAACCTCCAGCTTCATGACGAGCTTTGTTATCTCTTAAGAAAGTTCTAGCATATTTTGTTCAAAAATCCTCTGCTTTAACTTCATATTGAGTTTTTTCTCCTCTACTATTAACTCAGAAATTACCTTTTTTAATAGTTACTTGCATTTTCTTTGTTTTTTTAAGATCTTCTAAAAATTTTGGATTATTTATAGATTTTGGATCTGAAGACTCACCCATGTCAACTGACGGATTTGAAGGGTGAGCTACTCATTTATCTACTTTGTCATTGTCATAGACAACAACTTTTTCTTGACCATTTTCATCAGCTAGAGTTAAATAAACTTTTTCTGCATGAACTAGTTTATGTCAGTTTTTAGATTTTTCACTTATAACTCCTTCACTTGTGGCTTTAGTTTGTCCTGAAGCTGCAAGTTGAAAAAGTAATGATCCATATAAAAGTGTATTTTGATCAAGAGAATAAGCTTGAGAGGTAATATCTTCTTCAAAAGGTCTATGAACTTTTTCGTTAACTCTAACAAAAAAAGTAGCTGCATTTGCTTGGAATGAATCTTGGTTTGTTGTTTTTTGATTTTGTCCACCTGTATTTGATGGGCCATTAGAACAAGAAACAGCTATAGTCATAATTCCCAATGGTAAAAGTGTAGGTATTAAAAATTTTAAAAGCCTGCGTCTGTTTAACATCAAATCTCCTTTAGTTTTTTTAAAATTTTATAAATTAGTATTAGTTTAATTAATAGTTTAACTAGTTGTTTGGTTATCATAAAAAATAAATCTTGATAAATGTCTTCTTAAATTTTTTAAGATTGCAAATATCAAGATTTCTTATGTTAAATTTTAACTTATTAAAATTAAAGTTAAAAGTTACAATCTTAAAACTGATTCAATCTTAAAATTAAAATAGTTCATAGCAAAGATATTTGCTTTGAAAATGGCATTCTTATTTTTCTTCGAACAAAGGTTAAATTCAAATCGCATTTTTCACTTTCTAATTTTATAGATTGCTTTTTTTAAGACAACCAACAAAAACATTTTACAACAAAATTTCAAAAAGTTGTTAAAAATTTCTTAGCTTTTTATCAAAGCCAAATTTAAAATTTCACTATTGCTCTTATATAATAAAAATGGGTTTTTAAACCCATTATTTTTTATTTACATTTTAGAAATGAGGAGATTTTAATGATTTATAAATACATTGATAATTTCTTTAAAATTTCAGAGAGAAATACTCTGATAAAAAAAGAAATTATCGGTGGTATTACCACTTTTTTAGCAATGATTTATATCCTCTCAGTCAACCCTTCAATTCTATCTCTAGCAGATGGACAAGGTGGCAAGAGAGGATTTTTAGCAGCTATTTTTTTAGGAACTGCGATTTCTTCATTTTTAGCAACTTTTTTAATGGGTGTTTTTGCCAACGTCCCGCTTGTTCTTGCGCCTGGAATGGGTATTAATGCCTTTTTCACTTTTAATGTAGCAAATGCACTAGGAATAGGATATGGCGGGGCTCTTCTTGCCGTTTTTATTTCCGGAAATTTATATTTTTTGATTGCAGTTACAAATTTAAGAAAATATTTGGTAAATTCAGTTTCAAAAAATTTAAAAATTAGTATCTCAGTTTTGATTGGGCTTTTAATTGGTTATATAGGTCTACAAAACATGGGAGTTATTGTCTCAAATCCAGCTACTCTTACTGGACTTGGAGATTTTAAAAATCCAATGGTTATTATTGGAATTTTAGTTTTTCTAATTATGATTGTTCTTTATCTTTTGAAAATTCAAGGAGCTGTCATAATTTCGATGATCGCTGGTGTAATAATGCTAGCCATTACTTATGGAATTAGCAAAAATTGAACTTTGGATGACTCTTCTCCATTAAAAGGAACAATTGAAGGGCTTAGAGAAACTTTTCAACTAAGAACTTTTAGTGACTTTACTAAATTTTCAGAGGCTTCAAAAGAGATGTGAACAAGTGCTTCAAAGGCTTTTTCAAATCCACTTTTTTATTGATCAATTTTTACATTTTTATATGTAGATTTCTTTGATACAACAGGAACTTTAATGGTTTTTGATTCAATGATTTCTAAAGAGCACTACTACAATGAAGAATTTAGAACAAAATGAATCAAAAGAGCTAACATCATTGATGGAACTTCAACTATTTTTGGCTCACTTTTATTAAACTCTTCAGTTACAACTTATGTTGAATCAGCTGTAGCCATTAAAAGTGGGGCCAAAACTGGTATTTCTTCTTTGACAACATCATTTTTATTTTTAATTTCAATAGCTCTTTGACCAATTTTAGGTCCACTTCTACCAATAAAAACTGGCCCTTTTAGTTCCATTCAACCTATAACAGGACCTGTGCTTATTTTTATTTCAATTTTGATTTTAAAAGAATTAAGACACTTTGAATGAAAGAAAACCTATGATGTAGTTGTTCTATTAATTACAGTTTTAATTGGAGTTTTAGGATTTTCGATTTCAGTTGGAATTTCTTTTGGATTTGCCTCTTATTTATTAACTTATGGTCTTGTAGATACAATTAAATATTTAATAAAAAGAAAAGAATACCAAGAAAAAAATATCAAATATCTTGATTTTATGAAAAATGGGCTCAATTTAACAGTTTTGGCCATAGCCATTATTTCAATTACTTACATAATTCTTAATATTTTTTATCATTAATGTTCTAAAATAAAAGAATGACTAAATGATTAAAAAACCAATGACAAAAAACTAATAAAACAACTTTTGCAATGGCACTTGTTGGACAATTTGTTTTTATCATTGGTTTTTCTTTGTTTTTAACTTTTTACCAAAAAAACCTTTGATACAATGCCATTAACACTAGCTCAGTAATTGTGCTTCTTTTTTGTTTAATTAATGTTTTGATTAGGTTTACTCTTTTTAAAAGCATTATTTTATGATGAAAAAATTTGCAAATTATTAATCAAAATCGTAGAACATTTAATAAAAAAGATCATAAAGAAAAAATTACTAGTGAGCAATATAACAGTGAACTAAAAAATAAACCTTGAATTACCCTTTTAAGTGTTTTGGCTATTTCTTTTATTATTACAATAGTAACTTTAATTATTTATTATTCTCTTAATTAATTTTTTATAAACTTTAAAAAATTAAAAAGCATCATTTTTTGGTCTATGATGCTTTTTTGGTTTTTTAAATTTTTAGTTTTTAGATTTTTGCTATTAAATTACGTTTAGCATAAATAAAACTAAAAGTGCAATAGCTCCAATTAGAACAAGTAAAGAAAATCCTAGTGCTCAATATAAAATTTTTGAAACTTTTTCAGGTTCTTTAGTTTTTTCTTCTACTTTAACCCAATTTTTTTGAATTGATTCTTCATCTTCATTTGCAATTACATGATCTGGAATGTAAAGAGATTCATCTAAAGGTTTTTGTTCAATGTTTTCTTTTGATTAAAGAACATACTTTTTGTTAGTTGTGTAATTTTCAATTGGATTAATTACATAAGTTTTAGTAATTCCATCTTTGTCATGTTCTTTAATTTTTTGACCATCTACAATACTTGAATAAACTGGTTTGACATCAGGGTTTTGAGGTCTATAAACTTGTTGAGTTGTTCTTTGAGAATTTTCTAAGTTTTCTTTATATTTTTGAAAATCATCTCTAAGCTCACTTGTTTCACGCTCTTGGGCTCTTAGTTTGTTTTCTAGTTCAACTTTTGCAAATTCAAGTTCTTTAGTTCTTTGTTCATATTCTTTAATTTCATCTGAAATTAGTTGACGAACTTTGTATTCTTGCTCTTTGATTGTTTCTTTTTTAGTTTCATAGTTTTGCTTTTCTTGTTCTAAAAGAGATTTAACTCTTTCTTCAGCTCTTCTTAGCTCTTCTTTTTTAGCTTCAAAAATTAACTTTTCATTTTCTTTGATTTCTCTAAGTCTTTTTTCTCTTGATAAAATCTCTTGCTTTTTCATCTCTTTTAATTGAGATTCTTTGTGTTTAATTACCTCTAGAGTTGAATCAATTGTAATTGTATCTAGCAAAGGAGAATTTTGTGAAACACTAGTAAGAGGAGCTTCATAAATAGTATTTAAACCTTGAAAAGAAGGCCTTGGACTTACTTGGCTATAAGGATTGGCTAAACTTTGGGTTGCTCTTGCAAAAGGGTTGGCCATGTTTTGAGTAGGAGCTACAAAAGGGTTGGCCATATTTTGAGTAGGACTTTGCATAGAAGGAGCTTGAGCATATGGATTGTAATTAAATTGCTCTGTTCTTGTAAAAGGATTTGGCATTGGTTGATTTACTAATCTAGGAGCTTGAGGCTGAGGTTGAACAAAAGGATTTACAAAATTTTGACTCTGAGCAAAATTTGGCATTGGAGCACTTGGATTTGGATGTTGGTTTGTTACATAAGGATTATGAATTTCTCCAGTTGCATATTGAGCTTCAACATATTGATTGTTCATTTGTTGATTTGGCTGTTGATTTGGAAAACTTGGATTTTGGCCATATCCGTTATTGTTAATATTATTGGGATTGTAGTTTTGATTTGCTTTAGACATTATCTCCTCTTCAGTATTGGCTTGATCATTTGGATCTTCATAATAAATTATATCTGGTTCATTGTATATGCTAAACATTGAATTGTCATTATTACTTTGATTATAAATTATATTACTAGGTTGTTTTTCTTCTGATAAATAATTATCAATCTGAATATTAGGATTTGGATTTGTTGGATAAAATTGTTTTTGTTGATATTGTTGTTGGAAAAACAAATTTCTTTCAAGTAATATTTGATTTTTTTGTTGCTCAAAGAGTGTTCTTTGTTCCTCTATTACAAGTTGCTGATTATAAATATATTGTTGAAGTTGCATCTCTCTTCGATAAAGCTCATGTTGCTGTTCAAGTAGAGCTGCTTGTCACTCATTAAATCTTCAATTCATCTCTTGATTAAAAGCATTAATTTGATCTTGGGTAAAAGCTTGAAATTCTTGATACATTGCTTGAGATTGATTTTGAAGAGATTGCTCATAAAGATTTTGATAGTAATTTAAAAGTGCATTTTCATATTCAATTTTTAAATTCTCTTCAAGTTGGTTATAAAGCTCTTCTTGTTCATATATTTGATTTTCTTGTTCTTCAATTAATCTCAATTTTTCTATTTCTTGATTTTTCAAAAACTCTTCTTGTTCTCTTTCGATTTCCTTGATTTGTTCTTGATATAAATGAAGTTGGCTTTTTAAAAGTTCTTGTTTTTCTTTTTGATTTTCTAATTCAGCGCTAGCTTCAAGTTGATCAAGCTCATTTTGAAAATTAATATAGTCTTTTTCAATTTCAAGATTTTTAAGTCTATTTTCTTCTTCAAGCTTTCTATTTTTTTCTTGAATTTCTTGAAGTTCTTTTTCTAGTTTAGTAAAATTGCTTTTATTTTCATTTTCTAAATCTTTAGCTTTTTCTTGAAGTTGGCTTTCAAAGCTTTTGAAAAAAGATTCAACATGTTGATCTTTTTTGTCCATAAAATCTTTGTTTTTAAACTCTAGCTCATTTTCAAGATTGTATTGATTTTTAAACTCACTTGTATCTGGATTTGTCTTTTCACTAGAGCTTGAGTTTCTTTTTTGATTTATAGTAAAACTATTGAATTGATTAAAATCATTTCCATGTCCAAAAATACTTGTTTGTGAAAAATCAACAACTGGACTTGGAGTGACCTCATTAGTTTGACTAAGATTTTGATTTGGAGCTGGGCTAATAGTTTGAGCACTAGTTTGACTAGTGTCAAAGTTAGGCATTTGATTAAAACTAGAGCTAGTAGCTTCAAAAGTATTTTGGCTAGTAACAGAGCTTTGGTTTAAATTGTTTTGCTCATTTAAACTAAGATCTTGGTTTTGTGAAGTAGTTTTTGATTCTGCAGATTGATTAATTTCTTTTGTAATTGAAGAGCTTTTCATATTTAATTCTTTATTAGTTTTTTCTTGAGATGATTTATTAACTTGAGTGGTTTTTTGATTTTGGGTTTGTGAGTTTTTATTATTGTAATAAAACAACGGAATGTCTACTAGACCACTATCATAACTAGTTTTTTGAGGTTGAAAATATTCTTTTTCAGGATCTGAGTTATTGATTTCAAGAATATATTCTTTGGTTCCAATTCATTTTTTACGTTTTTTATACTCAATTCTTTTTTTAGTTTTTGGATCAATAAAAAATTCATTATAAACTTCATTTGTTTCTTTTTCAACAATTTCATTTTTGTGTTTTTTCATTTGAAATTTGTCAATTACAATTTCATAGAGATTTTGTCCATCTTTGCCAGCAATGTTTTTAAGTGAACCTTCAAAAATTTTTAAGTCATTATGAAATCAAATGATTGCTTTAGTTTTAGTAGCGTAATTATCAATAAAATAGTCGATACAGTCTAGTCTTGATTTAAAATAACCAATGGGATTTGACTTTACTTCTTGTAATATTCAGTGATATGGGACATTAGTTTTTGAATATAAACAATAAAACCTTCTCATTGATTCTCCTAAATTACAAAATATACCAACAATAAAATTTGAAAATTTTAGTCATTTAAATTACAAATTTAATATTTATATAAATTTTAACTAAAAAAATCTATTTATTTTAATTTATTTTTATTAACAAATGCCAATAACTAGTACTAAAAAATCGCTTTTTTGTAAATTAACAGTAAATGTAGCTTTTTAAATAAAAAAAAGTGTTTCTAAAAAATAGAAACACCACAAAGTTAGCCATGGGAAAGAATAATTAAAATTCCGCAGACGTTTAAACTATTATACTCTTTAGTTTAAACCTACCAACTAATGGTAAGCTAATTGATAGAATAACATATTTTTTATAATTTTTATCAATTTTTTTATTTTTTTAAAGCTTATTTTCTTAAACAAATTAATTTTATATAAAATAAAAACATGGAAAAAGAAAAAATTATTGATTGAGATGAATATTTTATGCTTTTGGCTAAAGTTAGTTCACTAAGATCAAAAGACCCCAATACAAGAGTTGGAGCTTGTATTATTAATGACAAAAAAAGAGTTATAGCCCTTGGCTACAACGGAATGCCTTTAGGAAATGATTTTTTTCCTTGATCAAAAGATGCAGAAAATGAAAAAGATAAAAAATATGCCTATGTCATCCACGCTGAATTAAATGCTATTTTAAATACAACAACTCTTCTAGAAAATGCAGTTCTTTATACAACTCTTTTTCCTTGTTCAAATTGTGCAAAAACAATAACTCAAACTGGAATTAAAGAAATTGTCTATGAACAAGATTTTTATCATGATACAGAAGATGCTTGAATTAGTAGAAAAATCTTTAAAGAAAGCAGCATTAAAACAAGACAAATTAAACAAATAAATATTGAAATAAAATAAAGAGACTAAGATGGTTAAAAAATTTAAAAATGTTTTTATGATAGTAGCTGATTCTATGGGAATTGGAAAAGACCAAAAGCAAGAGAGCTTTGGAGATAATGGGGCAAACACGTTTTTACATGTTTGACAAAATTATGATCTTCAAATACCTAATCTAAAAAAATTAGGTATTGAAGCTCTTGTGAGTTTAAAAGATAAAAATGAAGATCTTAAACCACAGGCTTATGTTGGAAAAATCTTTGCAAAATCAAATGCAAAAGACACCCTAGCTGGTCATTGAGAAATGATGGGAATTCAAACAAAAGTGGCAAATCCCAATTTTATTGAAAAAGGCTTTCCTGATGAGCTAATTAAAGAACTAGAAAAAGCCTTTGATGGAAGAAAAATTATTGGCAATGAAAATGCAAGTGGAACTGAAATTTTAAAAAGATTGGCTCATAGAGAAATAGAAAATAATGAAATTATTGTCTATACTTCCCCTGATTCAACTTTACAAATTTGTGGCCATGAAGAGCACATGGGACTTGAAAATCTCTATCGCTATGCAAAAGCTGCAAGACAAATTTGTTCTTCAAAAAGCATTTGAAATGTAGCTAGAGTAATAGCTCGGCCCTATGTTGGACAAAACGGAAGTTATACAAGAACTTTTAATCGTCATGACTATGCAAATAAACCTTCTGAAACTCTTTTAAACTCACTTCAAAAAGCAAAAATTCAAACAATAGCAGTTGGTAAAATCAATGACATTTTTGTAGGACAAGCAATAGATAAAGTCTATCCTCCAGCTAGTGATGTTGAAAATATGGATGTGGCCATTGAAATTGCAAAAACTAAAAAAGAAAATCAATTTGTTTTTGTTAACTTAGTTGAATTTGACTCACACTATGGACATAGAAGAGATGTAATTGGATATGGAAAAAACATTGACTCTTTTGATAAAAAATTAGGAGAGCTTCTTGAAGTTTTAAGTGATGATGATCTATTAATAATTACAGCAGATCATGGAAATGATCCAACTTTTCCAGGATCAAGTCATACTAGAGAGGCTCTTCCATTAATTGTTTATTCAAAAGCATTTAAAAATCCTAGCTATTTAAAAACTCTTTTGGGACTAGGCACAAGTGGAAATATTGTTGCAAGAAACTTTGGTTTAAAAACTATTGAAACTGGTGAGGATATTTGAGATAAACTAAAATAAAGCTTAACTAGCCATGCAATTATATGAAATTAAAAAATCAAAGTTTTATAGCAAAGTCTTTGAAATTAACTCTAAAGCTCAAGTTAGTAAAATCATTGAAGATTTAAAAAAACAGCACAAAAAAGCCTCACATATTTGCAGCGCTTTTGTTTTTCGTGATGATCAAGGATTTTTAAATTCAGGCTATAGTGATGACAAAGAACCTAAAGGAAGTGCGGGCTTGCCTCTTTGAAATTTAATTTCAAAGCATAATCTCTCAAATGTTCTTATTGTCTCAATAAGATACTTTGGAGGAGTTAAATTAGGAAAAGGACTTTTAATGAGAGCTTATTTAAATTCAGGCAAAATAGCTCTAGAGGCTTATTTAAATAATTAACTTTAAAAAAAATAAGTGCCAGCTTTTTTAATGCAAGGCACTTATTTTTTAAGATAAATATCTACTATAAAAATTAGTAGTTCTTTTTTCTGCTAATTAAGTTTTTTAAAATATTAGGGAACTTTTGATTGGGGTCTATACTAGCTAATTCTTGTTTTTTTTGTAATTTTTCTTGATAGTTTTTTTCTAATCTTTCAATTTCAAATTCAAGTGATTCGCTTTGACTAAAGCTTTGATTTCTTTTGGTTCCTAATTCAATAGGAAGTGAATACCAAATTGCAATTAATGAAGCCGAAAGGGAAATCGAAGAGGCAATTGTTTTTCTAATGAATCATAGCGTTTTGTCTTTTGTTGTATTCATAAAATAAAGCTCCTAAAATATATTATAGAGTTAATTTCTAGTAATTTTTGTTTTATTAAAATTAAGATTTCTAAATAAATTGGTAATTATTTTTAAACACCAAAATCAAAAGTTCAAGCCATAAAATGATATCACATCTTAGAATCTTTGGCAACTAAAATAACTTTTAAATTTAATTAAAAATATATAATAATTGTATTAAATATGAAAAGTGTCCTAGATATTTATATTGATTTTGAAGCAATAAGATCAACTTTTAAATTTAGAAATAAGAGATTTAAGTCAAAAAGAGCTATCCCTTTTGCCTATACAATTGGTTATTTTGACAATCACAATGTTTTTAATCACAAAACTACAATAGTTGATTTTAGACAAAATAAAACCTATGAAAAAATTGCATCTGATTTAAAAGAAAAATTAAAAGATGATATTTTTTCAATTATGCAAAGCTTAGATTTTGAAAAAATTAACTTTCTAGCTTTTGCTCCTAATTTAGAAAAAACTTTACTTAGTGAATTTTTTGGTCCCAACATTAGCGTAAGTTCAATTTTTCATAGTGAAGAAGTTTCACTTTTAGCTCTAACTAAACATGAATTTAAAAAGAGCTACTTTAGTTTTTTAAAAACTTTAGTAGCCAAAGAATACTCTGAAATGGAAATTAAAAAATATGGCCTTGATCAAGATGGAGCTCTTGCTTCTTTTTGTGGTTTTTTACTTTTAATTAATAATTGAAAAATAACAAATTTATTAACTTTCGAAGAGCAACAAAAACTTTTAAATGAATTAGCAGAGTACTCCGAAGATGATGTTTTGAGATTACAATTTTTATCTTTGCACCCTGAAATTGTAAATAATAGATTCAACCAAATTGTTAAACTACGCTCATTTAAAAGATCAGTTACTCTTCATTCTCTAGAACTTTTTAATCTTGCTCAAAATTTAAAAAAATATAACTTTGATGACAACATGACTATTGGAGAGTTAAAAAAATCTATTGAAAGTGACATTAAAGAAAAAAAAGAAATTGAAAAAATTATCCAAGAACGTATTAATAAAGTTGTTTAAATAAAGCTTTTTCTCATAAATAAAAGTCAAAGATTTTAAAAGAAATAGGACTTTAAAATCTTTTTTTCTTTTTAAAAAAATAGGAGTAAAATAACAAACAGGCATGAGTGTGTGCCTTTAAATTTAATTGGAAAATTATGTCAAAAAGAGTAAAAATTCTATCAATAATTATTTGACTAAGCACCTCTATTTTTTTGATAATTTTTGCTTTTATACCAGAGATTAAATACTATTGATTTTTGGGTTGATTTATTGGTGGTTTTTTAAATGTTGTTGGTTTTTTTATCTCGGAGATAATAACTACTAAATGAACAATTAATGAAAAAAACTCCTTTGTAAAAACTAAACATCTAGTTCATTTTTACATCAAGACTTTTATTTTATGTATTGCTTTGATTTTAATAATTTTTATTAATAAAAAGTATTCTCAAAATCAAAGCACACTTGTTGGACAAATGAGCTCTCCAATAAATTTGTTTTGATACATAGCTTCAACATTAATTATTTTTAGTGCTATAATCCTAGATTTAATTATCAATGCCATAAAAAATAGGAGGAAAAAAGTTAGTAATGAAAATGTTTCTTAGTGCTCAAAGTGAGCCAAAAAACAAAAATCCAAGCTTTACAACAAGCCTATGATCTTGAGAACATCCACAGTTGTTTTCACTTTTTATTACAACTTTAATCATCATTATTATTTCTCTTGTAGTTTATTTTAAAGTTAGAAAACAAAACTATAAAGAAGTACCCAAAGGAGTTGTTTTAATTGCTGAAGAATATGTTGGAGCTTTTCAATCAACCTTTGATGATGCAAGTGAAAATAAATTAAAAAGATCAGGAGCTTATTTTTTCTCTTTAATTACTTTTTTATTAATAGGAAATTTAATCTCTTTAATTGGATTAGAGCCAATTGTAACTTCTTATTCAGTTCCACTAACTTTGGCCCTTATTTCATGAATTGGAATTACTGTTTTTAAATTTGCAAATAGAAAAGTAAAAATTATTTTTAACATCATTAATCCATTAGATTTAATAGGTCATTTTATACCGCTTCTTTCACTTTCTGTTCGTATTTTTGGAAACATCATAGGTGGAAGTACTGTTGTGTTTTTGTTTTACACTTTTTTAGGTTATCTTTGAGGCCAAATTAGTGGAAGTCAAAATCAACTTTTAGTATTGGCACCATTTTTTACACCTTTATTTCACTTGTATTTTGACCTTTTTGGCGCCATTATCCAAGCTTATGTCTTTACATTACTATCAATTGTTTATTGATCAAGCGAAATTGATGAAAAAGAACTAAGAAAAAAACAAAGTAAATTTAACTTTTCTAAAAAAATATTTTCTTTTTCACAATTAAAAAGGAAACAAAATAAAATTTAAGTTTAGAATTTAAAAAATTAAGATTATTTAAAATATTTAAGGAGAACAACATGGAAAATATAATTTCATTACTTGCTTTAAAAAATGACCCAGCTAGTGCAACAACTGGAGCTGGATTAGTTGCAGTAGGAGCTGGGCTAGCTTCTATTGGTAACTTTGGTACAGGACTAGGACAAGGACTTTCGGCTGGAAGAGCGGCTGAGGCTGTTGGAAGAAACCCTGAAGCTATTAAAAAAATTAGATCTTTAATGATTATTGGTATGGCAATTAGTGAATCAGCTTCACTATATTCATTTATTATTGCTATTTTATTAGTGTTTGTTTACTAATGAATTTTGGAGCTAACTTACTTACAAATTACAATGAGGAATTAACAGAAAAATTTTATAGATTATTTCCATCAATTCCTTTGATGCTAGCTACTTTAGCAGCACTTGTAATTTCAATTTTCTTTTTAACTTATTTTTTTTATAAACCTATTAGAAAAAATATTAAAAAAAGAAAACAATACATTCAAGATAACATTGATGCAGCTAACAAGCTAAAACAACAATCACTTGAAAATCTTGAAGAGTCGAATAAAAAATTAAATGAAGCCAGAGAACAAGCAAGCGAGATAATCAATAGCTCAAAAAGAGATGCTGAATTAATTGTTATAAATTACAAAATGAGCGCTCAAAAAAAATCTGAGGAAATTCTTAAAAAAGCCCAATTAGAAATCAAGAGAAAAGAAGAAGAGTTTCTTAGAACATCAAGAGAAGAAATAATTGATGCAGCTACTATCATTGCTAAGAAAATATTGATTAAAGAAATTGATAGCAACTACGAAAAAAAAATCATCGATGACATCAGTTTTGATTCAGAAAAATAAAAGGACAAAACTATGATTGACAATCACTATGTGCAAAGCAGTGCAAAGGCTTTAAGTCAAATTGCCTTTGAAGAAAAAAAAGAAAAACTATTTTTGAATCAACTTTTTATTATCAAAAATATTTTTTCTTACAACCCTGAAGTAGTTGAATATTTAGCTAGTGGTTCAATTAAACTTGAAAACAAGAAAAAATTCATTGAAGAAATTTTTGATTTAATTGAACCTTTAATTTTAAATTTTTTATTAATGGCAGTTGAAAATAACAAAATTAAATACCTTGACAATATATTTTTAAAGGCAATTCTTACCATTAATAAAAAACTTAACATTGAAAATGGGATCATCTACACAACCTTAAAACTCTCTGATAAAAAACTATTGGAAATTGAAAAAAAACTATCAGTTTTTTTGAAAAAAGAAGTAAAACTTTTAAATTTAATTGACAAAGAACTAATTTCAGGCTATGAAATCCAAGTTGGCGATTTTAAACAAAGAAACAATGTGGCCTCATGAATTGACCAAATGGCACTATCAATTAAAAAAGGAGACTAAAAATGGCATTAAAAAATAAAGACATCTCATCAATTATTAAAGAAAGAATTAGAAATTATAAAATTGAAAAAATCAATGATGAAGTTGGAAAAGTCATTTCTATTGGAGATGGAATTGCTCTTGTTTCAGGTCTTAAAAACGTCAAAAATGGTGAGCTAATAATTTTTAATGAAAGTGTTTATGGTTTAACTTTAAATCTTGAAATTGACTATATTGGAGTTGCTATTTTAGGTAATGATACTTTACTAAAAGAAGGTGATGAGGCCAAAAGAACTTTTGAAGTTATTTCTATTAAAGTAGGTCCAGAAATTCTTGGTAGAGTCATTAATGCACTAGGAGAGCCAATTGATGGAAAAGGTGAAATTGACTCAGAAATTCATAGACAAATTTTTAGAGTAGCCCCAGGGGTTATGGCTCGTGAGAGTGTTAATGAAGCTCTTTCAACTGGTATTTTAGCAATTGACTCAATGATTCCAATTGGTAAAGGTCAAAGAGAGCTTATCATAGGAGATAGACAAACCGGAAAAACAGCTATTGCAATTGATGCCATAATTAACCAAAAAGGTAAAAATGTTAAATGTATTTATGTAGCTATTGGACAAAAAAATTCAACAGTTGCTCAAATTGTTAGAAAACTTGAAAATCATGGCGCTATGGAATATACTAGCGTTGTTAGTGCTAGTGCAAGTGAGCTTAGTCCTATGCAATATTTAGCTCCTTATACAGGAGTAACTATTGCTGAGGAGTTCATGGAAACTGGCCAAGATGTTTTAATTGTCTATGATGATCTTTCAAAACATGCTGTTGCATATAGAACTCTTTCTCTACTTTTAAGAAGGCCCCCTGGAAGAGAGGCCTATCCTGGAGATGTTTTTTATCTTCACTCTCAACTTCTTGAAAGAGCAGCTAAAGTTAACAAAGAAAATGGAGGAGGCTCAATTACTGCCCTTCCAATAATTGAAACTCAGCAAGGTGATATTTCGGCTTATATTGCTACCAATGTTATTTCAATTACTGATGGTCAAATCTTTACTAAAGAATCACTTTTTAACTCAGGACAAAGACCTGCCATCGATGTTGGTTTTTCAGTTTCAAGGGTTGGCTCAAGTGCCCAAATAAGTGCTATGAAAGAAGTTACTTCTTCATTAAAACTTCAATTGGCTCAATATAATGAAATGCTTGCTTTTTCTCAATTTGGCTCTGATCTTGATGATTCAACTAAAGCTATTTTGGAAAATGGATCTAAAATTTATGAAATTTTAAAACAAGATCAATATAGCCCAATTGATCAATATACTCAAGTTATTTTATTTTTAGCTATTAAACAAAATTTAATTAACCCAATTCCTCTTGAGTATATATCTAAATTTAAAAAAGCTATCATCCATAAATTTAACAAAGATGCCAAAGCTTTAAATCTAAAAACTCTTATTAGAAATGATAAAAAATTATCAACTAAATTAAGAAATGAAATTACTAAAATCATTATTGAAGAGATTAAAAACATTACTAAGTCAATTGCCAATTACAATCCAAAAGACCACCGTCCAATTCCTGAAGAATATGCTAAATTAGTTGAAAGTAAATAATGCCTTCATTACAAAAAACAAAAAACAGGATTGCACTAATTGACAACATCAAAAAAATTACAAAAGCAATGGAATTAGTTGCAACTTCCAAAATGAAAAAAACTCAAAAACATTTTTTGGAAGTTAATGAATTTTCTCAAAGCGTTCTAGATATTTTCTCTAAAATTGTCTCACAAATTGACCCTCAAATAAAACTCTATCCAGATGGTCAAAAAAATTCAACTTTGTACATTGTAATTTCAAGCGACATTGGCCTAGCTGGTTCATACAATTCAAATATTTTTAAAATCTTAAACTCAAATATAAAAAATGAAGATAAACTAATTTTAATTGGTCAAAAAGCAATCAACTTTTTTTCAAATCGCCAAGATCAAATTATTGAAACTTTTAAAGCTCTTCCTGATTATGTAACTTATAAAATAGCAAAACTAATTAGTGATAGTGCTTTAAATTCATTTTTAAACAAAGATGTTAATCAAATTAAAGTTGTCTACACAAAATTTATTAATTTAATTAATCAACAAGAAAAAATTTCTACAATTTTACCAATCAAAAAAAATCCAATGAAAAGCGAGATCAAAGAAAATGCCATTTTAGAATTTGAACCCGATGTTGAAAGTGTTTTTCACAAAGCCATTCCACTTTATCTAGCCTCTATTATTTTTGGATTTTTAACTGAATCTAAAGTCTCAGAGCTAGCTGCTAGAAGAACTGCTATGGAAAGTGCTTCTAAAAACGCAATTGATTTAATTGGCAATCTAAAAATTGAATACAATCAAACTCGCCAAGCAAAAATTACTCAAGAAATTTCAGAAATTGTAGCTGGTTCAGTTGAATAAGGAGGTATAAAATGAGTCAAAAAAACGTTGGTAAAATAGTACAAATATTAGGTCCTGTTGTTGATATTTCTTTTGCTGGACAAAAAATTCCAGCCATTTACAATAACTTAGAACTAGTTTTTGAAAACAATAAATATAACTTTGAAGTTGCTCAGCACATAGGTGATGAAGTTGTTAGAACCATTTCAATGGTCTCAACAAATGGACTTTCTAGAGGTCTTGAAGTAATTGACACAGGAGCTCCAATAATGGTTCCTGTAGGAAAAGAAGTGCTTTCAAGAATGTTTAATGTTTTAGGTCAAACAATTGACAACAAAGGTGAAATTGAAGCCAAAGAATTTCGTTCAATTCACGCTAGTGCTCCTTCATATGAAGAGCAAAATGATTCAAGTGAAATTCTTGAAACAGGAATTAAAGTCATTGACCTACTAGTTCCTTATTCAAAAGGTGGAAAAATTGGACTTTTTGGAGGAGCTGGAGTTGGAAAAACTGTTCTAGTTCAAGAGTTAATTAACAACATAGCAACTCAACACGGAGGTCTATCAGTTTTTGCTGGTGTAGGAGAGAGAACTCGTGAAGGAAATGATCTCTATCATGAAATGATTGCCTCAGGAGTTTTAGATAAAACCACTCTAGTTTTTGGTCAAATGAATGAACCTCCTGGAGCTAGAATGAGAGTTGCTTTAACTGGGCTAACTATGGCTGAGTATTTTAGAGATAAATTTAAACAAGATGTGCTTTTATTTATTGACAACATCTTTAGATTTACTCAAGCAGGTAGTGAAGTTTCAGCTCTTTTAGGTCGTATGCCCTCAGCTGTTGGTTATCAACCTACTTTAGCAACTGAAATGGGACAACTTCAAGAGCGTATTACCTCAACTAAAAATGGTTCAATTACTTCTGTTCAAGCTGTCTATGTTCCAGCTGATGATCTAACAGATCCAGCTCCTGCTACAACCTTTACTCACTTAGATGCCAAAACTGTTTTAGAGCGTAACATAGCAGCTTTAGGAATTTATCCAGCCATTGATCCACTTGCCTCTTCTTCAAGAATGCTTGATCCTTTAATTATTGGTAATGAGCACTACTTAGTAGCCCTTGAAGTTCAAAATATCTTACAAAGATTTAAAGAACTTCAAGACATCATCGCTATTCTAGGAATAGGAGAGCTCTCTGAAGAGGATAAAAAATTAGTCTTTAGAGCTAGAAAAATTAGAAACTTTTTATCTCAACCTTTTACTGTAGCTGAAAAATTCTCAGGTAAAAAAGGTAAGTTTGTTCCTTTAAAAGAAACTATTAGATCTTTTAAAGAAATTCTTGAAGGTAAACATGATAATTTACCTGAAGATGCTTTTTTATATGTAGGTTCAATTGATGAGGCAATAGAAAAAGCTAAAGGACAAAGCAATGCAACTACAGCTAATAATAACAACGCCTAATGGCATTTTTTTTAACGAAAAAGTTGATATAGTCACTGTTGTAACTGCAGGGGGCCACATTGGTATTCAATATGGCCACCAACCTCTAATTTCAACTATTGAAATTAGTGAACTTCATATTAACACTGAAGGCCACAAAGACTATCGAATATGTTCAATTAATGGTGGGCTTTTATATGTTGAAAAAGACAAAGCTAATATCATCACAGGTGCCATCGAATTTAAAGAAGACATTGACATTGAAAAAGCTCGAAGAGAACATGACTATCTTGTTGAAATTCTTTCAAATAGTAAAAACAAAGATAGTGATTATTTTAGAAATGAATTAAAACTTAAAAAAGTTATTAATAGACTTAAAATTTCTTCAAATAGCACTCAAAGTCCAAAAAAATAATTTAGCTAAAGTCTTGAAGATCAAGACTTTTTTTATAAATTAGCTTTTGTTTGATCTTTATTTGATTCATTCAAAGCTTTAGTCAAATTAAAAAGCAGAGCTCTTTTTTGAAGCTTTGCTTTTTTTATTTTAAATTAAGCTAAACAAGTTAAATAAGCTCTTTAAATCTTCCTTTAAAATAACTTTTTTTAGTTATTTTCAAATTGGTTTTTTTAATTAATTTAACTACTTCCAAAGCAATTGCAGGAGCAGCTGAAAGACCAGGGGATTTTGTTCCTACTACATTAATAAAATTAGGATTGTCTTTGGCACTTTTAATTACAAAATCATTGGTTTGAATATCAATTGGCCTTGATCCTGCAAAAGTCATTTCAGTGTTTTGAATTTTTAAACTTGGAATAATTTTTTTTCCATTTTTTTCAATTAAGTCAAATCCCTGAGATGTCACTAGTCTTGTTTGATCTTTGGCAATGTTTTCCTCAGCTGTAGGGCCAACTAAAACTCTTCCATCAAGCATGGGTGAAACTATTACACCCTTTCCATGAATGGTTGGTACCATAAACAAAATTGATTTACTAACATGGCCTTCACTTCGGGCTAAAATTCGATATTGACCTCTTCTAGCTTTTAATTTAAATTCACCATAGCCAGCTTTTTTGGCAATTTCATCTCCATAATGACCCGCTGCATTAATGACAATTTTACTTTTGTAGCTTTGGCCATTTTTAACTTTTAGATAGAAAAAATCTTCTTGATATTCAATGGTTTCTACCTCTGAATTAAGCTCGATTTTAACCTTGTTTTGAAGAGCTACTTTGGCAAGGGCATAACTAGCTTTTTGAGGATCGATTGACCAAGAATTTGTACACAAAAGAGCACTTTGAACCTTATTATTTACTAAAGGCTCTTTTTTTAGAATTTGCTCTTTTGTTAAAATTTTTAAATGCTCTTTTAAAACGCCATTTCTAAGTCCTCTTTGGTAGAGCTTTTCTACAGCTTCGTTTTCTAGATCATTAAAAGCTAGAACAAGTGAGTCAACTTTAGCTCGTGGAAAATGAACATCTTTGAAGATTTTTTCTTGTCAAAGGCGATTTCCTAGAACATTTAACTTTGATTCAATTTTGTTTGAATCAGCATCAAAGCCACAATGAATAACTCCTGAATTTCCCTTTGAAGTTTCATCAGCTAAAAGTGGATTTTTTTCTAAAAGTAAAACATCCACTTTTTTGTATTTAGAAAGCTCATAGGCAATTGTTATACCTATGATACCTCCACCAATTATGATTATGTCATGTTTTTTCATATTTTCCTTATGGCTTTTGAAAAAAGCTTTTTAATAAGCTTTTTTCAAAAATTCAAGTTTGAATCATGTATTTTGATAAATTTATTTATTAAATTTTATAATTATTTTCACTTGTAATTTGAAATTTGTGCATAAACTTTTTTATCTTTTAAAAACTTTTGATATTTATCATTTGATCTAATTGTTCAAAGTAAATATGGAAGGTTGAATTTATCAAGTTCATCTTTAATTTTTTCATAAAGCTCAGTTCAAGGATTTAAAAAATCACAAACTTCAAATATTTGGTTTTTTGAAACTTTTTCTAGTTGAGTTTTTGTTCAAAATAAAAAGGCTAATTTGAAATTGGGATTAAGCTTTTTCATGATTTTTAAAGTTTCAAAATTAAATGATGAAAAAATTACTTTGTCAATGAGTTTTTGTCCATATTTAAGTGATAGTTCAAAAATTTTATTTTCAATATTTGGATAGTGATATACATCACTTTTAATTTCAACGTTAATAATTTCAAAAACATCTAAGTATTTGTCTAAAAACTCTTCAAGAGTTAAGATGGTTTGTCTAGGAACTTTAACTTTAAAAAATAAGCCATGATCATCTTTTTTTAAAGAATTTAAAGTTTCATTTGCAATGACTTTATCATTAAGAGCTGTTCGATTAGTACTTTCATCATGAATAATTACAAGCTTTTGATCTTTTGTTAAGTGAACATCAAGTTCAACTCCATCAAAGCCAAAAAGCTTTGCTAATTCAAAAGATAAAGGAGTATTTTCAGGGGCTATTGCCATGTAGCCTCTATGGGCTAAAAGAAGTTGTTTTCTAGACATTTTCTAATTCCCTTCAGCGATAGTTAGTTTTTCCTAGTCTCTTTAGCTCTCGAGTATTTGCGATAAAGACTATAAACCCTGCCATTAAACCTACAAAGGCAATAATTAGTGATATTAGTAAAATTATTTGATATCCAACAATTGAGGTATGTCCTTCTTGATCAGCTGTGTATTTTTCTCCAACATAACCGGTGATTTGATAAAGTCATGCATCTGAAGAAAAACCAATAAATGATAGAATTCCAATTGATGAAGCATATGCTGATTTTTCAATTTTAGTCTCACCAACTTGAACATATCTTAGTGTTACCATGATTCATGATAGAAGACCTACAAAAACAAATATTATTGAAGAAATAACAATTAATGCAATGTTTTGCTGTCTATCTTTTGCTCCAAAAGGAAGCAAGATCATAACTCCAACAAGAACAATTCCTATTCCTAAAACTATGATTAAAAATAGAACATATGATCTAAATTTATCAGCTAGTCTTCCGACATAACCTGAAATGGCAACTCTCATTGCATAAGTTCTTAGTCCACCTAAAGTAGCTACAAGAATGGTTGGTCCTAAAAAGGCATTTTCAATCATTTGTAATAGATAAAAAGCAAAAACTGATTGGAATGTATACATTCCTAATAAAAATACTGAAAGCATTCATAATTTTCAATTTGACAAAGCTTTAAGAATGTGATTTTAAACTAGGACAAAAAAAGTGACTATTTAAAAAACACTTAGAACATCTCAGCTTTGTTGAGGTGTTTTTCATTCTAAGATTGATTGTAATCTTTCATTATTGTATCAGTCAATATAATTTTGAATAATTTCTTGCAATTCTTTGAATGATAATTTTGAAATTTTTAGATCATTTAAGCACTCACTTTTGATATTTGAAAAGAAATATTCTGCTTCTCGATTATCAAGTGAATTTGCGATTCTACTCATTGAAATTATCCCATTGTTTTCTTTAATAATTTCACTATACTGATTTGATGAATATTGACTTCCATGATCTGAGTGAATTATTCACTCTTTATCAAATTTGATTTTAGAAATATGATCTAAAACTAACTTAACATCATTTCTTTTACTTAGATTTCAATTAATTATTTTCTTGCTTTGATGATGAATTGCAATCGATAAATAAACATGATTGTTAATTGCATCTTTGGGGCTTGGAATATAAGTTACATCAGTGGCAACTATGTTGTTAAATTTGCCATTGTAGTCTCTTTGAATTAGATTTTGATATTTAGTATTAAGATTTTTAATTTCATTTTTTCTTTTTGCTCTTCTAATTTTGCAAAAAAGATTTAATTTAAGCAAAATTCTACCTATTTTTCGATAGTTTATATACCTTTTATATTTATTTTGAATATAAATTTCTAATCTTTTTCTACCAAATATACCTTTGTTTTCATGAAATGATTTTCTAATAATTTCTTCAATTTCTTGATCTTTTTTCGGCTCTGCAAGTTTAGGTTTTTTTCAAGAATAATATGTTGATTTTGAAAAGAGAAATTCTTTTCATGAAATTTTAGTTAATATTTTTTCTTTATCTTTATGTTCTTTAATTTTTTTTCGAATTTCTTTTTCACTAATGTCATCAAAAATTATTCTATAAATTTTAACAATCTCTTCTAATTCTTCTCTTGTATATTCATTAACTTCTTTTCTTTTTGGTGGTCTACCGTTATTTTTTTTGTTAGCTGTAGATTTGCCAGTTTGTGAAATTAAAGATTGTTCATCTTTTTGAAAAGCAGAATATTTTTTGAAAAATCAAGATTTTACATATGTATTTTTTCAATCTTTACCAATATTTTTGTTTACTAAAAATATATATTTTTTTATATTAATTTTTCCATCATAAAATTCTTCATATAATGAAAATCATTTCTTTCATTGTTCTGGTTTTAGTTGTTTCATAAACACTCCTATTTAAAGTATATTTTAAAAAGTGTTTTTTATTTTTTTGTCCCAGTTTATTTCAATTTTCTTTTATTTTATTTCAAGAAAGTTTTTCAGTTGATTTTGTGAATTTTTCCGGAACTAAAAAAACAATCAAAGCTGTTGTTACAAGTAAGTAAAAAGCTACTATAAAAGCATATGTAGCAAAAGGTGCGGCTGAGCCTTCAGCTCTTGGCTGTCATACTTGAGTAAATAGAAGTGATAGAGCAAAAATTAAGAAAAATCCTAATACTCCATTCATCATACCTTGAAGACCATAGGCTAGACCTTGGTTTTCTTTGGTAGTTTGTTGAGATACTAATTTTCATAGAGGAGTTCAAAAAATTAAAGTTGAACTTATTCCTCAAAGACCAAAAATTATTTTATACTGAACTAATAAAGACTCATAGCTTAGTCCAGATAAATTTAAAATGTTAAAAGCAAACCACACTGTTATAAGTCCAGTGCTAAAAGTAGCTCCTGCTAATAAATATTTGGACCTAAATTTATTGGCCAAAAATCCACCTGGAAGCTGAGTAACTAGAGTTACATAACCAATAACACTAGTTAACTCAGCAATGTTGTGTTCTTTTATGTGTAAATATGTATGTAAATTGGGAATGATGTTTTTAATATAGTAAGGAGCTGCTATAACAAAAACATCAGCTGCTGCTAAAATAAATAAAACCAAAAGTTGTCTTGGTGTAAATCTATTTAAAATTGACGATAATAATTTCATTGTTTCCTTTCACTAATAATAAATTTTAAATTGATTTTAAAATTGTCAAAATTTTTGAAAATTACTATGAAAAAAAATGAAAATTTACCAATATTTTTATAAAACACTTTTATTGCAAATGCTTTTTTTAGCTCTTTGATGTATACTATGTTGTGTAATATTCTTAAATTTATAAGATAAAAACTTTTAATTTCTTTTTTTGATACTTTTTTTAACTTTTTAAATCTAAAAAAATTAAAAATAGCTTTTTTATATTAACTTACTAAAGTTGCTTTTTTCTTATTTTTCTTTGACTTAAACTAGAAAAAGTTTTGTCAAAACCAATTAACTAAAAAAGCTAAGATTAGCAAAAATATCCATGTTTTTAATTTAGCTATGATAAGTTTTTTTAAAGAATAAAAAAACTTTTTGGCCCTTGCCAAAAAGTTGCTTTTAATTAAATTTTATTTTGAAGATTTTGAAATTGAAACTAACATTTCAAAAGTTTTCATTTCACGAATAGCAAGCTCAGAAAGCATTTTTCTATTAATTTTAACATTAGCTTTTTTTAGTCCATTAATAAATTGAGAATAGCTCATTCCAAGTGGTCTAACTGCTGCATTAATTCTACTAATTCATAGTTTTCTAAAGTTTCTTTTAACTTGTTTACGATCTCTAAAAGCATAAGTTCATGATTTTACAACTGCTTGTTTTGCTACTTTATAACCAATTGATTTGTGTCCTCAGTAACCTTTAGCTAATTTTAATCATTTTTTTCTTCTTGCTCTTGTAACTGTTCCGCCTTTAACTCTCATAATTTACTCCTTTTAATTATTTTTGAATAAGTGCTTTAAATCTTTTGTAATCAGATTTGTGCATTAATTCAGCGTTTCTAGATTGTCTTTTTTGTTTAGTAGTTTTGTTTTGAGCAAGATGTGATCTAAATGCTTGATGTCTTTTAATTTTTCCAGTTCCAGTAATTTTAATTCGCTTTTTTAAAGCTGATTTACTTTTCATTTTTGGCATTATCTTCTCCTTTTTCTTTTAAGTATTTTGCTATTTTTTGCTTATCAGGGTGCAAATACATATCCAAAAAACGATCTTGATTTAATTTTGGTTCTTTGTCGATTTTGGCTATGTCTTCAACTTGTTCATAAAAACGATTTAAAGTATCAATTCCTAGCTCTTTTCTAGCTATTTCTCTTCCTTTAAATTTTAAAGAAACTTTAATTCTGTCACCTTTTAATAATAGTTCTCTAGTTTTTTTAGCCTTTGTTAGTAAATCATGATCTCCAATTAATGGTGTCAATCTTATTTGTCTATTATTAATATTAGTTTGTTTTTCTTTTTGTTCTTTTTCCTTTTTCTTGCGATCATATTTAAACTTTCCATAGTCCAATATTCTTGCAATTGGTTTGGGTTGAACTGAAATTAAAACTAAATCTTTTTTTTCTCCTCGAGCAATATCTAGGGCTTCTTCTTTAGTTTTTATTCCGATTTTTTCTCCATCTTCTCCGATTAAAAATACTTTTGAAAATGGGATATCGTTATTTAGTAAAACTTTGTTTTTTTGACCTTTTTTTTGGTGTTGTTCAGTATTTGAAATGGTAACTCCTTCTAAAGTTTTTATAAGCAAAATAAAAAGTGGATGAAATCCACTCTCATTAACTACATAATAAATATTAAAAAAATTTATAAAATTGTAGCTAGAACCCATGAATGAATCATCAGGTGAGAAGTGACTTTTCTACTTTCTGCAATTTCTTTTGCTTAAAAATATTAACACAAAATTATTTTTTCTTCAAAATTATTTCATAAAGATTTTCAAATAAACTTAGGACAGTAACTGGTCCTATTGCCCCAATTGGAGGGGTATATTTTAGAGCTTTTTCTTTTATTGATTCAATATCAAGATCTCCATAAATTTTATTGTTTATTTTACTAAAGCCAACATCAATTAAAATTGAATTTTCTTTGATGTTTTCAGCTTTTATCAATTGAGCAACTCCCGTAGCAACAATTAAAATATCAGCTTCTTCAGTGCCTTTTGAACCTGTGGATTTATCAAAAACTCTAACTATGGCATTGTTATTTTTTAAAAATTGACTAATGGGCTTTCCAACCAAACGTGACTGGCCTACTACAAAAACTTTTTTATTTTCAACACTTATTTTATGAAATTTTAAAAAAGTTCAAATAGCCCTTGCAGTAGCCGGAATAATACATTCTCTATTTTCATAAAAAGCTTTTTCATTTTCAGGGTTAAGTCCATCGAGATCTTTATTTTTATCAATCATTAAAAGAAGTTCATTTACATCAAAGTGTAAAACTGGAAGTTGTAAAATTATTCCATCATATTCTTTATCTATTTTTTTAAAAGCATCTTTTAATAAATTAAAATCAACATTTTCTTCAAAATGAAAAAGTTTTGCCTCGACACCTATATCTTGGGCAAACTCTATTTTCTTTTTAACATAAATTTTAGATGAGGCATTATCACCAATTAAAACAATGGCAAACTTAACTTTTTGGTCTAACTTAGAGAATTTTTCTTTTAGTTCAGCTCTTTTTATTTGAACTAATTCATTACTCAATAATTTTTTCATCAAGTAATTCCTTTAGTTGTAATTGATATTTTTCAAGTTTTGCTTTTTCCTCTTCTACTTTTAAAGTAGGAGCTTTAGAGATGAATTTTTCATTTAGTAAAAGTGACTGAGCTCTTTTTATTTCAAATTTTAAAAATTCAATTTTTTGTGCCTTTTCTTTAGAAAGATTTTCTTCAATATTTTTTGGCAAAATCATAAATATTTTAATATTTTCAACTATTGTCATATTTTCAGAGTTTTGACTTAACTCTGAAAAAGTTAAAAAGTTAATAGCATCAATATCTTCTTGTAAAAATTGGCAATCTTGAATTCAATATTTAATTTTTTCTTTTTTAGAAATTTGGTACTTTTCTCTAAATTCTCTAATAGCTCTTATAACTAAAATAAGTTGATCTACATTATTTTTTTGAGTTTTTAATTTTTTGTTTTCAAAGGTGTGTTCAAGAAGTTCTTGATCATAAATTATCTTGAATAAATGATCTGTTAAAAATGGAATAAAAGGATGTAAAAGAAGTAAAAGTCTTTTGAAAATTACTTTTTGAAAATCTATGTTTTTTGTGATTTTAGAAAATTCTAAATATCACGATGAAAAATCATTGATGATGAATTTATAAATTTCTTTTCCAATTAAAGTAAATTCATATTTTTTCATGAACTTTTTAACATATGATTCAACTTTATTGAACTTATCACTAATTCAATAGTCATATTTTGACATTGAAACTTTTTTAGTGTTTTCTTGCAAGTTAATAAAACGAGCAATGTTTCAAAGTTTGTTCATAAAATTTCATGAAGATTTAATCTTTTCTTCATTGTAGGTTATATCCAAACCAGGAGTTGTATTTGTAATTAAAAACCATCTTAGCGAATCTGAACCATATTGATCAATTAGCACCATTGGATCAATTCCATTACCAAGAGATTTTGTCATTTTTCTACGTTGTTCATCTCTAATTAAACCATGAAGTAAAACATCATTGAAAGGCTTGTCTTTCATAAAATAAAGCCCTGAAAAATACATCCTTGAAACTCAAAAAAATATGATGTCATGACCTGTAACTAAAAGTGAAGTTGGATAGTATCTTTTTAGCTTTTTGTAAGTATTTGGTCAACCAAAAAATGAAAAAGGAGCTATAGCAGAAGAAAATCATGTATCCAAAACATCTGGATCTTGAGTTCAATCAGGCCCGGGGCTATTAAGTTGAACTTTAGTTTGTTCATCTTTGTATCAAGCTGGTATTTGATGACCTCATCAAAGCTGACGAGAAATTGTTCAATCATAAGTTTTATTCATTCAACCTTCAAGATTTTTTTTAAATCTAGAAGGGTAAAAATTTACTTTGTTTTTTGATTCTAAAGAATCTAAAACCATCTTAGAAAAAAGATCCATTTTAACAAATCACTGTTTTTTAACTAAAATTTCAATTGGCACTTTGGTTCTATCTGAATAACCAATATTTGAAGAGTAGTTTTCTACTCTTGAAATTAAGTTTTCTTTTTGTAATTTTTGAGCAATTTTTTCACGAGCTTCAAAACGCTCCATTCCTTCAAATTCATCACAAATATTTGTTAAAAATCCGCTTTCATCAATTGACTCAACTATTTCTAGGTTGTTTTTATTTAAAATGTCAATATCAGCTAATGAATGAGCTGATATTTTCATAAAACCTGAAGCAAAAGATTGATCAATGTAGTCATCTGTAATAATTGGCAATCTTTTTTTTGTTAAAGGATGAATTACAAATTTATTTACATAATTTTTAGCTCTAGGATCATTTGGATTTATTCCTATGGCTCTATCACTATAAAGTGTTTCTGTTCTAACAGTGGCTATTTCAACAAATTCATCTGAGTTTTCTAAAAAGTATTTTATGTAATACATTTTTTGAGGAGTTTCTTTGTTAATTACCTCAACATTTGATAGAGCTGTTTTTTGAAGAGGGTCTCAATTAATTCCTTTAACTCCTTGATAAATAATGCCAGCATTATATAAATCAATAAAAACTTTATTAACAGCATCTTTAGAATCTTGATCAAGGGTAAATCTCTCACTTGAATAATCAAGGGCTAAGCCAAGTTTGTTTCACTGAGATTTAATGATGTTGGCATATTTATCTTTTCATTGATAACTAAATTTTAAAAACTTTTCTCTTCCAATATCTTGCTTTAAAAGATTTTCTTTTGCAAGAGACTCTTCAACTTTAATTTGAGTGGCTATTCCTGCATGGTCCATTGCAGGTAAAAATAAAACATCATATCCTTCAAGTTTTTTATATCTAATAACACTATCTTGTAAATATCCATTTAAAGCATGACCAAGGTGCAGCTGTCCAGTTACATTTGGCGGGGGCAATATTATTGAAAAAGGTTTTTTATCTAAATCATGATTGATAAAATACTTTTTGTCAATCCATTTTTGATTTTTATCTTTTTCTATTTCATAGTGATTATACTTTGAATCCATATTACCTCACTTCTTGCTTGCTTTTTATAAAGTTAATCAATTATTTTATGGTATCAAATTTTACATTTATTTTTTTGAAATGTCAATTAACATAAATTCTTTAGGATAAGAAACAACACTTTCTAAATCAAGTAGTGTTGTTGGGCTTTTATCTGTATAAAAATTTGAAATTTTTTTATCAGTTATATAAGCATCCATATCACCTTTTAAAGTTTTACTTCAAAGTAAAAACTCATTTTGAGTTGAAAAAACAAAATGATCATCTGTATATTTATTGAAGGTTTTTTCCTCTTTGTCAATATCATAGTCAACTATATCTCTTAGATACTTATCTTTGTCATGATAGATCATCTTTTTAGAAAAAATATTAATTGGATTTAAAAATACTTTATGAGTTTTACCAAATTCTACTAGTGAGTTTTTTGCAAAAATTCAGACTCTATTTGTTAAATTAAATACTAAATGCTTGTCATTTAAAAAGAAAATAATGGCTTGTTTTTTTTGTCTTGTAATTGAGCCAAAAAGTCCAATTATTTTAGTTAACTCATTTTTTGAAAAACTTTTATCTAAAAGGTTAATAAAAATTAAAAATGGATTTTTAAGTTGTGAAATTAAAAATGAAATCTTGATTTTTTCAAAATCATCAAGGTCGTTATGAATTGTCAAAAGATAATCGCCATTTATTTTAATTTTGTCAATCATCAATAAATATTCATAGTACATTTTGACAAAAATTTCATAGTGATTTTTCTTAGAATTTAAGTTTTTAAAATATAAATTTAAGTAAGTAATTGATTGGGTTAAAAGTTTTAAATTATCAATATTTTTTAAGATAATTTTTGCTCATTTTTTATTGTATGAAATATATGAAGATTTATTATCTTTTTTCTCAATTGCCTCATTAATATTGCTAGCTTCATTAATTAATTTTTTAATGTTTAAAATAACTTGATTGTTTCTTTCTAGTAAGTTATAAATTTTAGAATCTAAATTAGAAATTATTTTAGTATGATTTTCGGAAATCTTTTTTTGTTTTCAATGAATATCAGCATATTCTTCTTTATAAAGATATTCTAAATTATCAGCTTCATAGTCTTTTTGAAGATCTTTTTTAAAGTTTTTAAATAAAAAAATGTTGATTTGATTTTGATATGAAATCAGTTGATTTTGCACAGCCTTAATTTCATTTTTATATCTCTTTTTATTTGAAGAAGAAAGTAATAAATATGGCTTAAAATCAAAGTTGAATTCAAAAAAAATAATATTTCTAATTTGTTTTACATGAGAGTATTTGTCATTGATATAAAACAAGTTATTATGGATAAAATCAAGCGAGTATTTTTTAAAATTTTCAATAAAACTATTTAAATGATCTTTGTCTAGATAAACTAAAAATTTCTTGTTTTTCCTTAAAACCCTAGCTGCTTTTTGAAAAACTAATTTTCTTTTTAAATAAAAAAGAGGCTTATTGTTTGTGTGAGTTTTGTTGTATGGTGAATTTTCGATTTTATAAAGATTTTCATAAGAAAAAATGAATGAATCAATCATTTTTTTGATGTTTCTGATTCTATTATTTTGGTTTAAAAGTATGTTATCAATTTCTTTTTTTAAAACAAAAAAATCTTCTCTTTGAGATAAGCTATTGAAATTAAAAAAAGATATAGTTCTTGTGTGATTTATCTCTTTTTTTAATTTATCTAAATTAGTTGTATCTAAGAAAAAAGTGTTTTTTAAGTTTTTATTTAAAGTTAAAAATTCTTTATAAGAATCATGAAAAACAATACTATATTTTTTTTGATGATAAACAAGTAATGAATTTACACTTTTAAAAAATGAAAGAATTGTTGTAATTGCTTTTTCGCCATTGTTTTCATAGAGATCTCTATATTTACTTATTTTTTCTTCTCAATTTTCTAAAAAGCTTAAGTTTTTTTCATAAGTTTTATTAATTAAATTTAAATATTTTAGCTTTAAATTATCCATCAAATATTGGATGTTATTAGCACTATATTTTTGATCATTTTTTGATTTAAAAGAGGCTTTATTTTTTTCTAAAATTCATTTAATGTGCTTGTAAATATTTTCGTGAACACTTGAAATTTCAGAGTTTTTTGTAGCAAAAGAATCCTCTTTGTAAAGTATGTCAATTAAATCAGAGGTTATTAATTTTTTGTTAGAAATATTTTCAAATTCATGCCCATCAAAAAAAAATGAATTTGAAATTAAAACTCAGTCATCTAGTTTTTGATTTTCTATAATTTTTCAGATTTTAGTATATAAAAAATTACTATCTTCTCTAAGAAAAAAAGCTCCAATTTCTCCTTCAAAAATTTTTAATCTAATTTTTGATTGAAAATTGGAATCAATTTTATTTTTATTTTTATTGAAAATATAAATATCTTCAATATTAATATATTTTTTTTCTTCCATTAATTTCTCATTTTCTTTTAAATTATCAACTATTTTTTGAATTTTTATTTATTAGGAAAATTATTATTTTATATGAATAATAGACAACAACTAAGTTAACTCAAATTTTAATAGGAGCAGTTATTATATGGTTAAACATAGCAGTGACATAACTTATATTTAAAGATGCCTCATCAGCTAAAGAAATAACATTAACATTTGCAAATTCTAAAAGTGCTGAAAAAACAACAATAGGAATAATAGTGTAGTACTTCTCACTTTTTAAAAAGAATTTACTTATTATCACATAAAAAAACATTAGGATAAAACCAGAAGAGGCTAAAAGCATTAAATATTCAGGTTTACGTAAAAAAGAATCAGCTATTTGTTTTTTACTTAAGATATTGAAAATTAAAACGTAATTAAAAAGGATGGTAATAACAATAAAAAATGCTCCAGCAATCATAAAAACAAAAGTTAAAAATGAATCAACTCTTTTATCCGTGTTTGCTTTAGTTAGTTTTTCTTTTCTTTGGGTTAAAAGTTCAATTTTTTTAGCAAGTTTTTGATTTGTAAAATTAGACTTTTCATAAAGTTTTTTTTCTTTTTCAATTTTTGAATCTAAAGAAAATTCTTTTCTTCTTGGGTTGAAAAAAACTTTAAAAAATTTAAAAAACATTACACCAACAATTCCTGGAATAAATCCATTAATACCTGAGGCTAATGTGTAATAAGGGTGGTAATATGAAGGTAAAAACAAAATTGAAATAAGATCTGTTAAAAGACCTACAAAAAGACCAATTATTGGACCAAAAATATAACCCGAAATCTTAACAGGAAGTCCTGTAAAAGAAATTTTGTATGTAGGCAAGCTAGTGATAGGAATTATTGTAGCTCCTAAAATAGCAAAAACTACTGAAATAGCAATTAAAATTGATACAAAAGTAATTTTTTTAATAGTTCAATACTTCTTAAAAACAACTAATGGTTTTCTTAATCTTAATTTGTAGTTCAGCATGCTTTGAATTATACCTTTTAATAATTATATTATTATAATTACTTATGATAAATTTTGTTATTTAAAATACTAAAACCTCGATATATTTGCTCAATTAACATTAAATGAAAAAGTTGGTGTGGAAAAGTCATTTTTGAAAAATTTATTTTTCAAGCACCTTTAAACATCTTTTCATCAACTCCATGAGAGCCGCCAATGACAAAGCTTATATTGTCTTCTTGAAGAAAAAGAGCAAATTTTTCTGAAGAATATTGCTCTGCATTTAAAGAACAAAGAAAAACTTTGCTATTTTTAGGAATTTTTTCCAAAATAGCCATAGTTTCATTTTTAATAATTAAATCTTTGTTATTACTTTTAAACTCTTTTATCTTGATTAAATTGACATTTGAATAAAAGTTAATTTTTTTGATATAGTCATCAAAAATAACTTGAAATTCTTTTGAAAGAGTTCCAACTGAAATAATGTTAATTTTCATGTTTGCTTTTTTTCAAATCAAGATAAAAAAGTAACATTTGAATATCAGCTGGGTTAATACCACTAATTCTTGAGGCCTGTCCTATAGTTTGAGGGCGAATTTTATTAAATTTTTCTCTTGCTTCATTGGCTAAATTTAAAATTTGTGAATAATCAATTTTTTCAGGAATTTTTAAATTTTCAAGTCTTTCCATTTTAGCAGCTGCATTATTTTGTTTTTTAATGTAGCCTTCTAGTCTTATTTGAATAGTCATTTCATTTAAAAATTCAAAATCTTTTATTAAATCACTTGGCTCAATATCAGGGCGAGTTAGAGCTTGGAAATAACTTATTCCATTTTCAATTTTGTACTTTTGAGCAAAATCAGTTTTCGAAGAGACAAACTTAGTTTTTAACTCTTCAATTTTTTCATCTATTTTCTTGTATTTTTCAAGAATCTTTTGATAGTCTTGTTGAGAAATTAAATGAGCTTTTAGTCCATAATGAGCTAGTCTAATATCAACGTTATCATTTCTTAATAAAAGACGATACTCGGCTCTTGAGGTAAGCATTCTATAGGGCTCTTGAGTTCCTTTTGTTACTAAATCATCAATTAGAACACCAATATAACCATGATTTCTTTGAATTACAATTTCATCTTCACCTTTAAATTTTAAACCAGCGTTAATTCCAGCTATTAGCCCTTGAGCTGCCGCTTCTTCATATCCACTAGTTCCATTGATTTGACCTGCTAAAAATAGTCCCTTGATTTTTTTAGACTCAAGCGATTTTTTTAACTGCAGTGGATTAATTGCATCATATTCAATTGCATAACCTCAAATTTTAACTCTAGCATTTTCTAGTCCAGGTATGGTTTTGACAATTTGTTTTTGAACTTCAACTGGAAATGATGTTGAAAGTCCGTTTATATACATAATGTCCTGGCGAGAAGTCTCTGGTTCAAAGAAAATTTGATGTCGCTCTTTGTCAGCAAATTTCATAATTTTATCTTCAACACTAGGACAATAACGAGGACCAGTACCTTCAATTAATTGAGAGTACATAGCTGATTTATTAATGTTATCTTGAATTATTTTGTGAGTTTTTTCATTTGTATAAGTTAAATAACAATGAATTTGTTTGTCAATTTTGACATTACTTCTAGGTGAAAAAACATAGCCATTAACATCAAGGACTTCCTCTTCTACTTTGGAAAAATCTATTGAATCAGAGTAAATTCTTGGAGGAGTTCCTGTTTTTAGTCTAATTAGTTCAAAACCTAGTCTTTCTAGAGCTTTAGAAAGACCTATTCCGGTTTTTTCTCCATTAGGTCCTGTGTGTTCAATGTCGCTTCCTCTTAAAATTCTTGAGTTCATATATGTTCCGGTTGTCATAACAACAAGATTGGAACTAATAGTTTTGTTTTTTTCAAGTTCAACACCAACTATTTGATCATTTTCAACAATCAAATCAGTGGCAAAATCCTCAAAAATTGTCACATTTTCATTTTGTAAAAGATCTTTTACAATAATTTCTGAGTATTTTTCCTTATCAATTTGAGCTCTAATTGCCCTAACTGAAGGGCCTTTTGATTCATTGAGCATTTTCACTTGAATCATAGCTTTATCAGCATAGTAGCCTTGCACTCCCCCAAGGGCATCAATTTCTTTGGTAATAATTCCTTTTGCAGGTCCTCCAATAGAAGGATTACAAGGCATTGCACCAATTTTATCTTTATAAATTGTAATCAAAGCGACTTTTAAGTTCATTTTTGCCAAAGCAAAAGTAGCCTCAACACCAGCGTGGCCTCCACCAATTACAATAACATCAAAATTTTTCCTAATCATAGTATTGCTATTATATTAAAAAGAGCAATAAAAAAATCACCTAAATTCACAAAATAAAGATTTATAATTAATGATTTTTTAATTTGCTTTTAGGATAACTTTTGATTTTCTTTTTCAACTATTTTTTGAAAAATTTCTTCAAAGAGTTCATTGTTAGACTCAAGTTGAGCTATTAATTTTTGACGTCCTTGAGCTATGTTATTTCCGTTGTATGAAAATCAAGCTCCTTTTTTCTGTAATACATCATGAACAAGAGCCAAATCAGCTACTTCTCCAAATTTGTTAATTCCTTTTGAAAAAATTATTTCAGTTTCTGCAATTTTAAATGGTGGAGCTAATTTATTTTTTACAACTTTAACTCTAATTTGATTTCCACTTATGTCATTATTTAACATAATATTTGTGCTTTTTCTCACATCTAAACGAATCGATGCATAAAACTTAAGAGCTCTTCCTCCGGGGGTGGTTTCGGGATTTCCAAAAACCACACCAATTTTTTCTCGCACTTGATTAATGAAAATCACAGAAGTTTTATTTTTTGATAAAGATCCTGTAATTTTTCTTAGAGCCTTTGACATTAAACGAGCTTGAAGACCAATTGATTGATCCTTCATCTCTCCATTTAACTCAGCTTCAGGAACAAGAGCAGCAACTGAATCGACAACAATTAAGTCTATTGAGCCAGATTTAGCAAGAATATCAACTATTTCTAAAGCTTGCTCTCCACTATCTGGTTGAGAAATTAAGAGATTGTCAATGTCTATTCCTAAATTTTTAGCATAAACTGGATCAATTGAGTGCTCAACGTCAATAAAAGCTGCAAAACCATTTTTCTTTTGAATTTCAGCTATTGTATGAAGAGCTATTGTAGTTTTTCCACTAGATTCAGGGCCAAAGATTTCAATAATTCTTCCTTTAGGAAAGCCCCCTATTCCAAGGGCACTATTAATTGCATATGAGCCAGATGAAAAAACATCAACGTCACATTTTTCTTTTTGACCCAAAAGCATTATTGATTCATTTCCAAATTTTTTTTCTATTTCTTCAATGGTTGATTTAATTATTTTATTTATTTGATTATTTTGGTTACTTTGATTGTTTTCAGACATATTTCCACTTCCTTCAATCTTTAATATCCAAAATTTGCTCTTTTGTCAAAAATAAAAAAAAATTTAGGAAAATTCTTGGTAATTATATTACTTTTTTATGATCAATAAAATAAAAAACACAACCTAAGCTGTGTTTTTGGTCACTTTCGTGAAAATGGTACGCCTTAGAGGATTTGAACCTCTGACCCAATGGTTAAAAGCCATTTGCTCTACCTGCTGAGCTAAAGGCGCTCTATTGGTACCCGGAACTGGAATTGAACCAGCACGGCACTACTGCCGGGGGATTTTAAGTCCCCTGCGTCTACCTATTCCGCCACCCGGGCTTTTAAAAATGCTATGTTATTATAACAAGTTTTAAAATTTATTTCAAAAAAAATAAAAATTTTTTAGTGCTCATTTTTCTATAAATATAGCTGATTTTTAGACCAAAAATATAATAAATTTTCTTAAATTAAGCTATTAGAAAAATAATATAAATTTTTTAGTTATAAATTTGAATAATTTATTATAATATAACACTTTTATTTTATTTTTTTGATTTTTAATTTTAAAATGGTATAATTAAAGTGTGTATGTTTTTGTAAATTAACTAAAATTTGCCCCAAATATACATGAATAAACACGAATAAAAACTAAGGTAGGATGTTATGCTTAAGTCAAAAAAAATTATATTAGCTGCAATTGCAGCAACCGGAGGAACTATAGTTGCGGTTGGTGGTGCGACAACTTATCTTGTGCTAAGTAATAAGCAGAATGGTGAGCAAGGACAACAGTCTAATCCAAACACTAATTCAGAGACTAATCCGGAGACTAATCCAGAGAATAAACCCGATACTAGTCCAACTCCTAATCCAGAGACTAAACCAGACAATACCCCTCAAACTGGACCAAAAACTGATCCAAACACTTTAGAATCTAAAATTCAATCAATAACAAAACTTTCGTTAAAAGAAAATTCATCTATTCAAAAACTTGCTTCGGCAATAACAAGTGAAGATCTTAAAGACATTAGCAAATTTTCAGTAAAAGCAGGAGAAAATGATTTTCAAGTTCCTAGTGATGCTCAACTTTCACTTGAGCTTATAAGTGGAAATAATCAAGTTAATGATGATGCAGGAACTCTTGAAGTAAACTTAAAATTAACCAAAGGTAGCGAAACCCAAAGTAAAAAAGTTAAATTAGAAGGGTTAAAACCAAAACTTTCTACTTTAGAAGAAAGCAAGTTTAGTGTTGATGTAACAGAAAAAGGAAAAATTTCACCATCACAATTAACTAATGAAATGAAAAAGTTAAAAGTTGAAGGTTTAGATGTTGATAATAAATACGATGTTAAATTCGAAAAAGTTTGAGTCAACGATGTTGAAGCAAAAGCAAAAATAAAAGCTACTATTTCTCTAAAAGAAAATCCAAGCATTAAAAGAGATCTTAGTCTTGAAGTTACAGGATTTGCAAGAGTAAATCTTAATCATGAAGCTAACATTAGATGAAAAAATCTAAGTACTCGTCCAAAAGCTCCTGAATTTAGAAATCAAATACTAAATAGTGAAAATAAACTAGAAGAATTAAGAAAATATTTTGATCTATCAATTCCACAAAATGCTAAACTTGAGGTAGTTAAAATAGATCTTCAAACATTTAAATTAAATAATCAATTTAATTATCAACTAGTTTTACATTACAAAATAGTTAGAGATAATTTAGACAATGGTTCTGATGAAAATCCTAGTTCAAAAACTGGAAAAGTTGAATCAAGACAATTCTACCAATATCTTGTAGGATTTTCCAGGAATTAAGATTGTAGATGAAAAATCAAACTTAGTTTTAAAAGAACTAAACAACGAAGCTAAAAAAATTAAAGAGTTAATTTTAAAAAATAACTCAACATATGCACAATCTCTAGTTACTCAATTAAATCCAAATCAAGTAATTGATAGTAACCAAATTAAAAACCATATAAGAGTAAAAGATAACTCTTCAAATCAAAGTGATTTATCTAATGGTTTTAAATATTCAGTAAAACTTAAAGGTCAACCAAATTACAACCTTACAAATGGAAGTGTTGATGTAATTTTAATCATTGAAAAAGATTCTCGAAAAGTTGAAGTTAATAAAGTGCTTTCAGGTTTTAGAAAACTTAACTCAAATGATATTGAAATTAAAAAAAATAATTCATGAGATATATCTAAAACTTATCCAAGTGATTTAAAAGCTAGTGACTTAAAAATTGAAAAAGGTCAAATTACTTCTCCAAAATTTGAGGTTCAAATTAGAAAATCAGTTGCCGATACTGCTCAAGTTCTAAAGTTTTTTAACATAGAAATTGAAGTGGTTAATTACAAAAATTATTCAGGTCAAGTTGATTTCAATGTAAAACTTGTAAGAAATACTTCAAGCAAAAATTCATCAAGCTTTTCAAAAGTAATTACTGGTTTTAAAAGAGAGCAAGTTAGAAATAATAAAGTCTTTTATTCTCATCAAAATCAAAGCTCATATGGGCTAGGTTACTTTTTAACTACAAGAGAATTAATAGATATCTTTGTTAAAGCAAGAAACAACAATGACACAAGAGGTTTAGTTGATTCTTTACTAGAACAAGAAAAAAATAATTTACCTGATTTTAAAAAACTAAAAGAATTCTATATCAAAACAACTGGTGTAGATTCTCAAAATGAAAATCAAATGTTTATTTTTGGTGGTAGCCAAACTATAAATACTCTTGAAAATTTCAAAAATAAATTAATTGATTTTATAAATGAAAATACTTTCTTCAAAAGAAAAAATATAGACAAAAACTCAAATGATTTTAAAACTGAATTTGAGGCAAAAAATGACAAAAATCACAAAAAAAATGTACTTCTAAAATACTACGATTTAGAAATACCTAAGGGTTATACTTTTTATTTAGAAGATAACGCAAAACTTTCACCAATATCAGCTTCTCAAAGTAGCTATAGTGCTTATGAACTTGAATACAAACTAAAAAAAGGTTCAAAAGTAATTAGTAAAAGAACTATTCTTGGTTATGTAACTTTTGTGCCAATCGAGTTTAGAAGAATTTTTGATCAATTTTGAGCTGCAAATTTCTTAAAAACTAGATATTTAAGTAATAATAAACACTGACTATCAGCAATTGTTGATGAGTTAAAACAAATAAAATTTAAAGCAAGCAATAATATCAATACTAATTCAGCACAATTTAGTGATGTAATTAGAAGAAGAATGACAATCGCAAATGATATGCTTACTTATTTCCATGTTGTAAAACAAGATGATAAATACAAAGTAATTAGACTAAGATTTAGATCTTCAGGTGCAGATGGTGAATATATTAATGTAAGAATTCTAGATTCATTTTCTATTGAAACCAAACATGTAAGTGCTTCTAAAGTTGAGGATATTTTAACTTTTGATCAAGTTAATAAAAGTCAAAAAGTAAATGAACAAATTTTTGTTGATGGACTTTTACTTGTAAATTTAAAATAACTCTAAATTAGAACTTTAATTTTTAAAATAATAATTTTTAAACAAGGCCAGCTTTCAAAGGTATTAATTTGAAAATGGCTTTGTTTTTTGTATGAAATTTTAAACAAAAGCTTTTTAAAATTTAGTAAAATAGATAAACTAAGATAGTCAATCTTAAATAAATTCGTTTATAGATACATTTGTATTAATAAAACTTTGAAAAATTCTCAAATGGAGGAAAAATGAGAAAAATTGTTAGAAAAAATAATAAATTAAGAGCTGAAAAAAGAGCTGCTAAATTAAAAAAAGAATACGCTAGAGAAAAAAGAAGAGCACTAGCTCAAGAAAAATCTTCCAAATAATTTTGGGAGTTTTTAATTTAACAATGTTTATAAGAACAAAACTAGCTTTTAATTAGCTTTTCATCTCAAAATATTGTTTAATTTACTTACCCATAATTTCCATATAATAATTTTTATGAATAAATCAAAAATTAGAAACTTTTCAATTATTGCCCACATTGATCATGGAAAATCAACACTTGCTGATCGAATTTTAGAAATTACTCAAACAGTTTCAACTAGAGAGCTAAAAGCTCAACATCTTGATTCAATGGACTTAGAGCAAGAGCGTGGAATTACAATCAAATTAAATGCTGTTCAAATAAAATATAAAGACTATATTTTTCATTTAATTGACACTCCTGGCCATGTTGATTTTACTTATGAAGTTTCAAGATCACTAGCTGCCTCTGAAGGAGCTCTTTTATTAGTTGATGCAACTCAAGGTATTGAAGCTCAAACTTTGGCAAATGCATATTTGGCTCTAGAAAATAACCTAAAAATAATTCCTATTATTAACAAAATAGACCTTCCATCAGCTGATCCAGAAAGAATCAAAGGTGAAATTGAAGAAGTTATTGGAATTTCTGCAAAAGATACCATCTTGATTTCTGCAAAAAGTGGTTTAAATGTTGAAAAAGTTTTAGAAGAAATTGTTGATAAAATTTCTTATCCAATTGATGCCGATGATGACAAACCTCTAAAAGCACTAGTCTTTGATTCTTATTTTGACGCTTATCGAGGAGTTATCTTACTTGTTAGAATTTTTGAGGGAAAAATTGCAGTTAATGATCAATTTAAATTCATCTCTACAAACAAACAATTTCATGTAATTGAACTTGGAGTAAGAACACCCACTGAAGTAAAAAAACCTTTTTTAGAATCAGGAGAAGTTGGATGAATTGCAGCTTCAATTAGAGATGCCAAAGATGTCTCAGTTGGTGATACTCTTACTCTTGTAAAAAATCCAACTAAAGAAGCTCTTCCTGGATATAAAAAAGTTAAAGCTGTTGTCTTTACAGGATTTTATCCAATAGATGGAAAAGACTATCCTGTTTTGAAAGAATCTCTTGAAAAAATATCTCTTTCAGATTCATCAATTACTTGAGAATTAGAATCTTCAAAAGCCCTTGGATTTGGCTTTAGAGTTGGTTTTCTTGGAATGCTTCACATGGAAGTTCTTCAAGAAAGACTTAAACGTGAATTTAACATTGATATTATTGCAACTGCTCCTTCTGTTGAATACAAAGTTTATTTAACAAATAATAAAGTTGAAATAGTTTCAAATCCAAGTGATTTACCTGATAGAAACTACATCAAAAATATTAAAGAACCTTTTATTAGATCCTTTATATTAGTAACTGAAGAATTCATTGGTGGAATCATGGAGCTATGTCAATCAAAAAGAGGAGTTTATGTCAATATTGAATACATTGACAAAAGAGTAAAAATAATCTATGAACTACCTCTAAGTGAAATCATCTTGGACTTTTTTGATAAGCTAAAATCTATTTCAAAAGGATATGCATCATTTGACTATGAATTTATAGAATATCGAGATGCTGATCTTGTTAAAGTTGATATTTTACTTAACAAAGAAAAAGTTGATGCCTTTAGTTTTATATCTCATCGAGAAAATGCTTATGAGCGTTCAAAAGAACTTGCATTAAAACTAAAAGATGTTATTCCAAAACAATCTTTTGAAATACCAATTCAAGCTATTATTGGAGCAAAAGTTATTGCAAGAGAAACAATAAAAGCTTATAGAAAAGATGTTACAGCAAAGCTTTATGGTGGAGATGTAACAAGAAGACAAAAACTTCTGAAAAAACAAAAAGAAGGAAAAAAAAGAATGAAATCAATTGGTTCAGTTGAAGTTCCACAAGAGGCATTCTTGAGTGTATTAAAATCTAATATGGACAAAAAATAAATTATCAACTATAATTGTCGTAGTTGTCGCATTTTTTGATAAATTTGTTTATAATTAAATGTAATAATTTGTTAATATGAAATAAGCTAAATTTACTTATTAACTAAAAGTATTAAATAATTTCAATAACCTGGAGGAAAATGAAAAAACTTATAACTGACTTGAACTTAAATGATAAAAAGGTTTTGATTAGACTAGACTTAAATGTTCCTTTAAAAGGTAAAAAAATAACTTCTTTAAAGAGAATTGAAGAATCTATTCCAACAATTAAATATGTTCAAGAGCGCGGTGGAAAAATTATATTATTATCTCACTTAGGTAGAGTAAAAACAAAAGAAGACAAAGAGAAAAAATCATTATCTATTGTTGTAGAAGCTCTAGCTTCACTTTTAAACTCACCTGTAAAATTTGTAGATCAAACAAGAGGAAAAAAATTAGAAAGTGCAATTGAAAAATTAAAACCTGGAGATGTATTATTAATTGAAAATACAAGATTTGAAGACCTAAATAATAAAGCTGAAACTAATAACGATCCTGAGCTTGGAAAATATTGAGCTTCTCTAGGTGATGTTTTTATTAATGATGCTTTTGGAACTGCTCATAGAGCACATGCTTCAAATGTTGGTATTGCAAGTAACATTAAAGAATCAGCTCTTGGTATTTTGGTACAAAAAGAAGTTAATGCCTTATGGAAATTAATGGAACAACAAGAAAAACCATTTGTGGCTATTTTAGGTGGATCAAAAGTTTCAGACAAAATAAATGTTTTAGAAAAAATAATTGATAAAGTTGATAGATTAATTATTGGTGGAGCTATGGCTTATACATTCCTAAAAGCTCAAGGTATTGGAATTGGTGATTCTATTTATGAACAAGATAAAATTGAATTTGCCACAGAATTTCTAAAAAAATACAACCACAAAATTATTTTACCTATTGACCATGCTCTTGCTAAAAAATTCAAAAATGCAAAACCAATTTTCAACAATGAAAACCCACTAGAAATACCTCAAACATTTATTGGTATGGATGTTGGACCTAAAACAATTGAACTAATTCACAAATACATCAAAGGTGATACTAAACTAGGAATAAGCCCTGCTAAAACAATTTTTTGAAATGGACCTATGGGTGTAACTGAATTTGAAGAATTCCAAAGTGGTAGTTTAGCTGTTGTTGAAGCTATTTCTCAATTAGTAGGAGCTTACTCAGTTGTTGGTGGAGGAGATTCAATTGCTATTATTGAAAAATTAAATGCACAAATGCTTTTCTCACACATTTCAACAGGTGGTGGAGCTAGCTTAGAATTTATTGAATCAAAAGTTCTTCCAGGTATTGATGCAATTCAAAACTATGAACAAACATATGATCAATATGACGCACAAGTTCAAAGTCAAGAATTCAGTCAAGAATTTAGCCAAAACTTTGATTCACCAATGGCTGAAGAAACATTTTCACAAAACACAACTGAAAACTTTAGTGAATTTACAAGTTCTACTCAAGAACACTTTGCTACAAGTGAAAACCAAGAGAATTTAATTAATAACTATGAAAATCCAGAATTTGATTCTCAAGATATGTTTAAAACAGAAGAGCAAAGTGACTCAACTAGTTCATTTTTAACTTCAACAAATCCATTTTCTTCTGAATTTTCAAACGAGTTCAAAACAAGCGACTTTCAAGATTTAAAACAAACTCAAGAAACAGAAATTAAAGAAACTTTAATTCCAAATACTTTTGAACATACAAACGATGATTTAAAGCCTACTTTAGAACAATATGTTAGAGAAACAAGTTTCCAAACAAGAGAATCTACTTTCCCAACAGAAGAGACTAGTTTCCAAACATTAGAAGAAAGTTTTCCTACTCAAAGCTTTGAACACTTAGATCAAACTAGTGAAAAAACTATGGAAATGTCAACAGAAACTAATGAAAGCGTTTCTTCTCAAACCAATAGTTTTACAGTTTCTGACATTCCTAAGACAACAACAAATTCTTTTGATGACTTAGAAAATCCAGAGCCTCAAAACACAACTTTAGAAACATCTAGCTTAGAAACATCAAATTTTGAAAGTTTTAATACAAATAATTTCAATACTCCAAGTTCAACTTTTGATGATTTAGATTTACAAAGTGCAGCTTTCCAAACAAGTGATGAAATTGAAAGATCAACTCAAGAAAATTTCGAACCAACAGAAGTTATTGAAAGTGATTTATTAGCTATGAAAACACATGAACTAGAACAAGAAATCACAGAGAACACTTCAAGAGATATCTTAAGTGAAGACGAAGTTGCAGCTCCTCACAAAAAAAGATTTTGATTCTTTGGTAGAAAAAGATAATTCCAAATTAAGTAATCTTTAAAAAATAACCGCAAAAGTGGTTATTTTTTATATTGCTTTTTTGATTTAAAACTATTGCTTTTAAAAGCCTTCTAAAGGCCAAATCTATTAGTTTGAAAATTTAAATATTAAATTAGCTAAAATAAGCTTTGCTCTACAAAAGCAAATATTTACTTTAAAATTCCACAAAACTAAGTATTATCCAATCAGCGTTTTTATAATTAAATAGGATTGTGACTTTGAAAAACATAAAAGCTTGGTTTATTTGCTTTGTAAATGTTTTTAACATTTTATATAAAAAAATAAATTAGATTTTTTATATAATTTAAGAGTAATTACACTTACCTTCTTTACAACAATGATTTAATCCTTCATTACTTACAATGTAATTACAACGCCCATTAGAATTTATTTTCTAAGGGTGTTTTTTTACTTTTTAAAAAGCTATTTAAAAACTTAAAATAAAATAGCTAGAAAACACTTTTTAAAATCTTTTAGGTTTTTATTCAAACGAGTGCTAAATTGCAAAATAAGAGCTTATTTAAGCTTAAATTTTATTGTTTTGAAATTTATGAACTTTAAAATCAACTAAACAAAGCTTTTTTCTAATGAGCTAGGAGTGTTTAATTGATTTTGGACAAATAAAAAATCTAACTAGTTTTTTGCTAATTAGATTTTTTGCTTTCTATAAGAAATTTAAAGCATCTATTGTGTTATTGCTCAATAGATAAATTTTGCCATTTTCATAAATGAAGCGATTTTTTTGTAAAACGTATCCACCATTATGTCTTCTTATTGTTTGAAATAGAGTATATACACCAGGTGAGGTATTTATCAATTTATCATCTTGAGGAGCTATATTAACATCTTTGAAGAAAATACTATTGTCATTGAATCTATATTTAACTTGTTTTAGTGATCTTCTTAATAGTTCATGTCAAACAACATTAGTGTTTCCGAAGTGTTTTTTAATGTCTAAAACTTCTACTTTTTTAATAAAGTCTTTAATATGAAAATCAACATAAGTTTTGTGACCTGAAGGTAAAATTAATTTACTTTCAATTATGTGAATGCTCTTTGGAGTTACTTTTTCAATTACATATGTTATTTCATAATCACTATATCTATTTTCTTGTGATTCTTGATTAGCTTCTTTATAAATTACTGGAGTTAGTGTTTTTTCTTTTAGATCTGATAATTTATATCCTTTTGGAAGGTATAAATTATAGTAGTTATTAAAAACAGCTAATCTATAGTTAAAGTTTTTTGCTTTGTTAAAATCGTTTTTAAAATCAGCTGCATTTTTATTTAGATTTTTTCTAACTGCAAAAACAGCTCAATCAAATCAATTTTTGATTTTTTCTCTTATTACTCTTGTTTTGTCTCTACCTACTATATGAACATTTTGGAAAATAGTAAACTGCTCTGATAGTTGATCTAAACGAGTTCCACTTCTATATCTTCCTTTAATCGGAGTATATCTTGCAGAAGAGAGATTATTAGTTCTTATTAAAAATGACAATCTATTACTATTGTGTTCATTTGGTTTAACCAAAAAGCTCATAAAGTAGTCAATTAAATAATCTAAATCATCATTTTCTCTTGCATCAACAATCTTTTTAATAAAATCATTTCTAGACACTCTTGTTGTAATAGCAACTGATTTGTGGAAATGATCATTTTCATCAAAGTATCTTCTGAATTGATCTGTAAATAAAGGCTCTTTTTTGAAATTTGTAACACTTTTGCTAATTACAACATTTTCTTGTTCTTTGTATGAACCTCTTCTTGTGAATTTAACATCAAAACTTACTTGACCTGAAAAGTTTTTTAATTTAACATTTTCTAAAGTCAATTTATAAAGATTTAAAATTGAATTATTTTCCTTAGTATTTTTAAATTTAAGCTCAAAAGAGTCAGTGCTAAATGTTTTTTCACCAAATTTAAAATTTGTATCTTTGGCTTTTAAAGCTCCTGGAAGTTGATTAGAAACATTAGCTTTGGCCACTACATCAAATAAGTTTGCATCAAGTTTTGTTAGACCAGAGAGTTTTTTAGTTACTTTTTGAACTATTCCATCTCTTGAAATACGAACTTCAATGTTTAATGAGCCATCAATTAAATTATATTGAGGATTAGTTGAGCTAGAAAGTGAAACTTGAAATTCTTTTTTGACATCAATTTTTGCTTTATTTTTATCTAAAAGTTCAATTTCATTTTCTCAATTTTTAATTTCTTTATTCTCTGCAAACTCTGAAGGCAAACTATTTTTTAAACTTGAATTAGCTTTTAGAGTAACTGTATCAATTTTTGCAATTGTCTCATCCAAGTATCTTTTGATAATATTAAATGTTTGAATATCTAATTTAACCTCTTCAGTTCTTCTGGTTCCATTAATTTGTGTTAAAAAGTAAGTTAAAAACACCTTTATCAAAAGTTCCTTGTTTTGCTTCAAAAGAGACAAAATTAAATTTAAGAGAGCTAGGCACACTTATATCATAGGCGCTTCTTAAAACTTCTAATTTATCTTCAGAGCTTGCTTCTTTTGGAAGAAGTTGAAGACTTTTTATAATTTCATCTGCAGTTTTATTTACTCCGTCTTTAGGTTTTAGAGTAATTCTATCTTCAAGGAATGACTGCTTAAATCCATCAATTGTATAGTCAAAATCTTTTGATTTAGTTTTAGACTTTGCACTTAAGGTAAGTCTTATTTTTAAACTACCTTTTTCATCATCATGAGAAAGTACATGGAAGGAAGTCTCATATTTAGATAAATCAAAAGTGCTAGGAACTTTTCCTTGTGAAGAAAGGCTAATTTTTTCATTAGTAATTTGTTCAACTTCTACAATCGAGCTAGCCAAAATATTTTGTTTATTTGGTATATCTACTTTTAAATTTTGATCACTGATATATTCTAACTCTGAAAGAAGGCCAGTTATTTTGAAAACTTTTTCTAAAAATACGCCATTATCTTTTTTAAGGGAAACAATGATGTTCATTGAACCATCAGTGTTATCAGCACTAGCATTTTGTACAGAGTTTGGATCTATAGAAAAAGCAACAGTGTAATTTTTTGGAATATTTTTTTCTCCAATAAGCATGTTATCTTTTGTGATTAACCTTAAAGAGTTAAAATCCAAATTCTCATTTACAACATTTGAAGGAAGTATTCTTTTTAATTCTGAATTTTTAGATAACTCAACTTTAGCAATGTCATCTAATTCAAAATGAATCTTTTCATGTTTTTCTTCATCTTTTGATTGAGAATCATCAGGAGTGTTTTGCATATCTCTATCTGACTGCTCATTTTGATCACTTTGTGGTTTTTCACTACCTTGACCTTGCTCTTGTTTTTCTTTTTGTTTTGTAGGATCTACGATACAAGAAACGGCTAATAAAGGGGCCACTACAAGCACACTTGTTAAAGTTAGTATTTTTTTCTTCATAGTATATATTTTACTCCTTTTTCGGCTTTTTTCGACTTTCAAAGCGCCATCAAAGGGATAAAACAAAAAAATACAAAAGTTTTATTGAATTTTTCAATTAAAATCAGCTACAATTAGAAACTTCAATATAGACAAAAATTTGCTAGTTTCAATTTATTAAATTTTTCTTAGATTTTATAGTTAAAAAAATGGCTAAATTTAGTCCAAAAATTTAGTGGCTTTTTTTAAAATTTTGCTTTTCTATTTTTCTATATTCACCATCAGTTAAATATTTTTATAAAAAAATGCTAAAGAATGCTTAAAAAATTTTTATTCAAAAAGGTTAATTATTTATCTAAATTTTTAATATGATTTATTAATATAACAAAGCTCTTTTTTTTATTACAATATAGAAATAAAATAAATTAAAAAGGAAATATATGTATTTTATTTTTACAGATTTAGATGGTACTTTGTACGATAAATCATTTATCCCCTCTGATAAAAACAAACTAGCAATTAAAAAAGCTCAAGAAAAAGGTATCGAAGTAGTCATAGCAACAGGTAATCCTTTTTCGAATAAAATTAAAAATATAGCTCTTGATCTTAATATCAATTACGTAATTACTTCAAATGGAGCTTATATCCATGATATGAAAAATGACAAAGCTCTTTTTAAAAATCAGTTTAGTAAAGAACAAATTGAAGTTTTTAAAAAAACTACTAAAGACTATCCAGTTGAGGTTATTTATGTAACCCAAGAAGCTTTTTATTCATACAACGCAAGCAAAGAAAGAGCTGAGTATGTAAATAAATTTAATGGTTTTGGACAAATACATTATCAAAAAGATAAAATTGAACAATCTCTTAAAATTGAATATTTTACAGATCCAAAAGATAGCTCTATCATTTGTAATATACTAAAAGAAAATGATTTTGAATGTGCAAAAATCAAAGACATTCATCTAGAGGTAACTCCAAAAAACACTTCAAAAGGAAGTGCACTAAAGTTTTTAGTAATGGAGCATTTTAAACAAGAAAACTTAGATAAAGTAATGGCCATAGGTGATAGTGCAAATGATAGTCCTATGTTTGAACTTGTAAAATTTTCTTATGCCATGGACAATTCAAGTCAAAACATCAAAAATCAAGCTAAATTTTATACCTCATCAGTTTCTCAACATGGAGTGGCAGAGGCTATTTATGATTTTATGTTTAGAAATGATTTAGATAAATAATTTATTAAAGCACTAATTTAAATAACTAAAAAATGCACCTAAGCGTGCATTTTCTTTTAATTTCATTAGTTAAACTAAAATCTACATTTTTTCAATTTTATCTATTCCAATTATGTCAAAGATAGTGCTCATAAGAATTCTAAAAGCTTTTACCACTTCAATTAAAGCCTCTTGTTGACTAGAGCCAATAATTGAAACATTTGAATAAAATGAATTAAAAGTTGTTACTAAATCAATTAAATATTGATTGAGTAAATGAGTTTTAAAACTTTGAGAAATTTGCAAAATTAATAAAGGAAACTCAACCATTTTTTTAATTAGATTTTTAACAAATTCATTTTGATAGTTGTTGTTAGTTTCTTTTGATAAATCATTTGAACTTTCTTGAGCTTTTAATAAAAGTTGAAAAGCTCTTGCATAAGTGTATTTAATAGTGTAGATGTAATTTTCAGAGTCATTTTTTAAAATTGCATCGATGTCAAAGACTAAATTTGAGTTATTAGATCTTGAGTTCATATAAAAACGAATTGCATCTTTTCCTACCATTTCATAGAGCTCAATTAAAGTAAAACTAGTACCCATTCTTTTTGACATTTTAAGCTCTTGATTGTTTTTAGTAAGTTTAACTAGTTGGATTGTCTCAACTTTTACTTTTTGACCACTTATCATTTCATAAGCTATTGAAAGTCTTTTAATATAACCTGAGTGGTCTGCTCCTCAAATGTTGATTAAACTAGAATTATTTCTTACATGTTTAATATTATGATAGGCAATGTCAGGGCTAAAATAAGTTAGTGAACCATCACTTTTTCTTAAAACACGATCTTTGTCATCTCCAAAATCGCTAGTTTTTAATCAAAGAGCTCCCTCTTTTTCATATGTGTAGTTCCCAAGAGCTTTTAAAATTGGCTCAATTTTATTTTCTTTGTACAAACTTTTTTCAGAAAAGAAAATGTCAAAGCTAACTCTTATTAAAGCTAAATCTTCTTTAATTTTTTTAAGAAAAATATTGGTTGATTCTTCTTTTAAAAATTCTTTAATTTCTTCAAAGTCTTTTTCAAAAATTCCACTTCCAAATTTCTCAATTAGTGCCTTTGCTCCATAAATTATGTCATTTCCTCTATACATTTCTTGAGGAGCTTGAGTTTCAAAATTTAAATATTCTCTAGCACGAAAATAAACAGAATAAGCTAGAGTTTCAATTTGACTTCCAGCATCATTGATATAGTATTCTTTAGTGACGTTGTAGCCACTAAAGTCTAAGGTGTTGGCTAAAATTTGTCCATAACAAGCATTTCTAACATGGCCTATATGTAAAAAACCTGTTGGATTGGCTGAGACAAATTCAATGTTAATGTTTTGACCGTTTTTTTCTAATCTTCCATAGTTTTGCTTTTTCTCTAAAATTTCAAAAACTAGAGTCTTAAAAGCTAGATCATTTAAAAAAAGATTCAAAAAACCAGGCTTTAGTATTTCAAATTTTTCTACATATTCATTTTCAAATTTATTTTCAAAAAGCTCTTGCAAGGTCTCTAAAGAAAGTTTGTTTTTTTTCTGGACAATCATCAAAATATTACTTGAAAGATCAGAAAAATTTGATGAGCTTAATTTAATAGGCTCATCTTGATAAAAATTTTCTAGAGTCTTGATAATTGAAGCTACAATAGATTTTTTAATATTGTGCATAGGCTAATGATACATTATAGTTTATATCTATGAGGTTTTTGGTTAAATTTATTGGATTTATTCTAAGTTTTGGCCCTTGGCTTAATTAGCTCCACTTCAATATTGCAAAAATAGTGTAAAATTAATAAACAATGCAAAATCATAAAACCCCTTTTTATAAACACAAATTTCTCAAACATACGGCAACTTTTTTAAATACAATTTCATTATTAATAATTACGGTTATTTTAATTTCACTATCTATTTTTTTTAGTAAATGAATATACAGCAGCCAAGTAAACACTTTAGATTTAGAAGCTTCAATAAACCAAAAATTAAAAGAAAATGGTTCAAATTTAAATGTTAGTTCAGCTCAAATAGTTCAAGCCTATGGTGAAATTATTGATTATTTAGTTCCTTTTTCTAAAAAAACAGATTTGCGTTTAACTCACTTTCCTATGTCAGAAAGTGGAATATCACATTTTAGAGATGTTAAATTTCTTATAGAAAACTTAGCCATTAGCGGAATATTCTTCGGACTTCTTTTTATTCCTTTAACAATTTATTTAACACTAGCTCATAGAAGTTATTCATATTTAAAATTTTCATTTATAGCTATTTTGATTCTTGCACTAATAATAGGTATTGCAATAGCTGCTAATTTTCAAATTGCTTTTGAATATTTCCACAAAATCTTCTTTAGAGACTCAACTTGAAGATTTGATGGCAATGTTGATCCTATTATTTATGCTCTTCCAGCAAGATTTTTCATGAGTGCAGCGATTTTGATCATAGTTATAATCTTTGCTGTTCATATTGTTTATCTATTTATCTATATTATTCTTTTAAGAAGAGAAAGAAAAAGACCTATTATCAACCTTTAATTAGGTTTTTTTCTATCCTTGTAATAAAATAAAATTAAATAATTAAACTAAAGGATAATGGCCATGGATATAAAACCTCTTCACGACACTTCAACGATTAATATTGTTAGTCCCTCAAATCAATATAATAAAATTTTACTTCAATCCTCAAAAGTAAAAGATCCTAAAGGCGTAATGGAAGCTAGTGCTTATCGAGTTTTTAGATCTGAAAAAATTATTAATGTTTTAACTTTAATTTTATTTTTAGCAGCTATTGTTATAGTTTCAATTTTTCTATTAATAAATGCTTTTAAACCAACTTTATTAAGCGAGAAATTGATAGAGCCTTCAAATACTTATTATTTTTTTGGTGGAACTATAGCCTTTGTAATGCTTGCTAAAATTATTAGCATTTTAATTGATCTAAGGAATTTAAAAAATTCAGAAATTTCATATCGCAATGAAGTTCAAAGAGGAGATACTCCCAACGGTCCTCAGTATATGAAAAATGCTTATAAAAAAATTATTTTAAGGCAAATAGATCATAATTGAATTAGTATTATTTTGCTTTGGTTTTGTTCAATTTTTCTAGGTATTTTATATGCTCTTAAAGATGTTAACAAATCAGTTTCACTAGGAATATTTGGTCGAATAGACTTTAATTTTAAAGAGCTAATTCGAATTATGTTTGGAAATGCTAATTTGGTAATAACTATTTTTATTATAGTTTTAGCAGCTTGAGTAGTTCTTCATGTTTTTTTTGCTCTTTCAAGAAAAAAACGAAAAAACGATATTGAACAATCCTTTGGTGGTAAAGAAAATTGAATAACAGATGAAGTTTATGAAAAAATTACCAAAGGAAGAAGAAAAATTTGATTTAGAATCTTTTTGGTTATTAACTTTATTTTAATTCTTGTGCCAGCTTTATTTTTATTTTGAAGATGAATGAAAAATCGAAGAAAGAGATAAAAAAATTTTTAGCCTTTAGAGCTAAAAATTCTAATAAGAGATCCTTTAAAAATTACTCAACAACATGTTGGGTAATTTTTTCATTATGAACAATCAAGAATTTATCTCCTGGTCTTGCATCATAGTTTTTAAGGGTGCTAATTGCAGCTAAAGGATTATTTTTTAGTTCAAAGTATTTTTGAACAGACTCAGGTGAGACAAATACAGAAGAGACTATTCCAAAGGCATTGATTAGTTTTTTGTCTTGAACAAAGCCTATAATTGAAGTATTAGGTCTAAAGTTGGCTACTTTCTTTAATAAATTACCACTAGCTGAAAGCACTACTGTATATTTAAAATCTCCTGATTGAGTTTTCTTTGCTACTTCATAGGCAATTTTAGCTCTTTTGGTAGTAGCTAATTTTGCATTTGATTCAAGTTGAGCATTGTAGTAAAGTTTACTATAAAACTCTTTTTCAGCTCTTTGGTTAATTTTTGACATAACCTGAACAGCCTCAACTGGAAAATGTCCTTGAGCGGTCTCTCCTGAGAGCATGGTTGAATCAGCTCCTAATTCAGTTGCAAAGTATACATCAGTGACTTCTGCTCTTGTAGGGTTAGTGTTATGTTCCATACTATCAAGCATTTGAGTTGCTACTATTACAACTTTGCCTACATTTATACATTTTCTAATAATTGTTTTTTGTCAGTAAGGAACTTCATAGTAAGGAATTTCAAGTCCTAAATCTCCTCTTGCTATCATAACTCCATCTGAGTGTTCAATTATTTCATCGATGTTTTCAATTCCTAGAGTTGATTCAATTTTTGAAATAATTTGAACATGCTCTGCGTTTAGTGATTTTAAAATAGCTCTAAGTTCTAATACATTTTCTTTGGAATTAACAAATGAAGCTGCAACATAGTTAATATCATTTTCAACTCCAAAGGCTATATCCTTTTTGTCTTTTTCGCTTAGAAAAGGAAGTGAAAAAGCCACTCCCGGAAGGTTAATTCTTTTATTTGTTTTTAAATTATGAGAATTAAGTGCTCTTACTTGAACATACTCAGGGGTTACTTTTTCTACAATAGTATCTAATTTTCCATCATCAAGAAGAACTTGATTGCCCTTTTTTAAATCTTGAGACATATTATAAGAAACGCTAATATCTTCTGAGGTTCCTAATAAATTTTTATATTTTTCTTCTGAGACTCAAATTTTTAAACTTTGATTGGCCTCAATTTTTTGAACTCCATCTTTCATTTTCCCAATTCTAATTTCAGGTCCTTTAGTATCTAACATTAATGAAAGGGGGGTGTTTAAATCATGGCTTACTTTTTTGGCAAGATCAAATTTTCTTTTTTGTTCTTGATAGTCTCCATGTGAAAAATTAGCCCTTACACAAGTTACTCCATTTTCTACTAACTCTTTTAAAACTTCATAGTTATCAGAAGAAGGTCCAATTGTAGCAATTAGTTTTGATTTCTTTTTTATCGAATACATTAAAAAAACTCCTATTTTTTTATTACTTTTACTTAATTTTTGTAAAAAAATATCTAAAATAACAAATTTACAAATCTATTTATACTCATTTTATCACTAATTTAACATTCAAAGGTCTATGGATTAAAAAAACCATTAATTTTGATGAAAAATTTATCACAATTGCTTATTTTTAAAAATTTTAATAAGCATAGTTAATAAAAAAAGTTGCCTAAACAACTTCTTTTACTATTAGAATTTTAGCTTATTTTTATTTTTAATAAATCAAGCTCTTAAGTTAATTATTTAAATTCACTTGCTAAAAGTTTTTTCAAATTATCTATATTTGTTCTTTTTAAAGAAGAGACCAAAAGCACGGATTTTTCTAAATTAAGCTCTTTGAGAGAGACTAAAAGCTTATGTTTTTGAGCTTGATTTAGTTTGTCAATTTTAGTTGCTAACAAGATTATATTTTTCTTAGCTTGCTGGGCTCAATTAATAAAGTCTAAGTCTTGGTCTAAAATTCCTCTTCTTGAGTCAAATAAAAGCACAATTGTTTTTAAGTTTTTGCGATTTTGAAGATATTCATCAATCATTTGATGCATTTTTTCAAGTTTATCTTTTGGCATTTGTGCAAAGCCATAACCCGGAAGATCAACATAGACATTTTTTTGATCATCTTCAAAAAAATTAATTAATTGAGTTCTTCCGGGAGTGTTAGAAACTTTAGAAACCGCTGAGTTAGAAAGACTATTAATTAAAGAGGATTTTCCAACATTACTTCTTCCAATAAAACAAATTTCGACTTTGTCGTGGTTATATCACGATTGGCTATTAGAAGCACTTTTGATAAAACGAAGCATTTTAAGAGTTTAGTTTTTTTGCATCACTAGCAATCATTAGCTCTTCATTGGTTCTAATTACATAAACAGGAATTTCACTGTTTTTTGTCGAAATTAGCTGATATTCTCCAACTTTTTGACTATTTAAAGTCTCATCAAGTTCAATGTTTTTGATTTTAATTCTGCTAATAACATTTTTACGAATAAAAGCTGAGTTTTCTCCAACTCCTGCTGTAAAAACAATAGCGTCAATTTGAGGAGCAATTTTATTTAGATAAATAGCTGCATAGTCAGCAATTTTTTGGCTATATAAATCAAGGGCAAAAATAGCTTGCTCGTTTCCTTTGGCATATTGCTCTTCAACATCTCTAAGGTCACTAGAGATTTGACTTACTCCAAATATTCCTGATTTTTTGTTTAAAATTGAAGTAAATTCTTCAATACTCATGTTTTCTTCTTTACAAACAAACTCGTGAATAGAAGGGTCAATGTCACCACTTCTTGTTCCCATCATAATTCCAGCTAAAGGAGTAAATCCCATTGAAGTATCTATTGATTTTGAGTCTTTAACAGCACATAAACTAGCTCCATTACCAATGTGCAAGTTAACAAAGTTAACACTTTTTTTGTTAAGAATTTTTTCTAGTTTATTAGTAATAAAGCGATGGCTTATTCCGTGGAAACCAAATTTTCTAATTCCTAATTTTTGAGCCAATTCATAATTGATTGGATATGAATAGTTAATTTTGTCAATGCTTGAGTGAAAAGCTGTGTCTAAATTAACTGAAAGTTTAGCTTTTGGAAGAGCAACTTGAAAAGCTTTAATCGCTTGAAGAGCTCCTGGGTTGTGTAAAGGAGCATATTTAGCTGAGTCTTCAATGATTGAAATAGTTTTTTGATCTAGTTTCGAAGCTTTATTTAGTTCAATTCCTCCATGAACTACTCTAAAACCTATTAGTTCAATTTCATCAGCGTTTTTGATTAGTGAAATTTGCTCAAAAAGTTCTAAAAGTTTTTTAGCAGCTTCAAGATGGTCTTTCATATCAATTTCAAATTGATATTTTTTGTCAAAAGAAATTGAAATAATTCCATTTTCAATTCCAATTCTCTCAGCTATACCACTAGCTATTTGATTTAAATTTTCTTTTTCAAATAAAGCAAATTTAATAGAGCTCGATCCTGCGTTAATAACTAAAATTTTCATTTATTTTCCCTCACTTTGTAATGCAGTAATTAAAACAGTATTGGCAACATCTTCAACTGATGCTCCTCTTGAAAGATCGTTAATTGGAAGTTTTGTTCCAGTTACAATAGGTCCAAAAGCTCCATATTTACCCATTCTTTGAGCAATTTTATATCCAATGTTTCCAGCTTCTAAGTCAGGAAAAATTAGTAAATTAGACTCTTGACTAAACTCTGGGTTTTTGTATTTTGAAGATCTTGTTTTAAGATCAACGGCTGCATCAAATTGAATCTCTCCTAGAGCTTTGGCCTTTAGTGCTAGAGCATTAAATTTTTCTTTGGCCTCAACTACTTTTTTAGTCTCATCACTAACAGCTGAGCCTTGAGTTGAAAAAGATAAAAATGAAGGAAAAGCTTCAATACCCATTTGTTCTAAAAACTCAACGCTGTTTTTAGCAATGTCAACTAATTGATCAGCTGAAGGGTTAACATTGATTGAAATATCTGCAAAAATTTTAGTATCTTCGCCCTTAGACATAATCATTAATGAGCTAATAGTTTTTACACCAACTTTAGGACCAACAACCTTAAAAGCAGCTTTTAAAATATCAGCTGTTGTATATAAAAGTCCACCAACAACTCCATCAAAAAAGCCTTTTTTTAGTAGCATCATTGCATAAAAAGGACGAGTTTTAAGAGCTTTTTGAACAGACTCAAGAGAGTCTTTTCCTTTTCTTGATTCAAAAAGATCTTGACAAAAACTTTCGTATTGTTTTTGATCTTGATCTAAAACAACAAAGTTAAATCCATCTTTAACATCGCTTTTAGACTCAACCAAAAGGCTAACTTCAATATTTGGATATTTTTGAAGTTCTTTGGCAGCTTCAAGAGATCTTGGATCGTTTCCATCAACTAGTAGGATACGTTTTTTTTCTTTAAGTTTTTTGACTCTAGAAATAATATAGTCATTAAAATTCATATAAATGATTTCTCCTTGAATAATTTATGTATAAAAATATTTTAATTATATATTTTTTTGTCTAAACATTACTAAGCATAGCTTAAGTTTCATAAAAAAAACATTTTTCCTTTGAAAAATGCCTTTTTATTAAATTAAATGTTAATATTAGTTGCCTCTTGTGAAATTTCTTCTTTAACCATCAATTTAGCTTCTTCTTCTTTATTGTCATATTCATATTTTTCAAGAGCTTCTTCAATGGTTCCTACATAAGCAAAGTAGGTCTCTGGAATATGGTTAAACTCTCCAGTTAAAATTCTTTCCATTCCTCTTAGAGCATCATTTAAAGTAACAAAAACTCCTTTTTGTCCTGTGAATTTTTCACTAACTACAAATGGTTGAGTTAGGAATTTTCTAATAATTCTTGCAATTCTAACGGTTTTTCTATCAGCTTCAGAAAGAGCATCAAAACCTAGAATGTTAATAATGTCTTCAAGTGATTTACTTTTTTCTAAAATAGCAATTGTTTCTTTGGCAATGTTAATGTGTCTTGTTGAGGTAAATTTAGTTGAAAGCAATTTTGAAGAAGAAACTAGTGGATCAACAGCTGGATAAAGACCCTCAGCTGCTAGTTGTCTTGAAAGAATAATGGTTGCATCAAAATGGGCAAAAGCAGCTACAGCAGCTGGATCGGTAAAGTCATCAGCTGGAATATACATAGCTTGAATAGAAGTGATATCTCCATCATTGTTTGAGTTAATTCTCTCTTGCAACTTACCAATTTCACTTACTAGCATTGGTTGATATCCAACAGCTGAAGGGGTTTTTTCAAGTAGAGATGAAACCTCTGAACCAGCTTGCATGTATCTAAAGATATTATCCATAAATAAAAGCACGTTTTTACCTAGATTGTTTCTAAAGTATTCAGCAACTTTAACTCCAGTAAATCCTGAACGAAGTCTTAGTCCTGGTGATTCATTCATTTGTCCAAAGATAAAAGTGGTTTTATCTAAAAATCCTAACTCTTTAGCTTCTTCTCATAATTCATGACCTTCACGAATACGCTCTCCAATACCAGAGAAAACCGAAACTCCATCGTGGTGTTTAATGAAAGTGTTAATTAGTTCTTGAACAACAACAGTTTTTCCAACTCCAGCTCCACCAAGAAGTCCTGTTTTTCCTCCTGAAGGAATAGGAAGTAAAACGTCAATAACTTTAATTCCAGTTTCTAGAATTTGAGTTTTAGGGAAAACTTTATACTTTTCAGTTTGTTTTGATTCAGTTTCAATCATTGGAGCATATTGTTTACCAACTAGTGGATGTGTAGGATCATCTAAGATTCTTCCTACAGGGTCAATAATTCTTCCAAGTAATTTTTCTGAAATAGGAATTGAATAAGGATTATTTTTTGAACGAGCAAAAGAACCTATTTCAATACCTTGCTCTCTTCCTAGTACATATCCTGCAACTAAGCTATCACTTAAAATATCAGAAATTTCAAGCAATCTTGTTTGTCCTTGCTCAGTTTGAATTTCAAAAAGAGCATTAATAATTGGTTTTTCTTTTACAAGAGTAAGTTTAATTTTGTAAACCTGTGATTTAACCTCAACTACAATTCCTTCTAGAACATAGGCTTTATCTTCAAGAGGTTTTAGAGGATTTCTAGCTTTAAACTTAGCTCTTGGTTTCATGATTTCTTCAGATTTTCTTCTAAAATCATCTGTGTATTGTCTTTCAGCAATGGCTGCTATTAGAGATTGTTTGGTTTTATTTTCTGGTTTGAAAATTTTGTGAACTTTAGCTAAAACAACTAATTGATCATAAGTTAAAAGAGCTAAGTTTTCAGGGCTATAAATTTTGTAAGCTGTCATTTTTTTATAGTCATAATCTGAAAACGAGCTTTCAATTTCTTTGGTTTCTTCTTGAACAACAACTGGCTCTGGTTTTTCATCTTCTAAAAGATTTTTAACAACTTTAACTTTTTTAGAACTAGCTTTTTCTTTAGCAATTTTTGTTACTTCTTTAACAATTTTAGCCTTTGAAGCACTTTCTTTTTGAAGGCTAGCACTTGATTCAGGTGAAAGTAAAAAGGCTAAAACTGTGTTTTCAGGAAATTCTAAATCGTGTTTTAAAATGTTTTCAATTAGTTTATTTCTTTTGGTACCTTTTTTAATTTTTAGACCAACTTTATTAGAAGCTGCTTTTAAAGTATTGAAATGATAATCTTTATACGAGTTTTTATTTGTAGTCATATGCTATTCCTTTCTCTAAACCTTTTCTTTCGTATGATAGAAGTACTCTACCGTCATTTCTAATGTCATTAAATTTCTTAATGAATTTAGTATTTTTACTTAAATAAACGCTCTCTGTTAATAAGTGATATTTTAATAGAGGTAAAATAAAGTGTTTTAGATATAAATCAATGATTGGAGCTTCTAATTCATGGGTGTCTAAAAGCATTCTTAGTTTATTGCCCATAATATCTTTTGACAAGAATGTTTTTAAAATGTCTTTGATTAAAACTAATTCTTTAGTTTTTTCTCAGTAAAATGATAGATATCCTTTTTTAAGTAAGAATAGCAAGATTGTTGTTGTGTGATATTCAACTACTTCATATTCTCTTTGGTCCATTAAAGCCTCAAAAACTCATCCTAGTTCCATTTTTTCAAGATCTCTTTTGGTTCTTTCAGTTAAAACTGAAGAGAGTTTCTTTTGGTTTAAAAATTCAGTTATTAAAGTTTTTAAACCTTTTGAAGCTTGAATCATTGAGTATTTTTGAGCTATAGAACCAATCCTTGAAACTGAAAGTCCAATATCGATGGCTGGTCTTTTTCCTGAGTTAAATAACTTAGTTGAAGTAAAGATTTGCCCGTCAGTAATTGAAATTAAGTTAGTTGGGATATACCCTGAAATATCGCTAGCCAATGTTTGGGCAATAGGTATACAAGTAATTGATCCTCCACCAAATTCATCGCTAAATTTACCAGCTCTTTCTAATAGTCTTGAGTGAGTGTAGAAAATATCTCCAGGATAGGCCTCTCGTCCAGGGGCAGAACCTGAAAGAAGTGAAATTTCACGATAGGCATCAGCGTGGTTTGTTAAATCATCAATAACTACTAAAACGTCTCTTCCAAGTGATTGATAGTGCTCTGCAACTGACATTGAAACATAAGGAAGTAAATATTTAGTAACAGCTAAATCATCAGCTGATGAAGAGATAATGATAGTTTTGTCCATCAATTTTCTGCTTTTTAAAACACTAAAGATTTCAACAACTTCTTCTCTTTTTTTACCAACAGCTGCATAAATTGAAATAACATTTGATTTTTCTTGAGCTAAAATCGCATTTAAAGCAATAGCTGTTTTTCCTGTTCCTTTATCCCCAATAATTAATTGTTTTTGTCCTCTACCAATTGGTAAAACAGCGTCTATTGCATTAATTCCTGTTTCAAGAGGTGCATTTACAGCTTTTCTTGAATAAATTGGTTTTGCCTCTTCAAAAACGTCAAGAATAGCAATGTCATCTTGACCTCTTTTACTAAAAGTTAAAACTTCATTTAGACTTACATCAACAACTGAACCAATTAAGTTATCGTGAATTTTAACTTTGAAAAGTTCACCAGTGGCAATGGCCTCTGATCCTACTTCTAATTGGTTGTGGCTATCAACATTAACTAATCCAACTTCTGCTTGAAAAGCGCTCCCTTTAAGAACAATTCCTTGAGTTTTGTTTGAAAATTTTACAACTTCCAAGAATTTATAGGGATGGTTACCAACAACCGTAACAATATTATCCTTTATGGATGTAATTTTTAATTTTGTAATCATATTTTCTCCTTATCTTATATTAGAATCAATCATAGAGCCACAGCAAGCACAACAGCTCCAAGAACTGAAAGACCCGTTAATATTGATTTTAAAAATGGTTGTGTTTTAAAATTGATTGTTTTTCTTTTTGTCACTAATAAAAATGCAGGTATTACCATGAAAATTAATGAAAAAATCAGCATTGAATATTTAAATATTTGATCTACAGCTTGAGTTCCAGCTGATAAAAATGACTGAACATCAACTGTTCTAAAAACTAGTTGTTTAGAAAGATCAATTTCATTAATGATTTTTTGAGCCTGTGATAATTGGCTTTGTTCATTAACAAAATTATCAATGTAATTTTTAACATTAACATTTCCTGCAACAAGGGCATAATTTGCCACAACATTTAAAGTAGGTATTGACTCTCTTAGTCTTAGATTAATAACTCTTTTTTCATCATCTGTATTTGCTAAATTAGAAATTGAATTTAATCTAGCATTTAAAGAATTGTAAATATTTGATCCTGATAAAAGAACTTTTAAATATTCAGAAGTTATTTTTTTATCATAAATTTTTATTGAAACTTCATTTTCTCTTTCTTTAGTATCTATTAGATTTGAATTGTCTCTTGAAGTATTTTCTAGTTTAGAGGCAAATTCTTCAATAAATCCTTCAATTGAAAATGTAGGATCATTTGTTTGAGAAGATTTTAGTGTTCCAAAGTTAATTGTTTGTCCTGATTCTAAAAATCCAAACATTTTAGCATTTCAATCAATTCCTACTAATTTAAACAATTCAATATATAAATTAGCAGCTTCAATTGCTCTTGTTCTATCTTTTAAATATTCACTAGAATAAAGCTGTGATCTTCTTATGTTTAAATCATCTTGGCTTTCATTTTCTTGTTGTAAAAATGATCTATAAGTTGCTATTGAATTACTAAAGGCAAAAAATGAAGTTCCTAGTTCATCTTTGTAGATAAAATCAATAATGCTTTTTAGAATGTCACTTGCACTAGCTGCACTTCCATCAGGTTTTGAAATTCAAGATTGAACTTGAGGAACCAGTGAAAAAAGCTTAACTTTTTGAGTTGTTCCATTTACATTTACTTGATGTTCATTGGTTTTAACAACATCTAGGTTTAAAACTTTGTTAAAACTTAAAGCTTGGTTTTTATTAGAACTTTCTATAAATCCTCTTAGAGAACGTAGGAAAATATCATCCAAGTTTTTCTTGAACTCACTGTTAATTCATCTATATACAAGCTCAATAATGTTGGCCATTTCTTTTTCATAAATGGCATCTTTAGTTTGGCTATTTTTTGTTCTATCGTTAAGTGCTTCAACTATTCTGTTAATAATTGGTTGAAGATTAGTTGAGCTTATTTTACTAAAGAATTGAGATCTAATAACATCAGAGGCTGTTTCTTCATTTAGAACTGAAAGAATAAAGGGACTTAAATTAGAAACATCTGCTTGAGGATCAAGTTGTTTAATAATATTTGCATATTCAACATAATCTTTTGAAAGTTGTTTGTAAAGCTCTGGACCAAAATTTGAAAATTTAGTAACTTGATTTTGTTTAATTTTTATAAATCTTCCATTACTTTGTTCTGAAGTTATTTTGTTATATGAAAAATCAATTTTGCTATATTTATTTGAATCATAGTTTTGAGTTGAATCTATTGCTCATTTGTTGTAAATTCTTGCCAATTCTTTTCTAGCTTGAATTTCATTGTCAACAAAAATTTCTCCTTGAATATTTTTTTCTTGAGCACTAAAGTCAAGACTTGTAGAAATTGAAGGTGGCTCAAAGAATATTTTTTTAGCATAGTCTTTGGCATCTAGAGAAATTAATGGATTATAAGTAGATGAGTTATTAGCCTGAGCTGAGTTAAAGCTAATTATATCTTTGTTAAAACCAACTGAAAATTTAGCATAGTTACCATTGTCAAATGAAGAAGGACTTACACTAAGGTTAACTTTGTTAAGATCTTCACTTTGAATTGGAAGTTTTGCTAAGTTAGGGCTAATTTCAAATCTTTTTTCTCTATCTTCAGAGCTTTTGTCATAGCTAAGTTTTAGATTAACATCTCCATTTTCATCTTTTATTTGAACTAAATTACCAACTGAATAATCTTGATTTGAAGATTTTGCATAAATAGGATTTTCAAAAGTAGTTTTATCTCCTAAATAAACATCAAAGCCTTCTCGATTTGTTCAATTTTGAGTGTTAATTCCTACTCCATAAAATCTAATTGAACTAAATGATTGTGAACTAATAATAGGTTGAGAGCTTAGCTGAGAATTTAAAATTCCAAATTTTTTAACAGCTGTTTTTCCTGATTCAACTTGGATGTTTTGAATTCTTTCATTTTGTTCAGCTCTAACATAGACTTCTAAACTTTCAAGAGTTCTAACAATTATAAAGTTTCTTATAGTTGTTGGAAAACCTTGGTTTGAATCTTGAGTTCCTGTAAAACCTTCTCATCTTCCAAAAAGGTTTAAGTTTTTTGAATAATTTTCAAGAGAAAAATTAGCACTTTGAAGCTCACCATTTTCATTTTTGATAATTAGCTTTCCGTTTTTAGTTCCAACAACACTTGTTCCACTATATTCAAAGTTAAAAACTACGTCAGAGTTTAAACTAGTGTCAATTTCAGCTATTTTAACTAATGTGTTATATCTATCATTTAAATTAACATTAGTTGTAGAAGAAGCCACCGAAAGAGACAAATCAACTATTTTTGCCCCAGGAATAAAATCAGGAGAGTTTGCACTAGCTGAGGTATTACCTATTCCAGTAATGTTAACTCTTGTACCTTCAACAAAACCATTAAGTTCATTAATGATTTTTTTAATGTTTTCATTTCCACCTGTAATTTGTTCAACACTTTCGAAATTAAAATCTAAAGCAAATTTTTTTCTAAAATCTTCAATTAAATCAAGTTCTTGTGAACCTCTTTTGAAACTCTCTCAAAGTCTATAGTACTCAAGATTTTTCATGATTTCTAAAAGTTGGTTTTTAGCAGGGGAAGTATTTGGAATTAAATTTAAATTTTCAACAATATTTTTTCATTGACCATTTTCAATTTCCAAAGGTAAGATTTCATCAAGTTTAAAATAAACTTTGGGATTGTCTAAAATTCCTCCAGCTATATTTTGACTTACTGAATCTTGATATTTAATATTTTTTAGATTAACACTTTGTCTTTGGTCTTGAATTTGGTTTTGAATTTCTTGTTTTGGTCTATTAGTAAGGACAAAAGCACTAGTAGTAGAAGCTGCTACTAAAGAAACTATTGGAAGAGCTATTAACAAAGCTTTTTTATTTTTCTTGTTCATGTTTTATCCCCTTTATTTTGTTAGTTGTCAGGCAACTAAAGTTTTAACTAGAATTTTTTTAGATAGATTAGTGAATTTGTCTTGATTTGTAGCCATTCTAAAAAGGTTGCTGTTGATTTCATAGTTTGAAATTGAAAAATAATCAGTAACTTCATCGAAGGCTTGAAGAATTGATTTACTTTTATCAAGTTCTAAGAACTCTTCAATTTCTTCAACAGACATTTCTTTTAGATCTTCGAATTTCTTGTAAACAGCAATAAATAGATCATTTGGAATAATTTTAAAAAGACCATTAATTGAAACTAAATTTCCTTTTTCGTTTGAAATTCAAATAACACTTTCAGCAATGACATAAACTTTTTTGATCTCTTCATTTTCAGGGTTCTTAATTGAAAATACAAGAGCTGCTACATCATAAACTGAAACACTTTGTTTTTTAGCTGGCTCATCAGTTATAATCACTGGTTTTTGAACTGTAGAAATAAGAGTTATGTCTAGAATTTCAAAGTTATTATTAGGAACAATTTGCTTATAATTACTTGGTTCAATAATACTTAGAATTAATGGCATTAGATTTCTTCCTTAATTTTCTTTTTTCTTTTTTCTAGTTGTGGCTCTTTAGTTTTGACTTTTTTTAAATTAGTTGTAGCTTTTGTTAGACTTTCTTCTTCTTTTAAAAGAATATGCTCTTTATTTTTAATAGCATTTGTTTTTCTAATTTTGTCAGCTAATTTCTCAGCTTTTTTTTCTTCTAGATCTGATAATTCAAGTTGTTTCTTTTTAGCTTTAAAAGCTGCAAAAAGAATTAATGATTTATTAGTAGTTTCTTCTTTTCTAACTTTATTTCATTTTTTCTGAAGATCTTCAAGTTGTTCATTAACATTTCTTTTTTTATCTTCAAGAATTGCAAGTTGTAACTTTAAAGTTTGAATGTTTCTTTTAATTTTAATTTCGTAAAATTCACTTTTAATTAAAGCTTTTGACATTTTGTTGTAAAAACCTACAACATCAGGTTTTCATTTGTTTTTTCTTAGATCAATTGCATTGATAATATCTTCATAATGGCTAATTCAATTTTCATCTTCTTCAAATTCATCATCTTTAATAGGTATTCCGTCATCATCAAGAATTTCCATTTTTTGTTCAAGTGAACTTTTGTCAAAAGGAATAATAATTTTTTCAATAATCCCTTTAGTTTCAATGTCATTTTCTGCAATAAGTAAAACTGATTTACTAAAGACATAATTTTGAAGTCCAATTTCTAAAATTGATGAGAGTCTTTCACTTAGAAGATCAATTTTTTCAAAGGCACTAAAGTCTAATTTGTCAATTATTTGAAAGCCAATTGACTCGGCTAATTTATGAGTTTTTCAACCAATGGTAATTACATAATCATTTAGTGTAATTCTTTCTACCATGATTTCTTTTAATTTATTTAAAGCAATTTCAGCATATTCATCATCTTGCTTTGCATCCACTAATATATATAGAGAAGGTAGTTTTTTATTAACATTTAAGTAATAATTGTTATATTTTTTTAATCACTTTTCATTGATTTTAGAAAGTAAAACACTATGTGATTTTCTTAGGGATTTAATAGTGTTTAAATCTTGAATTTCTTTATTTAAATTGTATAACAATGAGATTTTGGAAATATCAATGTAATTTGAGAAAAATTCAAAATTATTTTTCCTTTCTTCAATTTCTTTTCTTTTCAACTCTACTCCTTTAAAAGCTTTTTAGTTGTATATAAAACTAAATGAATTAGTTTATTTTATTAAACTACTACTTTGTTTTTTAGCTGAAGAGTATTTTTTAGTAATTCTTGAATTAAAGTACCTTGAAGCTTCTTCATTTATAAAAAGTGAGGTAATACCTTCAATGTTTCTAACAAAAAGTGAATTTTCAAAAAACTCAACTTCATGTCCTCTTGATAGAGAGTTTTCAATCATTTGAATGAAAGTATCAATAATAACTAAGTTTTCTTCTCCTGTTATGAATGTGTCTCATTCAATAACGTTAATTGGAGGCATTAGTTTTGGGTTAGCAACTGCAATAGGTAAAATTGATGATTGGTCGAATCTAACTGTGTCAAGAATAATTATTGAGTTTAAAACAACTGCATGTCCATCAATAATTTTTTCTGCAACTTTGTCGATAAAGTCTTTTAGAACACCTTGAATTTTTTCAACTGAAAGTAATGGAGTGTCTTCACTATAAAGATAAAGTTGAACTTGTAAAACTAAATCTATTAATTTAAATTGAGTGTTTCTTTTTAAAATTTCATTGTAATTTCATGAAGATTTGTTTAAAACTAAATTGAAATTGTCATATGAGTCAACTCCAGAAAGAGGCTTTGCATTAAGATCATCATATCTAGCTTCAAGAAGTTCAATTTTCTTTCTTCTTTCTAGTGAATCCTCTTCAATTTTTTTCATTTCAGTTTCGTTTAATGAAACACTTGTTGCAATTTCTTTAGTTTGCATAACTAAATCTTCATAGTTTGTTGAGTTTTCTAATTTTTCTCATGAACTATGAGATTTAGGTTCAAGATTAAGATCTTCAATGTTGTCAAATTCTTCATACAAAGTATCAATTATTTGAGTTTCGCTAGTTCTTAGTTGCTCTTCTGTTGTAGCTTGCTTTTCCAAAACTTCATTAGTTGTAATTTGTTCAGTTGTTATTTTATCGTTTGTTTTATTATTCATTTTTTATTTCTCCTTTGTATTAATTAAAGTGTTTGTTTTTCTGCTTGGCCTTCAAAGGTCTGCGCTTGTTTTGTCTCAACTGTGTTTTGTGGTGTTTCTTTATTGGTTTTTTTGTTTTTGATAGGTTTTTTCTTATTAAATGATTCGATTCTAAAAATTGAAACAACAGCAATTAAAAGCAACATTGTAAAACCAATTGTTAAAGTTACCATTAAAAGCAAGCTCATCTCTACAGGTAGGAACGTTTTGATAATTGTAGAGTCTTTAATTGAAGAGTAAAGAATAGTCACACATACTAAAACAAGGGCTATTGTCATGGCAATTGTTGATGAAATATAATTTTTAAAGTTAGGCATTTTAACCTTTGCCATAATGTTATAAACATTAATTAAGAAAATAAATATTCCAGTAACAATTAATAGATAAACACTTGATGTTTGAGTTCTAGTTAAAGACTCTGAAATTCCTATTAAGATAGTATTGACTATTACAACTAGAAAAGTAACAAATGTTGAAAATAACATGTTGTCTAAAGAGGTTGTAACTTGTCTTTTAGATTTTTTTTCTACAAAATTTTCTTCAAAATTTTGTTTAACAACTACTTTTCTTTTTAGTGATGTCATTGCTAAATAGAAAAATAGAACAGTGGTTGTAATTGCAATACCAATAATTAAAAGCAGTTTTGAATCACCCTCTGCTGCATTACTTGAATCGCTTCTAATAACTATTGCAACTATTGCAATTGCAACAGATATTACTAAAGAAGCAGCTGAAAGTAAGTCTCTACTATTTTTAATTTTTTCAATTTGAACTTCTCTTAAATCAACAACAGCATTTGATTTGAAAAGTTTGATAAATACAAAAGCAAAAACAATATATGTAAGCATCAATAATGAAAGCATAATCATTATTATTGAATAAATTAAGCCTTCATTTTGAGAACTTCGTACTTCAGATACTGCAAATGATCTTAAAAGCACAGCTATAACAATTACATATAAAGATCATGCAACAAAAAATTTATATTTTGTCTCTACTAAAGGAAAAGCATTTCTTCCAATTAGATAAAAATATGTCATGATTACAAATCATGTCACTGCATAAACAATAAATGTAATTAAGTAGAAGTTGGCTCTTGAAATAATAGAGTTTGTATTTTCTATTTTTATTATGCTTGTACTAATAGCCACTAAAATAAATAAGATTAGGTTATTGAAAAATATACCCAAGTAATATTTCAATGGTCAAACACTTTTAAAATGTGATCCAGTAAACAAAATAATAAAATTTGAAACAAGAGTAATTGTAGCCAAAACAAAAATTCAAATCAATTCAATGTTTTTTAGCGATTGTTCTCCAACTAAAATGTTATTGGGAAAAACAATATAATTCAACGAAGAAATCATTCCAAAAAATAGAGCAAGTAAAGTATATGAAATAATTTTTAGAAAAATTACTCCCTTGCTAACTTCACCTAAAATTTCAGACTGAACACTTGAATTAACTTTTGAGTTTTTTGGTTTTATATTCTCGTTAGTTGTGTCCATTTAGGTCCTTTCTTAAAGTTAAAAAAAACTAATAATAAATATCCATTTTTATAAGATTAGATATTACACATTTAATGTTAACACATTTTAATTTTTAATAAGTAAAATTGCGAATATTTTAATAAAAGATGATTTTCTTAATAATTTAAAAAAAATATAAAAAAAGTTAATTTTTCTACATTTTTTTAGGGAAAAACTAACTTTTTTCAATTTTTTGAAGTTTTTTAAATTCTTAGATTTTTTAAAAGATGATTTTTTAATTTTTTTTATGTTTCTTTTTTTGCTAGCAAAAACAAAATCATCTTTTTTTATTTTAAGAGTTATTTTTTGTTACAAGATGAAAAGCACCAATCAAGGCAGCATCATCATCTAATTCAGAAAATTTAAATTCAAGTGAATTCCATTGACTTTCAAACATTCTTTTTCTTGAAATTTCTATTGCCTTCATTATGTATCATTTGTTGTAACGAGCAACTGAACCGTCAAAAACTATTAAATTAGGATTTACAAAAGCAGCACTTATGGCAATCAAATTTGCAAGTGATTCAATGGCCTCTTCAATAATTTTATTATCTTCATAGTTGTACTTTGAAAGAAGCTCTTGTGCCTTCATATTTGATCTTAGACTTAGTCCTTTACCAGAGGCATAAAGTTCAATTGAACCTTGTCCATAACCAAAGCCACTTTCTTTATTTCAAGCAGCTGGTAAGTTTGCAATTTCTTGACCAAAGCCTTTTGATCCTGCAAAAATTTTATTCTCAATTATTAGTCCAGCTCCTATACCCGTTGAGACTGTAAAAAATTGTGTAACATCATCTTTTGTTCTTTTAAAATGATAGTGATGAGCAAGGGCCATTAAATTAGCATCATTTTGTGCTTTAATATTTTTTACATTAGTTTTTTGTTTTAAAAAATCAATAAAATGAAAATTTCTTCAACCTGGAAGATTAGGTAAATTAAAGAAAACTCCTTTTTGATAATCAGCTGGTCCTGGAGCTGAAATTCCTATTGCCTCAACTCCTTGATGGCCATTGATAAATTCAACTACTTGGTTCATAGTCTCTTCATAGTTTCTTGGATGGGAAGTTATTTTTTTATAATCTAGTTTTTTTAAGCTCTCATCATAAAGGGCAACTCTAGTGTTTGTTCCTCCAATGTCTATGGCTATAATTTTCATAAAAATCTCCTCTTAAATAATTTGTATAAATTGATTATTAAAATAATACATTGCTATTATAAAAATAGCCTTTATTTGTTAATTCCAAATAAAAAACCTTCAGTTTCCTGAAGGTTAAAATTTTTAAATTTAATTATCTAAGAAGATCTGCAGTAATAAGAACTAAGTTAACAACATCAATAAAGATTGAAAAAGCTGATGTTAAAGCTAAAGCTAGGAAAGCTGAAATAGTAATTTCTCTTTCATATGTTTGAATGTATTCAGCCTTTTTTTGAATAATTCAAATATCAAAACCAATTCAAAGACTAAAAATGATGTAAGCCAAAACTGAATAAATTGTATGCAATACTGAATTGAAGATAAAAAATGAAACTATTGAAAATATAATTAATCCAAATGTTCCAAAAATAAGAAAAGAATACAATTTTCAAAATTTAAAAATATTAAATCAGCTTAGTAATCCTATTACTATTAAAGTAGCTCCAGGAATAGCAATGATGGCTAGAGATTTTAAGACATTATTTTGATTAAGGGTTAAATAAATGCTTATTGAAGAACTAGCTAAAAAAGAAAGAGATAAAGTTCATGGAACAACTATAAATAAGGCAAAACCTATACTTGTTGACATTTTTCGTCTAAAGAAAAAAGAAACAATGAAAAGTGAAAAACTTGTACCTATCGCTATGTAAAGAAGTCGTTTTGCTCTTTGTAAGTCTTGAAAAATCCAATTAGTGCTAGTAAAAACCATGGTCATTGACATTAAAGACAACAACATAATCCCTAAAAATAAAAAAGTAGTGGCATAAAATTTGTTTTTGGTTAAAATAAAATGTTTTTTTTGTTTAATTGATAAATTGCTATTTTCAAACATATAAAAATTCTACACTTTTAATTCATAAAAACCTATTTATTTTCCTTATTGTTAAGATATATTTTCTTTAATTTAATTAACCAATGGTTTAGTCCACTTTTTGAAATATAAATATTTCTTTTTTCTAGTAATTCTTTAATTCCTTCAAGAGATAAATAAGGATATTCAAGTTTTAAATCAAAAAAAGCTAATTCTTTTTCATTAAAAAGGTATTTTAGATTTTTTTGATAAACAAAATTGATGTAAGTACAATGTTGTTTTGATGAATTTACTATTTTCAATGAGTTTTGTACATCTAAATTAGTAAATTTAACCATAGCGCTTTTCATATCTCTATTAATTTTTCGCTCTTCAAAAATAAAATAATTATTTAAAGCTCCTATTCCTTGTAAAAAAGTTGAAATGGAACTAACTCTTTTTAAATAAGCTACATACTTATTTTTTTTGGTCAGAATATTAAAATGAAAGTCATATTCATGTTTTAAAATCCTTTCCATTATTAAATTAAAATAATCTTGATAATTTGAGCTAAATTCAAGATGGTAGCTATTGGCTTCTTCTTTGCTAATAGAGCCTCTTGCTACAAAAACTCCAGCATAAAAGCTTGTAAAGTTGGTAATATTTTTAAAATTTAGTTTTTTAGCTTCAAAAATAAAGTTACCTTTTTCAAATTGATATTGAAATTTAAAATTATTTAAAAGTTCTTTAAATTTTTCAATTAAGTCAAAGCTATTAATCTTGCATCAAAGTTTATCTTCTTTTTTTACTCCAGAGGCCAAAACAAAGCCTTTTACAAAAGATTTAAATTTAGAAGAGTTAAATTTCGAGTTAATAAGTTCTCATTTTATATCATAGCTAAAAGACATTGTTGATTCCCTTCATCACAAAAAAGGCAAAAAAAAAGCAACTCCCTATTTTCCCCAGCGGGTATCGTCGGCACCACAAGTCTTGACTACTGAGTTCGGAATGGTATCAGGTATAACTTGCGTTATGGTCACTTGTTCTAAATAATACACTATTTTTAAAAAATTTTAATTTTTTTTAAAAATTTTTTTATAAAGCTAAGACTTAATCTTTTTAATAAAAAATAAAAAACTAAATTTAAATTTAAATCTAAAAGATTTTGATAAGCTTGTTTGTATTTATGCTTTTTTTTATATCAAAAAAAATATAAAAAAAAGCAACTCCCTATTTTCCCCAGCGGGTATCGTCGGCACCACAAGTCTTGACTACTGAGTTCGGAATGGTATCAGGTATAACTTGCGTTATGGTCACTTGTTCTAAATAATACACTATTTTTAAAAAATTTTAATTTTTTTTAAAAATTTTTTTGGCCTATAAAAGATAATTAATTTATAGAAAATAAGTTCTTTATTTATTAGTTATTTTTATATTTATTTAATATAAAAAGCATTAAATTTTAAATTTTTCACATTTTCATAGAAACTAAAAAATAGCTCATTTATTAATCAAATATATAATATAATGTTTAACAAAGGCAGGGGTACTATATCTCACTGAAAAAGTAGGTATGGTTGAGAAAAACTCTTTAGCTGATCTAATTAATATTAGCGTAGCGAGACTTTAAATTTCGTCTTAGAAATTACCACTTACTCTTCTCTGTCTTATGAAAATCGAGGAGAAACTTTATGAAACTAAAAAAATTTAAAATTTTAGCTGGTGTGTTTTTGTTTCTACCAGCTATTACTTTTGTCTCTTGTGTCGGAAATAGTAAAACAACTGAGCCTGGAAATAAGCAATCTTCTGATGTTAAAAATAATAATTCTACTACTGCTCAAAAATGAGACAAAGATGTTAGTCTAACCTTAAGAACACAATATTGAGAATTAAAAGCAGGGGATGGAAAAGAAGAAAAATTTTTAAAAGCTTTTTCAGAAGAATTTAAAAAACTCAAAGATGCAGATCCAGAAACAAAAAATCTTGATGATGTAAACTTTACAATCAAACATCAAGATGATAGTGGTCTAGTAGTTCAAGGACTTCAAACAGGAACTGATGATTTTGGAATAGCAAATGTTACTGAAACTGTAACTCGTCAAGATTCAGAATCTAAAAAATTACTTTCAAAATTGCATACTTTAACTAGAGCATTTAAATTTGACAAAGATGCAAATGCAAAATATGTAAATGGTCAAAATGATGATCCTTTAAGAAAAATTGCCACTGATACAAATGCAATTTTTAATAAAGAACCTTTATATAATAATTGGACTAGAGAAGCTCAAAAATGAGATGGAAAAAAATATGAATTTTTATATTCAAATCCAGATGATCTAGTTAGTTTTTACAGAGGTATACTTTTTATTCATGGAACAGAAAGTGATCTAAATCAAATTAAGAAAGCTTGAAATGAAAAAAATTGAGATACTTTTAGAAACTTTGGAATAATAAGCACAGATAATACTAACTCTTCAGGAAAATATCTTCTTCAAGAGAGTTTAATTAGAAAACACTTTAATCTAGGACAAAACTTTACTTTAGCAACAGATAAACTTAATCATCCTTCTAAATATAAAGTTGGAAAAGGTAGAGATATAGGTCAAGATGCAAATTTCAAAATTGCCTTTGATAAAGAAGGATCATTTGCATGAACTGAAAATGAAAAAGATGGAAAAAGATATACATCAAAAATTGAAAATGGAAAAGTTGAAGTTCTAACAGCAACCGAAAGACTTCCTTATGACATTGGTTCATTTAGAAAAGACTTTGATGAAAAACAAGCTAATTTAATTGTCCAAACTTTTATTAACTTAGGTAAAAGTGGAAAAGATAGCTTTGGTCCTTTTGTAGGTTATAACGGATATAAATCTATAGCTAACTTTGATGAAGAAGTTAGAAAAATTTTCAACAATGCTTATGGTCAATAAATAAAATGTTAAAAATTAAAAATTTGTTTTCGAGATATCCAGATAGTAAAAATTATATTTTAGAAGATGTTAACTTTGAACTCAAACCATTTGAAATAGCAGCAATTATAGGTCCTAGTGGTGTTGGAAAAACCACTCTTTTTAAGGCAATTGTTCAAAACTTAATAAATTCAAAAGACTCTCAAGTTATTTTGAATAATGTTGATTTAACCAAACTAAAATCAAAAGAGTTAAAAAAACAACTTAAAAATATTGGTTTTTTGTCTCAAAGTCCAAATTTAGTTTTGGATGATTTTGTCTATGTAAATATTAAAAGATCAATTGATGATTATCATAATTGATTTTTTAAGATCTTTGGAATCATAACTTTGAAACAAAAAAAACAAATTTTCGACACATTAGAATATTTGGGTATTCTAGATAAAGCATTTTGGAAAGCATCAGATCTTTCTGGAGGCCAACAGCAAAGAGTCGAAATTGCCAAAATCTTAATCAAAAAACCTAAATTAATTCTAGCCGATGAACCTACAAGTGCCCTTGATGTGGAAACTTCAAAAAACATTTTAAAATTAATTAAAGATCTTTCAAAAAACTTTCAAGGTTGTATTATTTTGAATGTCCATGATTTGAATATAGCTCAAAATTATGCTGACAAAATTTTCGGAATTAAAAATAACAAAATAGTCCAACTTGAAACAACTAATAAAAAGCTCTCTCAAGAACAAATTGATTTTATTTATAAATAATTGAATAAATAATGCTTAAAATATTAATAAAACAAGCCTCTTTATTAAGAATGACTTGTTTTTTTATTGTTTTTTTGAAAAACTAAATAAACAAAACAAAAATACCAACTCATTTTTAGTTGGTATTTTTTGATTTTAAAGATTTGAATTAGTTTGCTTTATCATCAACTATTTCAGCTTCAACTGTGTCACTATCTTTTGAATTTTCGGTAGCGGCTTGTTGAGCACTATATTGAGCAAAAGCTTGAGCTGCTTGTTCAATTTGTTCTAGTTTAACTTTTAGCTCTTCAATTTTGTCATCTTTAATTAAATCTTTTAATTCTTGAATTTGTTTTTGTGTTTCTTCTTTAGCTTTAGCATCAACTTTATCACCTTGATCAACTAATGATTTTTCAAGTTGAGAAATTAATGACTCAGCTCTAACAATAACTTCAACTTTTTCTTTTTTAGCTTTATCAGCTTCTCTGTTTTCTTCAGCTTCTTTTACCATTTTTTCTACTTCTTCATCTGAAAGTTTTGAAGAGTTTTTGATGGTTATTTCTTGTTCTTTATTAGTTTTTAAATCTTTAGCTTTAACTGTTGTAATTCCGTTAACATCAATTGAAAATGAAACTTCAATTTGAGGCACTCCTCTAGGAGCTGGTTCAATTCCACTTAGGTTAAATTGTCCTAATTGTTTATTGTCGCTTGCCATTGGTCTTTCACCTTGAACAACTGAAATTGTTACTTCACTTTGATTATCAGCTGCTGTTGAAAAAACTTGTGATTTTGTAACTGGAATAGTTGTGTTTCTTGGTATCAATGGAGTAGCAACACCACCAAGGGTTTCAATTCCTAGTGTTAAAGGAGTAACATCAAGTAATAGAACATCATTGATATCTCCTGCTAAAACTCCACCTTGAATTGCAGCTCCAATAGCAACAACTTCATCAGGGTTAATTGAACGATTTGGTTTTTTACCAAGAACATGCTCTACCATAGATTGAACAGCAGGAATTCTAGTTGATCCTCCAACTAAAAGAACTTCACTAAGGTCACTTGCTTTAATTTTTGCCTCTCTTAGAGCATCTTCAATAGGTTTTCTAGTTCTATCAACTAAATGAGTTGTCATTTTTTCAAATTCACTTCTTTTTAGTTCTAAATCAACGTTAATAGGTCCTTTAGAAGTAACTGACAAGAAAGGAAGAGTAATTTGAGCTACCATTTGTGCTGAAAGGTCAATTTTTGCTTTTTCAGCTGCTTCTTTAAGTCTTGTCATTACCATTTTGTCTTTTGAAGGGTCAAAATCATATCTATTTTTAATTTCTTTAGTTAATCATTCAACAATAACATGGTCTCAATCATCTCCTCCTAGGTGGTTGTCTCCACTAGTTGAAAGAACTTCAAAAGTTCCATTTTCTAACTCAAGTACTGAAACGTCAAATGTTCCTCCCCCTAAGTCATAAACTAAAACTTTCATTTCTTTTTCTTTTTTGTCTAGCCCAAATGAAAGAGCAGCAGCTGTGGGTTCATTGATAATTCTAAGAACATCTAAACCTGCAATTTTACCTGCAATTTTAGTTGCCTCTCTTTGAGAGTTATCAAAATAAGCTGGAACAGTAATTACTGCTTTTGTTAATTTTTTACCAACTTTTTTCTCAGCATATTCTTTCAAGTGAGAAAGAATCATAGCTGAAATTTCCTCTGGTTTATAAGTTTTTCCATTTGCTTTAACAGTTTTAGTAGTTCCCATTAATCTTTTAATAGAAGCAATTGTGTCAGGGTTAGTTTCAAGTTGTCTTTTTGCAATTTCCCCAACTTGAATTTCTCCATTTTTAAAAGCAACTACCGAAGGAGTTGTTCTTTTACCATTAAAGTTTTCTAAAACTACTGGTTTTTTATTTTCAATAATTGAAACAACAGAGTTTGTTGTCCCTAAGTCAATTCCTAAAATTATTTCTTTTGGCATAGTCTAAAATGTCTCCTTTACAAAAATTTATTTAACTTAGTTATCTTTTTATATTATTTTTGCTTTTTACCACCGGTTAGTAAATAACAAAATTTGGTGCGTAATTTTTTGTCTTACATTTTGAAGTATATCACAAAATTAGCACTCAAATGAATAAAGTGCTAATTTTTTTTTTTTTTTTTTAGGTTAAAAAAAATAATTTTAAGAATTTTTAATTTTAGCTAGCTTAATAAAAATTACTTTTGGATTTTTATTAATTATAAATTTATTCTTATTTTTATTATTTTAAGTTCCTTTAATCCTTATAAATAATAAAAAATAAATTTTTAATCTTTTAAATTAATGCAAATAAACCAATGGTAGTTCCTGCTAGCAGTGGAGAGACAATTGGCACAAAACTATAACTTCATTGAGCTGAAGCACTTTTTTGTTTTCAAACTAAAGTGCTAAAAACTCAAAAAGCAAGTCTAGGTCCAAAATCACGAGCTGGATTGATTGCATAGCCACTTACTGAACCAAGAGATAATCCAATTGATAAAACTAAAAGCATTACAGGAATGGCTCCTAAACTTTGAAAAGCTTGAGTATTTTTGCCTTTTGAAAGGGCAAAAATAACTCCAATTAAAACTAAGCTTGCTACATATTCATATAAAAGATTTTGAACAAGCCCTTTTTCATTAAAATTATCATATACCCCACCAGTTGCACTCATTGCACGCATCAAATTTCAATCGTTAGTTTCTTTAATATTTTTATAGTTAATTATATATAAAATTACTTGCCCTATAAAAGCTCCTAAAACTTGAACTAAAAAATAGACAAAAAACTTTCAAAGAGCTAAGCTACCTGAAACTAAAGCAAAAATAGAAACAGCTGGATTAAGATGAGCTGGTGAATTTAATGAAAAAGCTACAATAACTCCCATTAAAACTGCAAGGCCCCAACCTAGGGCAATCATAATTCATTTTCCATGTTGGTTAGCAAGCATTCTTTTAAGATGAGTTGACATACCTACACCATTTCCAAGTAAAATCAAAACTAAAGTTCCTAAAAACTCACCTAATATATCTAAGTGCATTATTCAATGTCCTTTTGTCAGTTTAAAACTCTTTTTACAGCTTCATTTCATCCTTTTAATAAAACATCAACTTCTTTTTGATCAACAGAAGGTTTGAACTGATGATCAATTTTGATCATTTTTTGAATTTCTTTTATATCTTTTCAAAAACCAACGGCCAATCCAGCTAAATAAGCAGCTCCTAGGGCAGTAGTTTCTACATTGGCTGGTCTATGAACATCTAAATTTGAAATAGATGCTTGAAAGTTCATTAAATAATCAGACTTGCTAGCTCCTCCATCTACTTTAAGTAAAGTTATTTTTTGACCTAAGTCTTTTTCCATAGCTTTAATTAAGTCATTACTTTGATAAGCTATTGACTCTAAAGTAGCTTTAATAATATGTTCATTTTTAGTTCCTCTTTCAAGGCCAAAAATTGCTCCTTTAGCATAAGAATCTCAATATGGAGCTCCTAGTCCAGTAAAAGCTGGAACAACATAGACTCTTTGGTTATCTTTTACCAAGGAGCTATAAAAATCACTTAAAGCTGCATTATATAAAATCCTTAGTGAATCTCTTAGTCATTGAATAGCAGCTCCTGCTACAAAAACTGAACCTTCTAAGGCATAAATTGTTTTTTCATTACCTAATTTTCAAGCTATTGTTGTTAAAAGTCTATTTTTAGAATTAACTGGTTTTTGACCAGTGTTAACCAAAGTAAAACATCCTGTTCCATAAGTGTTTTTTACCATTCCTACTTCAGTGCACATTTGACCAAATAAAGCTGATTGTTGATCTCCTGCTACTCCAGTAATTGGAACTTTCCCCTTGGCTTTATTTGACCACAGACTGCTTTGAACAAAGCCATAAAATTCAGAAGAGGCCTGAACTTTAGGTAAGATGCTTCTTGGAATTTTTAAATAATCTAGAATCTCTTGATCTCAATCAAGGCTATGGATGTTAAAAAGCATAGTTCTTGAAGCATTTGAAACATCGCTAGCATGAACTTTTCCACCAGTTAATTTCCAAATCAACCAAGTATCAATTGTTCCTGCTAAAAGTTTTCCTTTAGCCAATTTTTCTTTGGCTAAAGGAACGTTTTCTAAAATTCATTTTAATTTAGTAGCACTAAAATATGGATTAATAATTAGTCCTGTTTTTTCTCTAAAAAACTCAGTTTTATTTTCAGCTATCATCTGATCACAAAAGCTTGAAGTTCTTACATCTTGTCAAACTATGGCATTATAAACAGGCAAGCCTGTGTCTTTATCTCAAACAACAATATTTTCTCTTTGGTTGGTAATACCTAAAGCCACAATATCACTTGATTTAATTTGGGCTTTGTTTTTTACACTTTGCATAGTTGAAAGTTGAGTATTTCAAATTTCTAAAGGGTCATGTTCAACTCAACCTGATTTAGGAAAATATTGACTAAATTCATTTTGAGCAATGGCAATAATTTCACCTTTTTTATTAACAATTAATGAACGACACGATGTAGTTCCTGAATCCAATGTAATAATATATTTTTCGTTATTTTCCATTTTTCACCTCTTTTTCTAGTAAGTTTCTAAATTGTTTCAAGTTAAAAACTTTTTTAATTAGATTTAGTTTTACTATTTTTTAATATAAGAAATGTTGGATCAGCTAAAGTTTTATATTTTTTGATGTTCCTTTCATCTTTAGAAAACTTACCTAGTTTGATTATAAAAAGAATGTTTATTAATAATAAAAAGTTGAAAAAATATGCATAAATTGAAAATATTTATTGAAAATATTTCATTTTTTTACATTTTTGAAATAAAAAAATGTCTGATTATTATTTAGCTAATATATAATAAAGATTAATTTTGAAAATTTGGGGTGATTTAAATATATGTATAAGAGAATCTTACTAAAACTCTCTGGTGAAGGGCTAGCAAATAAAGAGAAAAATCTAGCCATTGATTATAAATTAGTAGAAGACATTGCTAAACAATTAAAAGAAGTTGTCAAAAAAGGAATTGAAGTAGCAATTGTAGTTGGTGGAGGAAATTTTTGGCGTGGAACGAGTGCCGAAAAAAATGGAATTCCTAGAAATAGAGCAGATTATATTGGAATGCTAGCAACAGTCATGAATGGCCTAGCTCTAAAATCAGGATTTGAAAAAGAAGGATTAGTTGCAAGAGTTTATTCTTCCTTAAATCTAGATCCTAAAGTAGCTGAAAATTACATCAATGAAAAAGCTACAAAAAATTTAGAAAATAATGAAATAGTAATTTTTGCAGGTGGAACTGGAAGGCCTTATTTTACCACTGATACAGCAGCTACTCTTTTTGCTAGTGAAATAGGAGCTGATGCCATCATTATGGGTAAAAATGGAGTAAATGGAGTTTACTCAGATGATCCAAAGAAAAATAAAGATGCAAAAAAATTTGACACAATTACCTATGATGAAGTTTTAAATATGAACTTGCAGATTATGGACCTTACAGCCATATCAATGGCCAAAGAAAATAAAATTGAATTAATAGTCTTTGACATAACTGAAAAAAATTCTATTTATAATAGTATTTTAGGAAAAATAAATCATACAAAGGTGGTTAACTAATGGATATTTCAATAATTAATGAAGTTTTTTCAACTCTTGAAGAAAAATCAATGAATGTAGTTTCAAATTTTGAATTTAATTTATCAAAAATTTCAACTGGAAGAGCAAATCCTCAATTAATCAAAAACATTAAAGTCTCTTACTATGAAGAGTTAATACCTCTTGAGCAAATTTCTAATATTAGTGTTCCAGAGCCTCAACAACTTTTAATTAAGCCTTTTGATCATAACATCACAAAGGAAATTCACAAAAGTTTATTATTAGCAAATCTTGATGTTGCCATTGTTAATGAAGGAAATCAAATTAGACTAAACTTTCCAGCTCTAAATACTCAAAGAAGAAAAGAATTAGTTAAATCACTAAATAAATTTACAGAACAAGCTAGAGTTTCTATTCGACTTTTAAGACAAGAGTCAAATAAAAAAATTAAATCATTTAAAAGTGAAATTTCTGAAGATGATATTAAAAAATATGAAACAAAAATTCAAACAATTAATGATTCATATATTGAACAAATAGATGAAATTACCAAAAGAAAAGAAAGAGAACTAATGGAAATTTAAAAGCAAAAATTTTGCTTTTTAATCAAATGTTCCTTATTAAATTAAAACAAGTGTAGATTTATATTTATCTAAAGACACTTGTTTTTTTAATTTAAATTTAAAACTTAATTTTTAGCTAACAAATTTTACTTTTAAAACTCTTATAAAAATCTAATCTACTTTTGATAGATAAAATCTAAGTTTTATTCAAAAAAATTTTTTTAGGGTTTTGATCTTATTTTATTTTTCGTTTAAGCTTTGTAGATATCACTTTTGAATGATTAATAAGTTTATTCTTAAATGATGAGTTTTTATCTTTTACTTTTTTTCAACTTTTTTTCTTGAAAAAAGCTGAAAAAATATTAAGTAGAATTATAAAAATAACAATAGGATATACATAGCTAGCTGCAATTGAAAGCTCTTGTGCTCTACCTGGAGAAAGAAGAGAAACTAATCTAGCTCCTAGAAGAGAAGAACCAAAGACACCGAATAAAATTACGTTTCTAAAAATGTCTTCAAATTTAAAAACTACTCAACTTATTAGATCTTTTTTAATTGAAGGAAGCACATAAAAAATAAGCAATCTTCCACGAGATCATCCTTGTAGTTTCAAATTATCATATATCTTAAAATTAATAGCATTAATTAATGCATTAATTTGTATGGATAAAACACTTGAGTTGTGAATACTAATGGCAATTACTACCACAAATAAAAGTGGATTATGAAAAATAGGTGAAAAAATAAAGAATCAAAAGATAGTTGGAATAACTCTAACAACTGAATTAATTATTTTTAATGGTAAATAAACATACTTACTATTAAGTTTTTCATTTAAAAAAATACTAATTAGAAGTGCAAAAAATATAGTTAAAACTACAATGCTTATACTTTGGAAAATAACTGTTCCAATCATAAAAAATGGATTATTTTCTCTTACTGGAGTAAATCAAAAATCAAATCTAGGAATAAAAACACTTTTTAAAAAGATACCAAAGTCATTAATTCTTGAAAAATTTCATCTAATCTCAGAAAAAGCTATTAGTGCAATTACAACAAAAATCAAAATTAAAAATACTTGAAACCATGTTTTTCAATTAAAACAATATCCATAGTCTTTTTCTGAAAAAGTTCTATTTTTCCTGTAAAGAACAACTTTATTCAAGAATAAATTAATTGCTTCTAAAAATAAAATAGCAAACAAAAAGATAACTAATGGAATTCCTATTGCCTTAAAACGATATTTATTATCTTTTCAAGCATCATTAAAAAGAGAACCAATACCCTCAACTCCAGCTGCTCCTAAAATTGAAGATCATCTTAGATTAGCTTCAAAAGATAAAAAATAAATTAGAATTAATTTAGTTTTTATCTCAGGAAAAATTCCTTTTCGATAAGCAGAAAATTTAGAATATCCTGTCATTATGTAATGGTTATATTTTTTTAGATCAACATTTTCAATAATTTCATAGATATATTTATGAAGTCATAGTCATGTAAATCAACTAAAAACTAAACTAGCTACTAAAATAGATTCAAAACCTTCTCTAAAAGCATAAACAAAAACTAGCACTGGGAAGGCTCTAAAAAATAGAATAATTGACTTTAGCAATGTAGAGACATAACTTTTATTTATATTTCTAGCACTAAAGTAGGAGCTAATCATAGCCAGAATAAAACCAATAGTATTTCCTAAAGCTACATATTTAAGAGAAGTTCATAAAAATTGAAAACTAAGACTTATAAGAGAATAACCCGGGTATTTGACACTAACATTTCAAAAAGCAAAAAAGTCTTTAAAGTTTTCAGAGAAAATTTGAAATCCTCTAGGATTAATTTTTCCAAAAACATTATAAAAACTTCAAATAACTAAAAAAATTACAAAAATAGCAATTACAGATTTTCACTCAAAACGAATTCTTTTAGTTGTTTTTTGTTTACTGCCTTCATACCATTCAAACCAAAATGACTTTTTTATCATAAGCTTAATTATAAATTAGGCAAATAAAAAAATAGCAAAGTTCTTTTCATGAACTAAGTTTCTAATATTTTAGTTAATTTTAGATTTTAAATTCCAGAGTAAATAAAAAAATTGCTTCTAGATAAGCACTAGTTTTTAGATAAAGGTCAATTTTATTGATCAATTATTTTTGTTTTTTGAAAAGGCTTATTTAGAATAATTTCTCTAGTTTCTTCATTGTCAACTAGTGAATAAACTTTTGCCATTGTTTCTCTAATTAAAGAATTGATTTGCTCAGGATCATCAACTAATTCAATTTTGTCTGCACTTCTAGCAATAATGGCAACATTTATAACATTTTCAAAAAGATAGTCCTCTACAACTCTTGAGACAATAACCTCTGAGCCAGGAATTACAATTTGTTTTAGAATGTTAAGAGTTTTAGCAATTTTATTTTCACTAATAAAAGTTCCTGAAATTATAATAAAGAATTTTTTAGCTGAGTTAAATGTACCTCTAAATGTTGGATTTGCAAGAGCTGCAAAAAGTGCTTTTTCAAAACGATCTTGTTTTTCATTTGAACTTCCTAAAGCAACATATCATTTTTCTGGAAGCTTTTCAATTTTTCTAGTTAAAATCTCATATTTGATTTTTGCATACAAATTAGGATTTAAAACAGTTTCATAAAAAGGAGCTATTAGAGATTTCATTATTTGAGAAATTGATTTATCTACATAGCGATCTCTTTTAGGAATTTCAATGTTTTCATAGGTTGAAAGTAAGTTGATTTCTTCAAGATCTATTAAGATGTTTTTATTATCTCTAATATGATCAAGGGCCATAGAATAGAGCTTAGCTGAAGTTTTTGCTCAAAGTAAATTTTTAAGTAAAAGATGCATTGTTAAAATATTGTTTGCTTTGGCAATTTTTGATAAAAAAGAAACATATTCTAAACTTTCTTCATCTCGAGTTTTTGAAAGAACAACCATCAAATCAGCATTTTTAAAGAATAAATCAAGTTCAATTTTATTTTCTTCAAAAAGTTGGGCTGGTGATTTGTGTTTTTTGTAATTTACACTTGAGTTTTTATCATAAGGATGTCATAGGTAAAAATGTTCTTCAATATTTAAATTACTAATGTTTTGTTTTTTAGAACCAAATCTTAAAAACTTAGCATTTTGTTTAATTTTAAAATCTAAGTTATAAATATGTTCAAAGTTTCACTCACCTAAAACTACAACAAGCACATTTGGAATGTAATTTTTCAACTCTCTAGCCATTATTATCCTCTCTTGAATCCTAAAACAATTACTCTATAAATACTTGAAGAATTTCCTTTTGAAATTTTAACACTTACCTGAACTTGACCATTATCTCTATCTTCTTGTGTAGCACTAACTGTGTCAATTTCATGAATAACTCCATTTTTATCTTTATTTGCTCTCTCTGGATTAGCTATATCATGGAAAGTTAGAGATTCTTTTGTAATAGCTGAGGCTAAAATTTGTGATCTATCAACATTTGCAACTAAACGTGGATGCATTTGATCTTTGAAAGCTTCACTAACAGCCATCGCTGCAGTCATAAATCCTTCAACAACAAAATTCCTTTTTACACTTGAGCGATCTTTTTTACCTGTAACTTCAACAATAGCACTTCCCTTATCTAAGTCTTGAGCCATTACATTAGTTACTTCATAAACAACATCAGAGGCAACTGATCTATTTTGAGAATCTTTTGCATCATTTATACTCAAATCAGATGTTAATAATGAATCTGGAGCTTTTTGAGATTTTTCACCATTGTAGACAATTCTTGAAGAGGTCAAGAAGTTTTTATCAAAGTCTTCATTAATTAAATCTTCATTTGATTTTAGACCTTGTACTCTTGTTAGATTAATGGTAAATTCTTTAGATTCAATTGGTTGAGGAAGGTTGTTGATGTAATTTGGATTTGAAACAAGAACCAATCTCATCTCTAAACTTGGAATGTCATTATCATCTTTTGAATTTTGTAAAATTTGACCTGAGACAAATTTATATGAAACATTCAAACTATTTAAGAAAATAGTAGGATCTAGTTTTACATATTCTTTAAATTCTTGATCACTAAGTTTTTTTAGATCACTTGGAAGTTTTTCACCTTTATTTTGTAATATAAAGTTAATTCTTTGATCATCAATTTTTGCATTTAATTCTCTACCAATGTTTCATAAAAATCTTAGAGTCTGGGTAAATGAAACAATTGATAGTGAATCATTTTGACCTTTTCTAGCTTCAATTGCAACTGTTATTGTTCCAGCTACATCATTAACATTTTCTAATTTAGTGATATTAAAAGTAATGTCTTTGTCTTTTTCATAAACTAGTTCTCTAAATGAAGCATTGTTTAAAAGGGAAGGAAGAGTTCCTAAATCACTTTCTCTTAGTTTGATATTTTCAATTTCAGTAATTGCTCTTTCAATAGCTTGTTTATTAGTTAAACGCTCCGAAGCAAAACCTGGAATTTCAAAATCATAAGTTCTAGAATTTCCAAAACTTGTTCTAAGCTCAACTACTCCCTTAACAATTCCGCTAACATCAGCATTTGCATCATTTTTAATCTGAATAACTCTTATTTGAATATCGTTAGAGACATTGTTGTTTTGAAGTGTTGTAGGTAAAAAAGTAAAATCATCTGCTCTAACTTCAGAGGGTTTTACTTGCGTGATTTCTTTTCTTTCGTGGTGAACAAAATCAGGCAATAATCTTGATCTAATAATTTCATTAATTCTTAAATTAGCATTTTGAAATTCACTAACATAAGAAGAATCATAGTGTCTATATAATCTAAATTTTCCTGAAGTATCTCCCACTTTAGTAATTTTAATTAAAAATGAAATACTTCCAGTTCGATCATCAGCTTCAAAACTAACATGTTGGTTGTTTTCTTTAACATCATCAACTATTTCAAAGTTAAAGCTAGAGTTTTGTGCACTAAGGCTATAAACTGACTTTAATTCATCCAATAAAGTATGAGCTGTATTTGCAGCATTATTGGTTGCATGTCTTTGTTCTATTAGTTTTTTGAAATTACTTGGAGTAAAACTTGATCTATTTGCATATGAGTTATTAAATGAAATTCTTAATGAAGAGTTTTGTCTTTGACTTATATTATTGGCAACTTGCAACAACTCAAAGTCTAAGTCACTTAAAAATCCATCAAGTCTTAAAGCTAATTCAGTTGAAGTTCCATTTTCAACTGTAAAGTAGACTTTAACATCTATAACAACTGTATCACTTGATGTTTGATTACCTTTGTTAGGAATATCAACTTTTATAATTTCATTTTTTAAATCTCTTAGAGCATCCAATTTATCAACTGTTCAAAATGCTTTTTCTTCATCTGTTAAAGTTGTATTTGATTGCAGAATTAATTTTTCAAAAGTTTCTTTAATTCTATTTCCAAAATCATTGATTAGAACTGCAGGTTCTTTAGATTTAAACTCTGAAGCTGAAAAATTTTCTCTAAAGAATTTTAAATTATCTACTCAACTACTTTGTAACTCTCCGTGTTGTCTTCCAATTTTTTCAATAATACTATCAAGATAGGCTGCTTTTTTTTGGAATCCTTCAAAAGTTTTAGTAACAATTGCAGAGATTTTAGAATTAGATTGAAGCGAAACTTTAACATTTAATGATAAGCTACCATTTTCATTATCTACTTGATTAATTGAATCAACTTCAAAAACAACATTGTGGCTTGTTCCATCAACTTCAATTTGACCTTCGCTTTGCAATAGTCCAAAGTTTTCTTTTTTTAATAAAGAAGGCAAGATATTCTCATCTGCTCTTTGTTCTAGATTATCAGAGGAGTTTTTTCTAAAACCTAGTCTAATTTGAGAGCTTTCTTGTTGAAAGTGATTTAACAAACTAACACTTAAGTGATCTGTTAAATTAGAAATAACTTTAGTATAAGTTCCACTGTAAGTATTAGTTTGTTCATTTGAAGATGTTTCATCTCTAGAAACGCTAATTTCTAAAGTTAAGATATTTTTTTCAATATCTCTATTTACAATTTTAATATTGTATTTTTCACCAAATTGTGCTTTAGGAGCTAAAAAATCTTCTTCAGAGATGTTTCTAATTGATTTATTAAGAGGAACATTTGAAGATGGTTGAGAATTTATATTAAATAAGATTTCAGGTTTTTGAGAAACTATAGTATCAACAGCTGTTTTTGCATCTACCTTAAAGCCACTAAGAATTCCAGAAAAAACTTCTTTAACTTCTTTGTCTCCTTCTACTTCTCTAAAAGTTTTTGAAACACTATATTCAACTAAAACTGAGTCTATTCCATGAGGCTTTCAACTAAGAATTTCAGTTCTAAAAGTTGGATTTGAAAAATTAGTTCTAGAAAAAAGGTTGAAATTGCTTAATGAGATATTAGGATTAGTATTTGTTATTTGTTTTATATTGGCTACTAATCTTGTTGGTGCAAAGTCAATTCGAAATTCAGATCTTTGGTGAAAGTCATTAATTTCATTTTTATATTCAGCTTCTTTTTCTGAACTAATAGTAATGTCTGCTTGTTTTTTAGTAACAAAATAAGCTCCAACTGATGTAATTGCAATAACAGGAACGGCAAGAACAGCTAGTGATGAAAGCAAGATTACTCTACTTTTTTTCATTGATTCTCCTAAGGTTAAAATTATTGATAGATAAAAAACACAAATTTTTTAATTGTAAATTATAAATTAATTTTATTTTAAACTATGTTAAATTTGGTTTTTTTAGACATTGAAATAATATTAAAATATAAAACGCTTATATTATACTAAAAAAAGGCCCTTGGTTTCGGACTAAAAGAGTTTTTTGTTTTTAACTCAAAGTTTTTAAAGGCTAATTTTAAGAATTATTTTAATCTTTTGATTTATTGTTTTTTCTAATTTTAACTTATTTATTAGCTCAATTATAAAAGAGTTTTAACTTTTTTAAAACTCTCATTTTTATTTAAAGCTTAGTCATCTAAAAGCTAAGTTTTTTAACCTAAAAAAGAGCAAGAGTTTTATTGTCTTTAGTTTTTGCTAGTAGCTTTTATTTTTGCTAGCTTTTTTCCAAGATAAATTTTGCAAAACTCTTGCATAGTATATATTCCTTTTTTTGTGATTTTTTTGATTTTTAGGAAAAATTTAGGAATTTTACTAGGACTTTTCCTAATTTTTGGCTTTTTTGGCTTTTTTTATAGCATTGTTTTATTTATCAAGATTAAGTTAATTGCAAGGTCAAAAGCTTAATTTTAAAAAGAAAAACAACTTTTGGCTAAGTGCAAAAGTTGTTTAACTTAAATTTAGTTTAAAAATTATTTCATTTTACGTCTTCGAATAAATCGGTAAGTACCAAAACCAAGAATTGAAATTAGCACAACACCAACAGCTGCCACACTAGCTGAAACAGCGGTAGCTATAACTGAGTTTTCTTTTTCAAGGTTTTTAACTTCTCATTCTCTTTCAACAACAGCTTTTAGAATTTTGTTTTCTGAAAGAGCTTTTTCAGTTGCTACTAGTCTTGTAATAATAATTTCACCATTTGAAAGTTTGGCATTACTTAAATCACGAATAACTTCACCAGTTGATTTTCTAATGTATTGAATTTCAGTTCCTTCAGGAAGGGCAAGTCCAGAAAGATTAGGTTTAATTGAACCACTACCGCTATCTCCAACAAAGCTTAGATCTAAATCAACTAGTTTTTCAGCGTTGAAATCACCAACTACAATTTCATCTTTAAGTCCTCTTACAATAAATCCATCTTTTACTTTATTATCATCATCGGTATATGTTGAGACTCTAAAGCTTTGGCTTCCTATTGGAGAGGCAATTTTGTTTAAGAACTCATCAGAAAGCACATCACCACTTTTTACAAGTCTTCATTGGATTTTATCTCCGTTTTTTAGATTGTTTAAAATGTTTCTTTGTCATTTTTGATTATTAACTTTGTACTCTCATACATAATCTTTTGAAAGCTCTTCTTGGTGAGTTTCAGTGTTGGTTGTTAATACTTCAAAAGTTCCAGTTCCATTTAACTCACCCACAAAGTTAGTTCTTAGATATTTTAAACTTGCAATAGGAGGCTCAACAGGTAAGCCATTAACAGTTAATTTTAGACTTTCAATTTCAATGTCAAATCTTGGATCTTTTGAATAAGCCTCAATTAATATCTCATCTTGGTTTGAAAGATCTCCTGGAAGAGCCTTGTCAAGATCATCATAGATTGTAAATCTTCCACTTGAGACTCTGTTAATAGTCATCTTTAGATTTAGATTTGGATTGATTTTTCTTAGAGCATCAATTATGTTGTTAAATCCAACAACTTCTTGGAAAGTGCCTCCTGGCTTGTCTAAAATTCTAGCACTAATTGCATCTTGGGTAAATCTACTAAAGCCATTTACCGCTCTAGATTCATTAGCTCTTGATGAAGTATAGTTAGGTTTTAAATCAGCAAATTGGAATTGAAGTGTATTTCCAATTAGGTATTTTAGGCCTCTAATAGTATGGTTTATTTCTTTTGTTAGTTGGTCGTCAAGGATAAAGCCATTTTTAGCTTTGAATCTAAATTTAACATCTTGATTTTCAAAAAGTCCTTCAGAGGTGTTTATTTGGTTAAATACACCATCACCTTTAACATTTTCTAAAGCAACTCATTTACCATTTTCATCAGTTTTTGGTTTTCCAGGAAGTCCATTTGAATCAACAATATAGTAAAGATCATTACCTTGAGCATCAATTGCAAAGTTTCCACCTGTATCTACTTGGATTTTTCTTCCAGAGCTAGCTCCTTCACGTTCAATAATTGGACTTCCAAAGCGATCTACTATGATGTTTCCTTCTTTGTTTTTAATGTATTTTGGAGCTACATACATTTCAATGTCAACTCCAAGATGGTTTCCAAAAACATCTTTTTCTAAAGCAAGTCTAGAAATAATTGCTTGACCATCATAATTTCTTCTTAGATCTCTAGATATAGATTCATATTCAACGTTGTTTGAATCTAATTTTAGATGTGATGAGTCAAGTTTTAGTCCTGTTACAAAAAGCTGGTCTGAGTAGTAATTTTGATTTGTTGATCTTAGAACATATTCATTTGCATCTCTTACGTCTGCTTTAACCATTACATAATCGCCAACTTTTAAGTTTGTAGGAACTTGGCTAGTTCAAGCTGCATTGTTTTTTACAATATTTTCAATTTGCTCTCTAGTTTCATATTTTGTTTTTGTAACATGGTAGTATCAAGTTAGCCTTGAATCTAAGGTTTCAGTTGATTTATTATTTACTGAAGTTTTACCTTGGTACATAACGCCATTATCAGAAGAGCCAGCTATTAATTCTAATTGAGGTTTTGAATTTAGATCAAATTGAAGAGTTTTTAAAACTTTAATGTTCTTTTTGTCAATAAATTTATAAACAAATTCATTTAAAGTATTGTCATTGGTTCCATCACCTAAAACATAATTAGAATTTGCTCTGAATCTAAAGGCAAAAGAAGGTTTTTCTGAGTCAAGTTCTGTATTTAAAGGTCAAACTGGCTGGAATGGAAGAATACTTGGAACAAGTAAAGTAGCACTTGAAAAATCAGGGTTTTCTCCGTCTGTTTTAGAAGTGTATTCCAAAATAAATGGAGAATTTTGACCATTGTAAGTATTTAAGAAGTTTAAGAATGTTTCATTAATTTTTAAAACAGGTCTTTTGGTCTCACCACTAACTTCTACTTTGTCTAAGTTTTGACCTAGAATGTGTTGGGTGTTAATGTAACCTTTAAGGTTTGTATTATTAGTTGGACTAACAACATTGACAACAAATTTACTTCTTTCTTCTGAGTTAATATTTTCAGAAGAAACAGAAATTCCCTCAATTGTTAGGACAAATCTTTGTTCATTAGGATCTTTGAAATCATAACGAGCTACAATTTGCTCACGTTTAATAATGGCATTTGTTTCGTTTACTTGACCGTTTAGTCGTTTTAATAGATTAATAAATTCATTTTTTTCAAACCATCTTATTCCGTCAATTGCCACTCCTAAAGAGTATTTAATAACAATGTCATCTTTATATCTAGTTTTTTCTAAAACAGCTCTTGCTCTTGATTCATCAATTTGAATATCTCTTGTATTTCCAGTTAGTGAAGTTGAAGAAAGAAGAGAAACATAAGATTCAATTTTTACATTATCTTTAATCTTATCTGTTCTAAGAACATGAACTTGATTTGAAGCATAGATATAACCAGGCTCACCTACTATTCTTAGAGCAAGGTATTTATCTTTTTCATCGATGCTAGCTGGAGCTGTGTCATATCAAGTTGAATGATCTCTTGAGTTAGTGTATTGAAGTTTTAGTCCTTGAACTAAATAATCACTAGCACTTTCACCCTCTGCTAAAACAGCTGGGCGTTTTTGTAGTCATTTTGGAAGAGTTATTCTTACGTCATCGTTTGTACCTAAAACTAAAGTGTTATTTACAATATCACCTTGAATCTGGTGAACATAAACTTGAACTTTTGAACTTGAAGCTATTGACTCTGGCTCTACTATTTGTGGAGCTTGTGAAGAGACTTTATATTCATTTTCTTGAGAAGCAATAACACTATAGCGAGCACTAATTCTCTTAGCATAGATTGTATGAGGATATTTAGCTAAAGCTTCTTTAAACTCTGAAGCTGTATATCAAGTTTTTTGACCATCTAGTTTTATATATGAAGGAGCACTTCCAATTGCATATTGGATTTGAACTCTTGATTTATTTCCTACTTCAATTGACTCAAGAGCTCTTTCTTCATTGGAAATATCTAGAATTCTAGTATTTCCAACAATATCTACAAGAGCAAGGTTTGAAGGAATAACTTGAATGTTAATCTTAATAGCTGCATTTAATTTAATTGCTCTTGTAAAACTTGGATCAATAAAAGGTTTTTGAGAATTTGTCGAATCAACTACAAACCTTAGAAGTAATTGAGGTTTTCCGTTAGTATCAGTGTTTAGTCTTGTAGGAACATTGTCTGATCAATCATTTTCTTCAACATTTCATGATGATCCACTTCGACTAGCTCTTGTTGCATATTGAAGCTTTATTCCAGAGTCTTGAAGTCTTTGAAGTTTCAACTCTTCAAGAGGTAAAAACACTTGAGTTATATTTGTTGTTGTGTCATTGTCTCCAAAAGTAGTTGATTCTTTTTCAAGAGTATTAATGTGCTCTTCTAAATGAATGTATGAAAGTAGTTCACTAACGTTGATTTCTTGTTCAACAATTGTTTCTTTAGAAGTAAGCTCAAATTTAGTATTGTCAGTTCCAGGTTTTAAGAAAAAGTGTGCAAGAATTTTCTTTTGATTTCCAACAATGTCATTTTTGTAAGATCTTAAAAATTCTAAAAGCTCATCTTTTGTTAATCAACTTCGGTTGTTATGCTCTAGAGAGTTGCTAAAGTCTATTCCATTAATTGCATATCTTATTTCAACAAATTTTTGTCCATGTTGAGAAAGATTTTCAAGAGCTTTAGACTCATCAATGACAATGTCTTTGGTATTTCCAGTAGCAGCAATTTTTGTAAGATCAGAAGAGACAACATTAATTGTTTCTTTAAGTGCATAAGGAGTTACATCAATTCAAGCTTGTGAATCTTCACTTAAAACAGTTTTAGTCTGTCCATTGCTATCAAGGGCAAATTTTAGTCCTAAAAATGGAGGCTCTCCTAATATAGTTGGCTGCTGATCTAAGATAGCACTTTCATCACTAGGATTAGCTATAGTGCTTCACTTAGGAACAATTCCATATTCTTTGAAAATCTCTTTTTCAGCTGGGGTTAATGGAAGCTCAGCTGGACCTAAATCTTTGGTGTTTTTAGCACTTGCAAAAGTTAGGTGTTCTTTTTGAATTCTTTCAATGACTTCATTTAAGTCTAAGTGTGTTTTTAGATTATTTAGACTAGGACTTTTTGAACTTTTATCAGAAACATCATGGGTTCTAATACTTAAACCAGATTTTAGAGCATATTTAACATTAATAATTTTTTGTTCTTTGTAAATATTTAGATTGTATCTTTTTAGAAGATCAATGAATTCTTCTTTAGTAAATCACTCATCTTGTGAGTTTCTTTTTAGTTTAATAAGCTGGTTTTTAGCCTCATCACCTAATGAATAAAGAACTTGAACTTTTTCTTTATCAAGGGTAATTGAATTTATAGCTTGACTATCATCAATTTGAATATTTTTTGTATCACCGCTAATTTGAATTTTTAAAAGATTATTTGTATCAACTACAATTAAATTTGGAATTGCAAGTTGTTCATTTTGTTTTAAAATTGTTTGAGTATATTGATCTTCAACATGAATAAATTGTTTGTGGCTTTCTTTAATTTCAAATTTAATTTTCATTTTCTTAGGCTCACCTAAGTCTTTAGGATCATTTGAAAAATCATTATCTCAATTAAGATCTAAGTTATCGCTAGTTTCTCCTAGACCAAATTTAAGGTCAATTCCTTTATTTCTTAGTTCATTAGACTCACCAACACTAATAGGGAAAACAACTTTCTTGATTTGTCTTGCACTTGTAGAGTTTCCTCATGTAATTAGGTTATAGTCATGGTTTTCTCTATTGTCAAATGCTTCATAGTGTCTTTTTAGATCAACATAAGATTTAACACTTTTTAGATCTTCTATAACAACTTCATCAGCTTTGTTAATAACATAATCACTTGAGGCAATTCCATGTTTTAAATCAAGTTTAGCTTTTAGTACAACTTCAAAAGGTTTTAGACCAGCATCGTTTCTATCAAGGCTTTTTCTATATAGATAGATATCTGAGTTAAATAATTTTAAAAGACTAGTTATTTCATCTTTTGTAAATCATTTTTTACTTGGCTCAGAAGGGTCTAAACTAATGTTGTTTGCATCATCGTTGGTTTGTTTTTTACCAAAGGCATAAAGAACATCAACTCTTTCATAACCAAAAGAATTTTTAGTTTTTAGTTTTTCCTCATCAATATTAATGTTTTTAGTATTTCCAGAAAAATCAATTAGATCTTTTAGCTCATCTGTTGAAATATCAATGTATTTTCTTAGAGTATCAAGAGGAATTTCAACTGGTTTTGTAACATTGTTGGCACTGCCATGTTCACTAAATTCTGTTAGCTGATTTTCTTTAATTGCTAAAATAGCAAATAATTTTGGAGGTTGACCTAATTTTGGAAAATCAGTTGAAAAAGTTCCCTTTTCACTATTTAAAAATCTTACTTCAACACCAACTGATTTAAGTTTTGCCTGTGATTCATTAATTGTAAAGCCAGGAGTTATACTTGTTACATTGTTAGAGTGAACTTCTTCTCCTTTATCATTTAAGAAAGTAGGTGAAGAGAATCTAAAATTAGATAGATATTTACTTACATCTAAATAAGATTTTAAAGTAGCTACCACAATTTTAGTTGATGAATCAGGGCTCTCTGAAATAACATAGTCATCAGAGTTAACTTCTGGTTTAAGTCTAAATCTTGCATAAACATTTTTGTTATCATGATTTATTAAATCATTATAGTTTTTTAGATTTTCTTTAAATTCACTTAATGCAAATCAAGTTTGACTTGAATTTTCTTTAATAGCTATTTTTTGAACATCACTACCAATTGCAAATTCTATTTGAACTCTTTGACGATGTTCATCAATAATTTTTTGAATAATCTCATCAACTTTGCTCTGGTCTATATCAATGTTTTTAGTATTTCCTGTTGCTTCTAAAGTGTTAAGTCAAGTATTTTGAACTTCAATTCTAGTTGGTATTTGAACATCTAGTGAAAGTTCATATGAACCATCATTTTGCTTTGTAGTGTAGTTTTCTGGATTTAGATCAATTTCTGTTTTAGTACTGTGAGTGTTTTCAAGTCTAACTCTAAGTTTAAGATTTCTTTGTTGACCTAAAGTTTTAATTTCACTAAGAGCTCTTCAGTTATTTGCGTTTTGACTATCTCCAGGGGCATTAAATTCAAAGACTATTCCATATTTTTCTTTTAATAATTTTGAATAATCTTCAAAATTTGAATGGTTTTTAATCTTTTCTGGGAAAGGAAGTTTAATGTTTTGGATGTTAGATGAATCACCTTCAGCTCTTGTACGCATTGTTTTTAAAGTGTTAAATAATTGATCCAAATTAACATTGGCTTTAACATTATCTAGATTTAACTCTGAAAAAAGATTATCTTGATTTTTCAGAGCATAAGGAAGTGCACCACCAGGGACAATTGCATATCTTGCATTTATTGAATAGACGTTAGTATCACTAGCATTATTTGTTGAGTGTTTAAGATCAATTGGTTGAAGTCTTGCATTTAGGTTATGAATGCTTTCAATTAAAGTTGCATAGTTATATCAAGAATGACCTTCACTTGAGCTTAAAATTGTACCATTTGGTTGTTTTATTTGATATTCAATTCGAATTGCATTTTTGTGCTCTTGACTTAGATCTTGACCAGCTTCATTTTTAAAGGCATTTTTTTCAAAGTCTTCTTGGCTGATACCAGAGTTAAGATTTTTTGTAGAACCACTAAAATTCAAGTAATCTTTAAGTTTTATTTGACTAACATTAATTACTTGTCTTATTCTTGTATGATCAAGGCGATATCCTTTTTCTTCTTGAACATCACTTGTTCCACTTTCTTTATTTCCAAGACCAACTATAGTAGTCGATTCATCAGTGGCTGCAAATTTAATAGATAAAGGATCAAGATTTAAAGCTTTAATCTCTTCTTTTGTTTTACTTTTTCCATTAAATTTAAAACTAGTATATGAGTCATAGTCACTGTTGTTAATTGTAATTAATTTAGTTGGAGCATTTTCACTAAATGTATAGCTAAGCTCTTGACCTGAAATACTTCAGTGACCATATAACATTTTTATACCAGCTTCAGTTAAAGAATCTTGAGAGTAAATTCCTGAAGGGTTAATATTTAATTCGTCAGATGAACCACTTAAAATAACATATTCTAAGATGTTTGTGTTTTCAATGTGTTTAGATACATTAGCATAGTTTTTAACATTATCAACATGAGGTTTTTGAGCATCATTGTTATTAGTTTGAATAACATATCTTTGACTTCCAGCTCTAGTTAAGATAAATAAAACTTCTAAATTTTCTTTTCTTAATTTTGATATATCAGAAGGGCTAAGACTTTGTAAATAGCTAATAAAGGCAGCTCTATTAACATAACCTCCTGAAGAGTCAATTCTATAACCTACTTCAACATTGGCCTTAAAATTAGCAACAGTGTTGCTTTGACTAAAGTGTTTTGAATTAAAAATTTCATCTTTTTCTTCAATACTTAGGTTAAATAAATTACCACTAAGAACTAATTTGCTTTGCTCTTTTAGAGAACTAGAGTTTATATCAGTAATAACTATTTTAGTCTCTTGAGCTACTCCAAGTTCTTTTACAATCCCTTTATCTTGGTCAATTTCATAACCTTCTTCTGCTTTAATTCTAACAAATATTTTTCCTGTAGAAGAGATGTCAATGGCACTTGCAAAAGAGTCAATTCTTTTTCATGAATCAGTAGTAGTAGTATTTGAACTATCATTTACAGTGTTATATTCAAGATAAACTTTTCTAGATTTCAAAGTGTCATAGTTTATTAAAAATCTTGTTTTTGAGGTATCAAAAACTACACTTGAAGTGTCATTACCTTTAACAAAAAGTAAGTTATTACTATTACTTGAAGTAGAATTACCTAATTCATTAAATTCATTGGCAACATTAACTCAAACTTTAAATTTAGATGAGTCTTTAGTTGATCCATTTGCATGAGAATAAACTTTTTTGATTGATGTGTCAAAATAGTATTTTCCATGGTCACTTTGGTTTTTTAGCCTTAAACGTGCATAGATGTTTTGTACATCAGTTGAGTTAAAGTTTCTAATTTGTTGGTTTTTTAGAGCATTTTTTAGCTCATCTAAGGTAAATCACTCTTTACCTGAAATATTAGAAAGAAGATATTCACTTGTTCTAATATTTGAATTGGAATTAAATTGGGTGTCAAAATTTTCTTTACCTATTGCATATTCAACTACTAATAAGCTTTTAGCTTGTTCTTTAACAGCATCACCTATTGTTTCAGTTGCACTTAATTCTTTAGAGTTTCCACTAAAGCTTGTTAAATCATAATTTTTAATTTCAGCTCCTTCAAGAGCACTTGGAATTGAAAATGATTGAATTAACTTTGAAAATGAATAGTTGTTTTCTTGATTATTTTCACCAAGGAAAACATAGTCGCTTTTATGGGCATCTTTTATTTCAAATCTTCAATATAGCTGAGTTGACTCATCTGCTATATTGCTAAGTTTACTAATGTTATCTTTGTCTTGGGCATTACTAAAATCAGAAGAAGTAGAGAATTTAACATCAAGAATGCCATTTTTGTATAGACTCAAGTCTTTAATTGATTGTGGAAGATCAATTTTAATATTAGAAGAAGAAATTTGCTTAGTATTGTCAGAGGCTTGTAGTACAAAAGAGTTTTGTGTATCTAAAGATGAAATACTATTTCAGTAATTAGATGTATTTGTAAAAAATGAACCATTGTTAAAGATTCTAACAATTTGTTTTAATGATTGATGGTTTTTAGTTTCACTTAGTAAAACTTTTTCTTGATTGGTATCTGGAAATAAATCACTATTGCTAAATTTTTTAGCAAATCTAACAAGAATTTTTTTCTTATCAAAGGCATTAATTTGATCAACACTCAAAGAATAACCTTTGTAAGAATTATTGTCTGAGCTTAGTAAATTTTTAAAAACTGCATGAGCTTCTTCATTTTGAGCATTTCTAACTCAAATTTGTTCACCATTTGAGTTAGTATAACCTTCAAAAGAATATTGAATTTCTAAGTCTTTGTAATATTTTTTGATTTTGTCTATTTCTTTGTCATCTGCAAAATCAGCTCTTCAAACTTTATCTTCATTAATAGTTAGGTTTATAGTAGTTCCTAAAAAAGTAATTTCTTTTAGAGCATCTTTTGAATTTTTAGGAATTTTAAAGACTTTTTGATCAAGTTTATATTGACTTGCAATAGTTTTATTTTGATTTGCTTTTTGATCATAATAAGCTTTGTCTTCACTTTTTCAAGCATCTTGTCTTTTTGTATATTCCTCTTTTGTTTCACTATCTTTAAATTGAGTATATAAATTAGAACTTTGTGAATATTCTACAAAGCCTTTAGAAAATAGAGGGTTTAAATACTCAACGGTGCCTTGAGTGGTATTGTCTTTTTTAGTACCATTGACAACAATGTTAGATTTTAGATCAAGAGCAACGCTAGTGATCTTAGACATAGTTTTAGAAAAATCATGATAGTTTATAACTTCAAATTGGCTATTTAATCTAATTAAAGTTGTTTTTCCATATAGATAGTATCCACCAAAACCATCATTTACAATTGACTCAATTGCAAAGTCACTATCAATAAAGTGAGAATACTTAGTCTCAGAAAGATCAAGTTTTTTCTGAACATCACTTATTGTTGCAACACCAAAGGCATTATATTTTGTATTTTCAAAACCACTTGCAGATAAGTACTTAGGATTACCAGTAATAATTAAATAGACTTTCTTATCATTTGTTTGAACAAGAGCGTTTTTAGCTCCTTTGGCAGCTAAATATGAAGTATTTATATTTTGGGCATTAATTACTGTTTGAATTGTACTAGTTTGCTTGTTAGTAACTAATTGATAATCACTTCAAGCACTTTGAGTGGTTTGAATTTTTCCTGAACCTAAGTAGTAGTTTTGCTCTTGAGTAGTAGTTTCAGCAGAAGAAAAATTATAGTCCTTTGAAATATTGTATTTATTTAAAATAGTGTTATAAACCTTAAAATTAGGTTGATTAAATTCATTATTTTTATTTCCACTACCTAAAAGAAGCATTAGTGATTTAGTAGAAGGGTCTATAAAAACATCAGTGGTTTTAACATTTTCTTCACTACTAAAAGTATAAGTTTGTTTTTTGTTATCCTTAATTACATTTTTTTGAATTCATTTTTTAGTAGAAAAGTCAAATTCTCAATTTTCTAAAGAAGCTTGATTTGTATTATGGCGATAATAAATAACAAAACTTGAAGTTACATTTTCGTTATTTGTATTGTTATTATTACTTGAAGCAGGAGCAGGAATTTTTGTTCTAGTGTTATAGTGAAGAATTTTTTGAATATCTTGGTTTTTAAAAGGATTATTATTTCCATTCATACCTAGAGTGTAGACATCTATAGTGGTTTTACTAAAGCTATCATCTAAAATAAGCATTTTAGCATCTTTTGATGAATAAATAAGAAAAGCTTGAGGTGAAATTTCAATTATGTCTTTGACATCACTTAGATTAGTATTTAAAATAGTAGTATTGCTTCCTACAAGTCTTTTGTAGTGAACACCATTTTTGGCAATTACAAAAACACCTTTATGATCCTTAGTAAAATATGTTTTTACAGGATTTTTTTCACTCTGAAGGATATCAGTTTTTATAGAATCAAAGTTTTTATTAATATGTCATAAATTTTCATTTTCATAAGGATTAGATGCAGAAACTCAAGAGCTCTCTTCAAATTTAGAATTTAATTTCTTGATGGTTCCATCAAGATGAACGCTGTAGTAGCCACCTTTGCCGTCATAGAAGATATCGCTGATTCCACTTGGTGAGTGTGTAAAAAAATTTGCTGCATTAATTCCATTAATATAGAATCCATAGTTATTGTTTATGCCCGAAGGAACAAAGCCACTTTCTGAATTATAATTAAAAGATAAAAGTGAAGAACCCATAGAAGTTAGATTAGAACCTCTAACTTTTTTAACCAAATCATTTTCATTAGTAACAGTCTCTCCACTAGGAGGGCTATTTTTAAAGTGGTAGGTATTTGCAACATATTGTTTATTTAAATTGTGATATCCTACTTTTAAAATAGCTAAATGAGTATTATTAAAGCTATTTGATAAAAGTTTTTTTTCAAAACTATCATTAGTTGTAGTTAAAACACTAAAACCACCTTGACCGTTGGAAATAATTTTAGAAATTCTAATTCCATTTGGTGAGAGCATAATTTTTGAAGCATCTGGATGAGTGTTAATGTTGTAAGTTTTTTTTACATTTAAATCAGCGTCCATTTCAATAATTTGAGTTTTTGAAGCTAAGAAAAATTTACCATCTAAGACAAAACCAGAGATAATCTCTCCTAAAGAAGAGTTTTGAAATTGTAACTCTTTTTTAGTATCTACATTTCCAGTAGAGCTATTAATTTTTGCTACATATCCTTGATGCTCTATTCCACCAAAGGCATAAATAGTAGAATTATGCTCTAGTAAAAGATTAACAGAAGAGCTTCATTTTTTTTCGTAGTCTTTTGTGTATTTAGAGTGTCAATAAATATTTTTTTCTTCATTGGCAACTATATTTTCAAAGCCAAAGAAATCTTCACCTTGGAAAATTCCAAATTTTTTATTTTCAGGAACTCCCTCATTTGTTGTAATTGTTAAATACTCAGCTTCTCCAGCTCAAAAGTATTTTCCATTAGAAGCTCTTAAAAAAGCTTTGGTTTCAAACGATTGATCTTTGTAATTAGAATAAGATTGTTGAAAAGAATTATAAGTGTTTTTGAAAGTTCCGTCATTTTCAGATAAAAACCAAGATATTCCTTTGTTTTTAACTCCGGGATTTGAACTTGCATTAGTACTTTGGCTTGTGCTTGGACTTGTACTTGTACTTTGTCTTTGCACTTGATCGTTTGCTTGAACAGTTGTAACAGGAAGGGCAATAGTTGCATTATTATTTAGCTCGCTTGAGGCAAAAACACCAGCATAACCATTGGTTCCATATAAAACTAATTTATCATCTTGGGCAAGATATTCTAAGTTAGTTACTTTGCTTACTGAAAAGTTTTTATACCAATCATTAAAGATAGTTTCATTATTATTATTTTTATTATTATAAATCTGACTATAAGTGTTATTGTTGTTTTCATCTTCAATAGAGTCACTAATTGTTACTTCTTTTTTAAAAACATAAGTGTTGTATTTTTCAGAAAATTCAAAAAATCTTAGTTTTTGATTTTTGGTAGCTTGAACTTCACTTTTAGGTTTTGAAAAAAGTGAATAAGCAGTTAGGGCATAAACTAGGACAAAAAAAGTGACTATTTAAAAAACACTTAGAACATCTCAGCTTTGTTGAGGTGTTTTTCATTCTAAGATTGATTGTAATCTTTCATTATTGTATCAGTCAATATAATTTTGAATAATTTCTTGCAATTCTTTGAATGATAATTTTGAAATTTTTAGATCATTTAAGCACTCACTTTTGATATTTGAAAAGAAATATTCTGCTTCTCGATTATCAAGTGAATTTGCGATTCTACTCATTGAAATTATCCCATTGTTTTCTTTAATAATTTCACTATACTGATTTGATGAATATTGACTTCCATGATCTGAGTGAATTATTCACTCTTTATCAAATTTGATTTTAGAAATATGATCTAAAACTAACTTAACATCATTTCTTTTACTTAGATTTCAATTAATTATTTTCTTGCTTTGATGATGAATTGCAATCGATAAATAAACATGATTGTTAATTGCATCTTTGGGGCTTGGAATATAAGTTACATCAGTGGCAACTATGTTGTTAAATTTGCCATTGTAGTCTCTTTGAATTAGATTTTGATATTTAGTATTAAGATTTTTAATTTCATTTTTTCTTTTTGCTCTTCTAATTTTGCAAAAAAGATTTAATTTAAGCAAAATTCTACCTATTTTTCGATAGTTTATATACCTTTTATATTTATTTTGAATATAAATTTCTAATCTTTTTCTACCAAATATACCTTTGTTTTCATGAAATGATTTTCTAATAATTTCTTCAATTTCTTGATCTTTTTTCGGCTCTGCAAGTTTAGGTTTTTTTCAAGAATAATATGTTGATTTTGAAAAGAGAAATTCTTTTCATGAAATTTTAGTTAATATTTTTTCTTTATCTTTATGTTCTTTAATTTTTTTTCGAATTTCTTTTTCACTAATGTCATCAAAAATTATTCTATAAATTTTAACAATCTCTTCTAATTCTTCTCTTGTATATTCATTAACTTCTTTTCTTTTTGGTGGTCTACCGTTATTTTTTTTGTTAGCTGTAGATTTGCCAGTTTGTGAAATTAAAGATTGTTCATCTTTTTGAAAAGCAGAATATTTTTTGAAAAATCAAGATTTTACATATGTATTTTTTCAATCTTTACCAATATTTTTGTTTACTAAAAATATATATTTTTTTATATTAATTTTTCCATCATAAAATTCTTCATATAATGAAAATCATTTCTTTCATTGTTCTGGTTTTAGTTGTTTCATAAACACTCCTATTTAAAGTATATTTTAAAAAGTGTTTTTTATTTTTTTGTCCCAGTTTAGCAATTAGATGTTTTTTGTTATCTTTTTCATATCTTGTAATGTCAACAATAGTCTCTCAAGGATCAGTTACTGCCAAAATACTTGAAGAAACACCTTGGTCATGTCCAAATTTTTGGTAAGTTTGAACTTTTGATACTTGCTCATTTGCCAAAGGCGTGTTAGTTTGAAAATTACTTTTTAAATCAACAGATGAGCTTTCTGCTTGTTCTTTTGAAGAAGTTTTATCAAAAGTTAAAGGCAATAAAGAAACAGCAGAGACTAGAGTTAGTCCAACAATGGATTTTTTTAGATATGTTTTGTTTTTATCATTATTTTTTTTCATAGTTTATCCTTTAGTACAAAACTTAGCTTGTTGTGGTGGTGGTTGTAGTATTTTGTTTATTTTCAGCAGTTTTTCAATTATGGTACTCTGTCATATTTTCTACTTTGCCACTTGAGTCATCTTTAATTGAAATATTGTTAAATCATTTTTTACCAAGCTCGTCTAATAGCTTAATTCTTTCTTCATAAGTTAAGAAATTATTTTCCTGATTAAATGAAATTACTGATTTTAATTTTGCTTGGAACTTTGCATTTCCAGTATCTCCAATAGAACTAAGATCTATTAGATATGCTTTGGCAACTGCTTCAGTTTTCATTCTAACTTTGTATCTTTTAACTTTGTCATTGTTGTTAAAGACAAAGAAAGTAAATTCATAGCGTCCTTGTTCATCTCTATAGATTTCTAAAATTGTTTTTGATTCTTGTCCAAAAATAAATGATTGTGGCATAGATCCTTTGGCTGTAATGTTATTTTCAGTGCTTTCAATATTGGCTTTGTTAACATCTTGGGATTCTCGATCAATATTAGAATTATTTTGGTCAAATCTTAGAGATCCAGGACCTGGAATTCATCCAGATAAAACTTTTGATTCAAAGTGAAGAGAGTGAGTAGAGTTATTTTTAAATGTTGAAAGCAAGGTAATTTTACTTTGGTTTTTTAAAGAAGCATCATTTGATCAAACTAAATAAGCACTTGATTTAGGTTTTAAATTTTCAAAAAGACTATTGTTTCTTATTTGAGATCCTTGTGGGTTATTAAAATCTAAAACACTTGTAGTTTTGTCTCCAATTTGAGTTGTTTCAACAAAAGGAGCATTAACACTTGATTGAGGTAAAAATACACTTTGGCTACCTTTGTTAACATCTTTTCATTGAACTAATCTATATTTATTTTGATTTTCAGTTGAAGTATTATTAGAGCTTGTGTCTTTTCTTTTTTCGATAGTTTCTATTTTGGAACTGTCAAAATATGAAGAGGCATTTTTAATTTGAGTAACTTTTTCTTCAAGATTAGTTTTAAAGTCAGTTAAGACCTTTTTACTTGGATTATTTTCATCAAAGACATGGAAAGACTCATCTGTTTTTTTAATTTTAATTTTATAAGTTATTTCTATTGTTCCAAAAACATCATCTTGGCTAAAGCCTGTAATTTCAAAGTGAATATCACTGTCTTCTTGTTTGATAGGGGCAAAACTAAAGTTGCTTTGTTCAAATTGGCTAGGTTTTTTAGCTTTTTTGTCCTCTGAGCTAGGAATTTTATTAGTTGAGGTCAAAATAGGCTCTTCTTTAAGGGCTAGCTCTTTTTTTCAATTTCAAATTATAGTTTTAATACTATCATTTGCTTTTTCAAAGACATTTTCTTTTAGAGCACTTAGCTTAGTTTGTTCAAGACCACTTAAAGAGGTTAAAACTGAATTTTTAAAGGCATTTGGACCAATTTCAACAAGAGAGTTAGGAAGTTCTAATGAAGTAAGTTTGGCACTTTCAAAAGCACTTTCTTTAATTTTGCTTACTCCGCTATTTATTTTTAGCTCAGTTAAACTTGAAGCATCTTTAAAGTAGTCTTTAGGAATTTCACTAAAGTTAGGTCCTATTTCAAGTTTTTTTATCTTGGTAAAGTCTATATTGTGAGAGTTTTTTTCATTTTCTTTGACATATTTATTTATAGTTTTGCCATCTTTTTCATATTGGACTCTAAAAATGTCATTTGTATCAAAAAGCTCTTTTTTAAATCCATCAACATCTTCTTCATATTGAGCACTTTGGAAAAAGGTTGATTCTATTCCAAAGTTAGTTTTGATGGTTTTTGAAAGTTCCATTTTAAATTTAACCTTTGATGTATCAACACTAAAGACAAATCTTTCTTTAACTGCAAGGTCAAATTTGTTATCTATTTTGTTTTGGCTTGGAGTGCTAAAGAAATTTTCTTCAGATGTAGCTTTTGTATCTCAAAGATCTTTATTTGCTTCTTTAACAGAAGGGATAAATCTTGTTGAACTTTCTATGTATTTATCAAAAGCTTCAGAAAGAGTTTCAAAACCACTAATATTTACAATAAATTCAGATTTTTCACTAGAGTTATCTTTTTTAGATATTCTAATTTTAACTCTAGCATTACCGCTGATTATGTTTTCTTGAGAAATATCTAAAACAGATAAAATTTCAACATTGTAATTGTCAATATTTTGTACATTTGTTACTTTTGTCTTAATTAGCTCATTGTTTATTTCAAAATCACTTGTTGTAAAGAAGTTTTTGCCAACTGTGGTAGTTGATTCTACTTTTGTAATTTTTTCTCTTGAAGACTCTTTTACTTTTACAATGTGCTGAGCTTTATCGTTTTCTCTTAAAGAAGCTTCAATTGCTCTTCTAATATTTAGAATATCAGCTCCAGTTCTTTGGATAAATCCACTATAGACAACTCAGTATTCTCTGCTATAGTGATCTTGATCATCACCTTTTTTAGATTTAACTTGAATGATAAGTTTAACACTTTCAGCTGGATATTCATTAGTTGTTAAAACTTCAGCACTTAAAATGCTCTGTTCTAAATTGCTATTATTAGATTGAGGATTTTTATTAATGTTAATTCCAAGACTAGCATGTTCATTTGTAAGGATTTTATTAACAAATTCATCAGTTGAGTTATTTTGAGTTACACTTGGATCTAAAGTAGGAATTTGAATAACAGTAGTTCCACTTTCAGGGGCTCTTCCACTGGCTTGAATTTCTGAAAGATAACCTTTAACAGCTACAATATTTTCAGCTCTATTATCACTTACAAAGCCTTCAATTTCTTGAGTATAAGTTCTAGATGAAGTTTGATCTAAAGAACTAATGGTAATAGTTAAAGTAGCTTTGGTTCTACTTTGAGTAGTTGAGCCTTGAGTAACATTGTAGGTTGATGAGACTACATTAGTAATTGTATAAGTTAAATTTTGAGGTAAATTAGCTTGACTATCACTTGTTAGTCTAAAATCAACTGCATTTACTTTTGATGCAGATTGCTCTTCTTGGCTAAGATTTGCATTAGAGTAGATATATTGTAGTTGAGGAGCTTTTTCAACTGCACGAGATGAAGCTGTTGCAAAGCCTTCAAGGCTAATGTTAAATGATCTTGTAGTAGCTCCTACTGTAGCTATAACACTTAGACTTAAAGTTCCTCTATCATTGTTTGGATTTACATTTGTAAATCTAAAATTAAAGTGTTTTAAATCATCATTAGTAAGATTATTTATAGTCACATTGTTAAATGAAAGATCACTTTCAACGTTAATCTCTGAAGGTAAAATTTTCTTTCTTTCTTCTTGACTTACAACTTGTTGACTACCATCTTTTGTTTGTAAAACACTTGGTCTTGCATTTGAGTTTATTAGTTGTTGAATTAAATATGAAGCTCTTGTGGTAAAGCCAAAAATGTTAGATTCATAAGTTGCAGTATGGCTTGTAAGACTTTGATCAGTTGAGCTTACTCTAACAATAGCTGTAACTCTGTTTAGATCTAAAGTAGTTGCGTCATTTTCTATTTTTTTAACTTCAGTAATTTCAACTTTGATGTTTTCAACTCCTGAGTTAGGAATGTCTAAATCCTCTTTGGTAATTTCAGAAGGGTGTTTATTAATAGATGAGGTAACTTTCAAGAAAACTTGAGCTCTATTTTCAACATTGGCAATGTAGTTAGTAATTGCTCTAATTGATTGACCAACTCTTCTTTCTGCAAAACCTTCATAGTCTACATAGTAAAACTCTTCATAATAGTCACTACCTCTACCAGCTGAGACTTTAACTCTTAGTCTTGCAATTTTTTGATCAGTTTCTGAATCTGATTTTTCAGATACTGAAAGAAGATCTATACTTAAGTTCTCTGGTAGATTTGTAGGAATTATAAAGTCATTGTCAACATTTAAGTTAATAACTGCAATATTTGCTTTTTGTGTTTCAACTTCATTTTTTAAAGTAGGTTTATTAGTTTGGGCTTGCTCTTTAACTCATTTTTGAACTAAGTCAATATTAACTTTTTTAGCTTGAGTTGCAAAACCAGATGAAAGATATTGATAAGTATCTTTTAAGCCATTAATAGTTGCTTCAACTATAACTACAGCTCAAGATTTATCTCTTTCAAGTTCTTTAATTTCTTTAATAGAAAGTTGTATAGAACTATATTCTCCAGATCCTGGTTGGTCAATTTTTCAATCATTAGTTTGTAATTGGCTTACTGTTTTGACACTTCTAGATTGAGGTTCAACTAAGCTAGGAGTTCTTCTTCCTGGCAGAGTAACATATTTTCTTAAAAGAGCATAGTTTTTAGTTTGCTCTTGTGTTGCAAAGCCAGTAATTGTGTGATTATATGTTTGACTAGCTAGATTTTGACCACTTCCAGCTGAGACTCTAATTTCAACAATTAAACTTTGATCTTGAACATTTACTTTTTCAATTGTTAAACTTAATCCTTTTGTAGGATCGGGCTGTTGTATAAAAAGATTAGATGAGCTAATAGATTGAGCTTCTACTCTTTCTTTTTCAATTCCAACTACTAGGCTTGGAAGGGCTTTATCACTACTTTCAATGTATTCTTTTACATTTGCTTCATTAACAGCTTTTCCTTCTGAGGCAAAACCTCTTTCAATGTGTTCATAAGTTACTGATCTATTTTCGTTTATTCCAGATCCTGCAACAACTGTAATTGTTACTTTAGCATTATTGTTATTAGTTGGATCAGGCTCAACTTTGGTTATTTCAAGTTTTAGACCTTCTTCAGTTGGCTGAGTAATTGTAAATGAGTTAATTGTTAGACGTCTAACAGGGGTTTTATTTTTATCTAAACCAGTATTTAAAATTGGTTTAGAACGTTGATTTTCTGCTTTTTTAGCATAATCTTGAGCTTTTAAGAAGTTTGGAACTTGTCCATTAGTTAAATATCCACTTTCTTCATAAGAGTAGGTAAATGTTGCTATGTCTTTGTCTGCTACTCCTGCATTACTTGTTGGAGCTTGAATTCTAATGGTTATAATGGCAGTTGTTTCTTCATTAATTTTTGGAACAACTGATAAAACAGAAAAGTGTAATTGAGAGTGATTAGATAACTGATCAATTGTAAAGTTAGAATTAACACTTAATTGATCTTGGGTAATTGCTAAAAGCGAAACTTGATTTGGTTTTCTATTTTGAGTTAATTTAGCTCTTTGATATAAAGCCTCGCTCATTGAAGAGGTATAAGCTGAAATTAATCCTAGGTGTCTAATTCTTTCATTAGAAGCAAAACCTGGAATTTCATAGGTATATTTATCTTCAGCAACTTTATCACCTTCTCCAGTTACAACTTTAATAGTCACTAGTGCTACTTCTGGGTTTCTATCTTTTCTAGCTATGCTTTCGATAGTTTGGATAATATCTCCAGAAAAGCCAGCATTTTTAACAATTTCAAAATCACTAGCTTTTAGATCTGAGGCATTAGTGTTTTCCTTGTCAACTGATTGAAGTAAAACTGGGTTTTTTCTATTTGCAAGATCATTAATATATTTTTTAAGCTTAATTCTATTTTCAGCTGCTCCTGGTTCTTTAAAGCCTGCTATTTCAACATTGTAGCTCTTGGTATAACGAGAATTAGTTGTATTACCAGCTGAAACAAGCACTTCTACAACAGCTGTTGTATTAAGTGTGCCTTTGGTAGTAATGGTTCCAATTTCTAAGTTAAGTCCAGCTGCTTGAAAATCAAAGCTAAAATCTGAAGGTTCAAGTTCAATAACAGATTTTTGTCCTTTAATGGCATTATCAATAACTAAATTTGCTCTTGAGCCTCTTGAAATATAGTCATCAACTTTTTGTTTGTTAGCAAATTTATCATTTGATAAATATCCACTAAAAATTCTTGTATAAACCTTAGGTGTAAATCCACTTTGTCCTTTGATGTTAACACTAATTTGAACAGATACTTCAGAGCCATCTATTGCTCTATTGGTTGAGTTGTGTGCTCTAAGAGAAACAATTTTGTATTCAAGTTCATATTCTTGATTTTGTGGAGCAATTACTCTTAGATCACTAGTTTGTGCATTAGCATTAGTTTTTTCTTGAACTTGACCGGCAAAAATAGGAGCTAGTTCTGGGGCTTTATTAATAATTAATTGTGCATTAGGTGAGAAAATAGTAGCTTCAACTAATGTTGAAGAGTTAATACTTTCACCATCTCTTGTTCCTCTAATGGTAAATCTAACTTTACCACTAATGTCTTGGGCTCCGCTTGAGTCAATATTGGCACTAAAAATAGTACCGCTATTTGAATTTGCAAAGAATAAATCACTAGCAAGAGCTTCTGAGGCTAATTTTTTTGATCTAGGATCTGCTAATCTAAAAGATGAAGAAATTAATTCAATGTTATTTGCTCTTTGAGCTGCATTAATTCTTCTTGCAATAGCTTCAATGTCATTGTAAATATCTTCTTGAAGGTTATTTAAAAATCCTTCAAATCTATATGCATATTCTTTAGTAGCTCTTTCATTTCCACTACCAGCTGAAGCTTCTAAAGTTACAATAGCTTTGGTTTGGTCATTTTTGTCCACTTCTACAGATTTAATAATTACATTAACTCTTCTAGATCTATTTCTATGAGTGTTTATTTCAAAATGACTAGTTAAAAGTGATCTTGGAGCTAATGTATTTCTATTAACATTTCTTGCTAATAAAGGTTTAGCTTTTGTAGTATCTGTTTCTGGAAGATCAACATAATCATTAACAATTTTTTGGTTATCAGCTTTTCTAGAACTTGGAAAGCCTTCAACTACAAAAGTATATGTATCTGATCATTTATTAGTATTTTCACCTATAGAAATTCTAACAGTAGCTGTTCCTGAGTGAGTAATTTCAGTATTTGACTGTTCAAAATTTCTTATTTGTTCTTCACTAAGAGGATTTGAACTTCAGCTAATTACTTCAAATTTAATTCCTTTTCCATTATGAACAACTGAATAATCTTTAACAAAATCCTCTAGTTTAACTGCATCAACTAAGGTTGTACTTTTGTCAAAATCTTTGACAAAAGGAATAATTGGTCTTTTAGAAACTAAAGTGTTTTGTACATAACCTTCTAGGTCATTTTTATTATTTATTAGCTCACTTGAGGCTCATCCTGGCACTTCAAAATCAAAGCTTTTGCTATAGAACTCTTCTGTAGCTAAAATTTGGCTTTTTAGCTCAAGTGTTACAACTAATATTGTCTCTTCTGACTTACCATCACCTTTTCTTCTTGTGTTGGTTATTTTAGCTTCAACGCCACCTTTAGAAAAAGGTAAAACTTCCAACTTATTAATTAAAGAAGAGTCATTTGATTGAGTTGTTTGTTTATCAATTAATGAATCTTTTCTAAGTTGAATTAGATTTTCAGCTGCAATTTCTCTTGAATAAGCTTCAACATCTCTTTGAGATTTAACATATGCATTTGAACTAAAACCAGAGACATTAACGATATAAGTATCTTTAACTCTTGGATCACTAAAACCTTCTATTTCAACTTTTACTTGAAGACTAAGAGTTCCAGTTTCATCATTTGCTTCTGTGGTATTAACAATTGAAAGTTTTAAGTTTTTGTTTTTATCCTCATCATCTAAGGCAGGGAATTTAAATTTAGACCAATTATCTGATGTAGCTTGGCTAGGAAGAAAGTTAATTTTATTTTCTTTTTCATCAAAAAAAGGCACTAACTGTTTTTCAGTGTATTTTCTAATTAGATTTTCTTTAGTTTTTCTCTCTGAATTAAATCCACCAAAGTCTACTTTATATATACCAGAGTTAATGTTAGTAACTCCTTTAACAGATATTTCATAAACTAAGGTTAGACGTCCTTCTTGGTCATTGGTATTTTCAATAGATTTAAGAACAGCGCTTGCTCTTCCATCTTGTTCAATACTATTTCTAATAGGGTTAAAGTCACTAACTTAAACTTCTGAGGCTTTTTTTGAATCTAAAGTTTCACGATTAACAAGTGAAGGTCTTTGTTCATTATTTTTTAATTCATTTACAAGATTGTCAATTAAAAATCTATGAACAACTTCTCTAGTAGGAAGATTAGTTACATTTATATCAAATTCTTTTTGATTTGAACCAACTATTAGTCTAACTTTTAAAGTTAAACTTCCTTTTTCATCGTCAGCGTTAGTAATACTTAAGATTTGACTATTAACTCCTGCTCTTTTGTAAATATCTCCTTCGGGAGTGTCAATTTTAAAATCACTTGTAACAAATTGTGTAACAAGTCTTCCGTTATTTGAGCTAATTCTTGAAGCTGTTATTTCATTAGCACTAAATTTACTTACAAGTTCATCAAAAATTCTTTTTTGTAGTTCATTTTGACTTAAAAATCCAGAAACACTCTTAGAATATCTTCATTTTTCTTGGCCATAAGAAATTTCAATAGTTGCAAGTCCAGTACTAAAGTCAGTTCCTGCCCAATCAACTAGATCATATTTAAAACCTCTTTGTTGAAGAGAAGAAATAGTTTTACTTGGATCTTGAAGATCATCTATTGAAAAACGACCAATAGTTTTTAAATCGCTAATTGTATATTCATAAGCACTTCTTTTTGCTTGAGTTTGAAAATTAACACTAAAGTTTGCCTCAACTCTATTGTTATATAACTCAAACATATCACTTGAAAGTAAATTATCATATTCAACAGTGTAGTCTTTTGAATATGGAGCATTGTTTCCATGAGTTTTTGAAGTTTTTCTAATTGTTAAAATAACACTTTGAGCATTTTGCTCTGAGGCTTTAATTGAAACAACTTTATAATCAACGTCATTATCTGAAGGAACAATAGGATGAAAATCGTTTAAGCTTATTTGAGAGGCAACTTTATTAATAAGATCTCTTGGAGAGTCGATTCCATTATTATATGAAATTACTAAATTATCTTTAATAAGTGGTCTAACATCATTGGCTTGATCTACTTTTGATTGATATGCTGGAATAATTCCAATAATTGTTTGTTTTACTTCTTTTTGAATTCCATTTCTTGAAATTAGTAAATTAACATTAACTGAAGTCAAAGAAGCAACATTTACACTAGAGACTTTAATTTCATAGTCTCTAAGAACTAAATCAGAAGCAACTACTATGTCAGTTGCTAGAATCTGAGAAGCGTTTTTATCTTTGGCCGCTTCTTGAAGTGAAAGTTTAATATGATCTTTGATATTATCTTCATTAATTGAATTTAAAAATTTCTCTGTTCCTTGAACTAATGTTAAAAATCCATTAATTTCTTTAGTATAAGTTTTACTTTGGTTTCCTTTAGAAACACGAATAGTAACACTAATTCTTTGTCCATTGGTGTTTGCAATTTGTTCAAAGCTAATAATTTGATACTTTACAGATAAATCTCTAGTTTCAAAACTTATGTTTTCTTGGTCTAAGATTTTACCTTGAAGATCACTTAATGTAAGATCTCGAGCTGTAATTGATTGTAAAAATTTCTCCGATACAACAGGAACTAACTCAGGGGCAGTGTTTACTAAATATAGATCACTATCTGAGGCAATATTTTTGGAAGTTCCAATGTAAGCCCCAAGTCCACCAGCTGTTGCACCTACTGCAACAACTCCTGTAGTAATACCAATAATTGCTTTTGTTTTCTTTTGCATAGATCCTCTTTCTCAAAAAAAGTTTGTCTTTAATAATAACTCCAAGATAAATAATAAAAATATTAGTTAGGGTTATTAAACTTTACGAATTTATCCTAATAATTAACAATTGTATTAGAATTTCTAATTATCAATCGAATTTAAGGTTTTTTTCATTAAAAACAAACTAAGTATTTGGTAATTAATTCTATTATCTTGTAAATAATACACTAAAAATTGTCTTTTTTTCATGGCTCAAAAGCTCTTTTTAGACAAAAAATAACAAATAATTTAGACTTTTTTAATAAATTTTCAGGAATTTTTTAGGAATTTTTTAAAACTTTTAAGAGATTTTTTAAAGTATTTTTGCTAAGAATATTAACCTATTATTTAAAAGGCCTTGTCAAAAAAAGCAATAAAAAACTACCTAAAACTTTTTAGGTAGTTAGTTATAAATAGATAATTAGTAGAAATTAATTGTCGTTGTTTGAATCTTTTTTAACTCTTCGTTTTCTTGAAGAAAAGTCTAAAATTTCATTTGAAACCTTAACTTCTCCAACAACACTAGCTGATTCTTCAACTGGTTCAGAGCTTTTTTTATTTTCATCTTCTAAAATATTTTCTAATTTTTTATCCATTATTTTTTTCCTTTCCTTTTGAACTTTTTGGATTTTTGGCTTTTCCTAAAGCATTGGCTTTTTCAAAAGCGCTTTTGTCATTTACTTCTAAAAGTTTCAAAATAACTTGTTCATTTAATAAATTAGGATCTTCCTTTAATTTATCAACTGGAATAAATTCTTTTATTTTGTCAACTTCAATATTGTAATTTTTAGCCATTATATTATAATGATCTTCAATAATATCGTCACTAATAGTTACATTTTCTGCTTTTTTGATTTGTTCAAAAATTAAATATTCATTAATTTTTGTAATAGCTTCTTTTTTAACTTGTTCAGCTACTTTTTCTTCACTTAACTTAGTCATTTCTAAATATTCACGTCTTTTTAGACCTTGAGCTTTTAGAGTTTCATTGAATTTTTCATTAATTGCAGTCATTTCTTCTAAAAGAAGTCCTCTTGGAATTTTGATATCATTAAGCTCTTTAATTTTATTAAAAGCTTCATTTTTAAATTCAGTTAATGAATCTTCAAGTAATTTATGTTCAATTGAAGGTCTTAGATATTCTTTTAATTGCTCTAAGTTAGAAACTCCTTTAAAGCCTAATTCTTTAATTGTTTCATCATTGATTTCTTTGGCTTTAGGTTTAAAAACTTTATGAACTAGAATTTTAAAAACACTTTCTTTACCTGCATATTCTTCAACATAGTAATCAGCTGGAAAAGTAACTTTAATTTCTTTTTCATCTCCTGCTTTTAAACCAACTAATTGATCTTCAAAGCCAGGAATAAATGATTTAGATCCAAGTTTTAATTTAAATTCTTCAGCTGAGCCACCTTCAAATTCTTCACCGTCAATAAAACCTTTAAAGTCAAAAACCATTTCATTTTCTAACTCTGCTGGCTCATTAGACTCTTCAATAGGTGCACCCATTTCCATTAAAGATTGAATTCTTTGGTCAATATCTTTTTTGGTAACCTTTACTTCTTTAAACTTAACATTTAAGTTTTTGTATTTAAAATCTTCAATTTCAGGTCTTACTGGTCAGAAAAATTCAATTTCAGCTTCATCTTCAGTAATTTTACTTACTCTATAATTAGCTCTTCCTAGGATTCTTTCTAAATCTTCTTTGTCTAGTTCTTTACGAGCTATTTCAAAAGTGCTATTTAAAGTCTCATCAATGGCTTTTGCTCAAATATCATTTTTTGATATTTTAGCTCTTGCAATTTTATCAAATTGTGGGCTTGAAGAGTTTTTTCTAAATCCAGGAATATTAATTTTGCTCTTTAGTTTATTAAAAGCTTTTTTTTGACTTTGCTTTCAAAGAGTGCTCTCTACTGGAGTTTTAACGTGAATTTCACTGTTTTCCTTGTCATAAGTTTTTATTGACATTATTCTCCTTATCTCCTTATAAATATAATTATTAAGATATTATTGCTTATTATTTTGGATTAAAAATCCATAAAAAAAAAATATAGATCATTTATATTTTTTAAAGTATATAACAAAAAATTAAAATAGCTTATTTTTTACACATATATATGCAAAAACTTATCATTTTGCTTATTAGAGCTCAAAAATTTCAAAATAAAAACTGGCTTTTTAATCAAAAAATAAGTTTTTACTTATCTTAAATAAATATTTATAGATTGGCTTTTTTATTTCTTAAAAAATCAATCAAAATCAAGTTTTAAATAACTCCTATTATATTAATAAAAAAAGATGTTTTTTTGAGCTAAGGTCTATAAATTTTGTTTTAACTTAACTTCAAGATTTTTGATCTTTAAACTTAAACAAAACTGCTTTTATAATGTCTCTTTTATTTATTTTAAAAGATTGCTTTTAAAAAAATATTTATTAAAAAAACTAAAATAGTAATAATCTTTAAACCTTTTTTAGATCATCTTTTAGTTTTTTATCAAAATAAACTAAAAAACCCAAAAAAGATAATAAAAAAGTACTTTTATTTGAATTTTTAAGACTTTTTTAGTAAATTTAGCTGATTTTTTGAGGTTTTTTTACTTTTCTTGTTTTTTAAAAACTAGAAAAAATAATATTTTAAGTAGACTTTCAAGGTGTTTTTAAACCTATAAGCTTATGAAAAGAAGATTTTTCGAGTTTTTTTGTTAAAATGATTGAATATGTGCATACATATATTTATTTAAACTATTTATGTAAGGAAAGTTAAGAAAAGTTATGAAAAAAAGTAAAAATTTATATCTTCATTGATATTTTCAACAATTATTTTAGCTCCAACTGCTCTAGTTTCTTGTGGTACAAGCAATACCCCAAAGACTCCAAACAATTCTACAAATAATACCCCAAACAATAATTCGAATAATACTCAAAACAATAGTTCAAACAATACTCAAAACAATAATTCAAACAATTCTCCAAATAATACGCCAAACAATAATTCAAATAATACTCAAAACAATAATTCGAACAATAATTCAAACAATACTCAAAACAATGAAACTCGAAAACCAGAGTCAAATACTCCTTCAAATCCTCCTAAGCAAGAGGAAATGCCAAATAAGCCAAGTGATAAAAAATGGTGGGAAGTTCAAGGAGAATCTAAAGTTGAACTTTTGGCAGTTTCAAGTGATGGAAAGAATCTAAATTTAACTTTTAAAGAAGAAATTCCAGCTGGTATAAAAACTAAAGTAAGTATTAAAAAGGATGATCAAAATAGCACTGAAGAAAAAACTTTTGATCTTGTGACTACAAAATCAAAAACACAAACCATTAGTTTAGGTGATTTAGAAAAGGCCAAATGAAAAATTTCGAAAATTTTATTTGGTCTTTCTACATACACACCAACTAAAAATAACACCTTTGATTCAAACATAATTGCAAATACTTCTGATGAAGAATTTAATAAAATAAAAGCATATTTAGAAAAACATCTCTTTGCTATCAAAGACGATAGAAAAAATTTAGCAAATTTCTCAAATTTAAGCCTAAATGATTTTGATTTAAAGTTAAATCCAAAAAGCACTGATAAGGCAAATGATATTTTTACATTTACTAAAGAAACACTAGATGAAAATCAACTTACCAATGTTGAAATGAAAATTTCTTTTGAATCAACAAATGAAGATATAGTAAATAAAAAAAGAAGCGTTGCTATTAAAGTACAAATTGGCGATAAAGTTGCTGTAGTTAAAAATCTTGAATGAAATTTTAAAACTAACCTAGAAATTGTCAATCAATATGTAAAAGATAATCCTAGTTATAAAGAATTAGAAAATCATCTAATAAACACTTATTTTAGCCAAAGACAAGGTATACATCCTTTTGAAATACCTACTTTTAGAAAATATAATTGAGAAAATATTTCTCTAAAAGATGAAGTTGTTGCAAGTTTTAGTAAATTTGGAACACTTGATGACTATAATGGAAATGCAACTTTACATTTTACAATTAAAAGAGGTAATGTCAAAAAAGGTATAGAAATAACAATTGGCAATTTTGCAAAAGTAGGTAACTATGAATCTGGTTATGACGGTGCAAAAAGAAGTGTAGATTTTGAACTAAAATCTAGCTCTCATGGTGGTAACTATAAAGTAGATTATGTATTTACTCATTACAATAGAACAAATGATTATTGATATACAAGTAGTGAAAAAGAACCTACAGTAGAATTTGCCTGAAGAGGCGGAATAAGAAATCTAATATATGGATTTGAGCTTTTAATTTGAAATGATCCAAGATATTACAAAGAAAACTCTTATGTAGTTGAATATAAAGAAAGTGCCAATGGTGAGTGAAAAGCACTAGATACTTTAGTTAAAGATGTTAAACCTTTTGAAAAAGACAAGCGCTTTATTCAAGAAATAGTTGAGGTCAAAAAAGTAGTTAATGCAGTTAGAATTAGATTCTTGGATGGAAAAAAACCAAGATGAGTTTCTATTGCTAGCTTAATGCCAATTACCAAAATCCTAAGATAAATTTAACCAAAATGAATTAAATTTTAATTTTTATTTAATTCTTTGGTATATTTTTCAATGTACTTTTTTAGATATATCAAGCAAACTTTATAAACTTTTTTAGTTAGCTTTTATATATCAAAAAGTCTTAAAAAATTATTTTATATAAGGAATATTATGAAAAAAAGTAAAAAAATTACATTTATAGCAATATTTTCAACATTAATTTTATCTCCAATGGCTCTAGTTTCTTGTGTTACAACAAAGTCTAATAATCAAATTGATCCAAGCGCAAAACAAAACACAAAACAAACTAGTCCTCAAAGCGCTCCTAAAGAAAATAATACAAATACTAATGGAAACTCAATAATTAGCCCTCAAAATCCAGATAGTTCAAAAACCCCAGAGACTCAAGTGCCTCCTACAAAACCTGAAGATCAAAACAAAGAGCCTCAAAGTCCAAAAGATCCAGAAATTAAGGATAACGGACAAAAAAATGAAGGACCAAAAGCTCCTGAAACAAAAGAAATGGAACAAAAAGATCAAGGGTCAAAAACTCCTGAAATTAAGGATATGAATCAGAAAAATGAAGGACCAAAAGCTCCTGAAATAAAAGACATGAGCCAAAAAGATCAAGCTCCTCAAGTTCCACAAAAGCAGCCAGAGGATCCTAAAAAACCAGAGACTCAAAAGCCTCCTGTAAAATCTGAAGATCAAAACAAAGAGCCTCAAGATCCTAAAGCTCCTGAAAAGCAGGCAGAGACTCCTAAAGATCCTCAAGTTAAAGACATGGCAAATAAAAATATCCAAGGTCCAAAAGTTCCAGAAAAACAAGCACAGACTCCTAAAGATCCTGAAATTAAAAATATGGATCAAAAAGATCAAGCTCCTCAAGAGCCACAAAAACAGCCAGAGGCTTCTAAAAAACCAGAGACTCAAAAGCCTCCTACAAATCCTGAAAGTAGTAATACACAACAAGAAAATAAGCAACCAGAAGTTCAAAAAACTCCTGAAAAGCCAAAAGCTCCTAAAGCTGAAGAGCCACAAAATCCAGGAAATACTCAAAACAATGCAAATGATCAAGGCCAAACTCAAGAAGATTCAAATGTACAAAAATGATGGCAAAATTCAGGAGCTCCTGAAGTAGAGCTGACAAAAATTTCTAGTGATGGTCAAAATCTAAATCTATCATTTTCAGAAGAGCTTCCTCAAGGCATAACAGCTAAATTAGTATTTTCAAAAACTGATGATCAAAGTGGACAAACAAAAGAAATAGACTTTAGTACTACAAAATCTAAAGATCAAAAAATTAACTTAGGTGAATTAAGATCAGGAAAATATACAATTAGTCATATAATTTTTGGTATTGCTTTATTTTATCCAAACTCAAATAATACCTTTGACTACACATCAGCAAATGAGGATTTTTTAGCTACAAGAGATTTTTTAAGAAATCTTGATATTAATGTTAAAGAAGAGAAAAAGAATATACAACAAATTTCTCATATAGGTATAAATGATTTTAACTATAGTTTAATTGAAAAAGAATCAAATGAAAATTCAAAAACTTTTGAATTTCCTCAAGAAATTCTAGATAAAAACAAATTTAAACAAGCTAAAGTAAAATTTACTTTTAAAAGCCAAAGTGAACAAGTAAACAATAGTAAAAGAAGTGTTAATCTTGATGTTCATATTGATGATAAATTTGCTTTTACTAAAACGATTGAATGAACATATTTAAGCTTACAATCAATTTACAACCAATTTGAAAAACGTGAGCAACGCTATAATGAGCTAAAAGATTTAATCATCAAAAAATATTTTGAAAATCGAAAAAATACTCTTCCAATAGAGCTTCCAAATTACAAAAAAGGCCTTGGAAGTGAAAATAAAGAATTAGCAAAATCAACAAAAATTTCTTTAAAAGATGAAATTGATGCAACTTTTAAAGGATATGGAATTTTAAAATACAATAACTCTACTTTTGAAGAAAACCATGGTGCTTCATTAAATGATAAAGAAGGTAGTGCAAAACTTGTTTTTGAGATTTCAAGAGGTAATTACCAAGGTATTCTAATTGAAATAAGCATAAATGGATTTGCAACATATGGAGACTATGACAAAGATTATGAATCTTGACAAAGAGAAAATGATTTTAACATTAGTGTAAGTTCTCAACATAGAGGTTATTCAGCTAACTTAGTTTTTAAACCTTATTGATGACAAACATATTATTGATTAGCTAGTTATTCAGATCAAAATCCTTCACTAACATTTTCATTTAAAGATCAAAATAAAGATGATCTAATCTATGGATTTAAACTTTTATTCTGAAAAGGTCAATACTACAGAAGCGATTCTTATAAAGTAGAATATAGAAAAACAGCTAATGGTCCTTGAGAAAGTCTTGATATTTCAAATAGAAAAGTTCATGAATTTTCAGATAATCGCTTTATTGAAGAAGAAATACTAATTAAAAAAGATCAAGTTCAAGCTGTTAGAGTTACTTTCCTTAAAGACAAAAAAGCTCATCACACTTCAGTTGCAGCTTTAATGCCAATTACTAAAAAAGCTAGCTCTAATGCTTAGTGCTTATAAATAACTAAAAAATTTGACAAAAAAAGTTTTACTTGCTTGGTAAAACTTTTTTATTTATTCTTAGTGAGCTTAAAGCTTTGGTAAATTGATTTTGTCAAAATTAAAAAATTTTATATTCTAAATTCTTCAATAATTTCAAGCTGGTCATCTTCTTTAATATCATCGAAGTTTTTAATACGTAGTCCAAATTCAAAACCTTTTTCAATTTTTTTAACTTCATCTGGACCTTTACGCAGAGTTTCAACTCTTCCATCATGGATAAGCTTATTTTTTCGGTAGACCTTAACAAAAGAGTCGCTTTTAACATGGCCCTCTTCCATTAAACACCCTGCTATGTTTCCAACTTTTGAGTAGAAGAAAACTTTTAGAATTTTGGCTCTACCAATGGTTCTTTTTTCAAATTTAGGCTTAACCATTTTGTTGATTTTTTCATTTAAATAATCAACAATTTTATAAACAACATCAAAAGAGTTAACTTGAATGTTTAAATCTTCAGCTTGTTGTTTAATATTTGGATTTGGTTTTGAATTAAAACCAATGATTTCTGAATTTGAAGTTTGAGCCAAAAGTAAATCTGAGTTATTAATAACTCCAATTCCATAAGAAACTACTATAACTTCAATTTCATCATTGGCAATTCGAAGAATTAAATCTTTAATAGCCTCAGCTGTTCCTTGGGTATCTGATTTAATGATAATATTAAAGATTTTTTTGTCATTGTCTCTTCTGATACTAATTGTTTGAGTTTGTTGCAAGAATTTTTCTTGTTTTTCTGAGTCTTCTCTTTCTTGAGAAAGCTTTTTGGCATATTTTTCATCGTTGATTCCAACAAATTTTTCTCCAGCTGAAGGAGCATAGTTTAGCCCGATTACAAAAACTGGTGTTCCAGCTCCTACTTTTTTAAGAGGCTTTTTGTTAGTATCATAAATAGCCTTTACCCTACCATAACGAGGACCAGCTACTAAAAAATCACCTTTGTGAAGAGTTCCATTTTGAACAATAACAGTTGTAAGAGAACCTACTCCTTTGTCCATTTTTGATTCAATAACAACTCCAAGAGGATGACGTTTTGGATTAAATTTTAAATCTAAAATTTCAGCTTGTAAGTTAATATTTTCAAAAAGCTTTTCAATTCCTTCACCTTTTAGAGCAGATCCATAGACAATGGGTGTGTCTCCTCCTCATTCTTCAAGGTTAATTCCCGAAACTGAAAGATCATTTTTTAGACGATTTAAATCTTTAGAAGGCTTATCCATTTTGTTAACAAAGACAATAATAGGAACGTTGGCAGCTTGGGCATGAGCTATTGCTTCTTTAGTTTGAGGTTTAACTCCATCATCGGCTGCTACTACTAAAATAACAATGTCAGTAACTTTTGAACCTCTAGCTCTCATGGCACTAAAGGCTTCATGACCTGGAGTGTCTAAAAAAGTTATTTTTTTGTTGTCATAGATAATTTGATAAGCTCCAGTGTGTTGAGTAATTCCTGAAGATTCTGTTGAGACAATATTTGATTTTCTAATTTTGTCAATTAAAGTAGTTTTTCCATGGTCAACATGACCCATTATAGTAATAATAGGAGGACGAGTTTCAAGATCTTCTTTTTTATCTTCAAATTCAATGTTATCTAAAAAATTAGATGCATTTATTTCTTTTTCGACTCTAAAGTCATAGCCATGTTTAAAACACAAATCAGCAATTTCTTCTTCACTTAAAATGTGATTTAAGGTATACATTTTTCCTTTTAAAAAGTATTCTTTAACAATTTCAGTTCCTGAAATGTTAATTTTTTGAGCAAACTCTCCAATTGTCATTGGGGAGCTAAAAATAAATACACCATTTTTTAGCTCAGTTTTAACATTAATAATTTGTGTTTTAATTTCATTAATATTACTTAATCTTTTATCTCTTTTTTTTGCCATATTGCCTCTACTTGTTCTTTTAGATAATCATACTCGTGATTTGATATATTTTTTTTAAATGATCTATTTAATAATCTTTTTTGAAAAAGATAATCTATTTTTTCTTTTTCAAAAAGTACATATGCTCCTCTTCCAATTTTTTTATTACTTGAGCCTAGCTGCAGTTCTACTTTGTCATTGAATTTATAAAAGCGAAGCAGCTGTGATACTGAATAAATTTTACCCGTTACAATGCATTTTCTAGTTAAAGTCTTGGAATTATCACTCTGAATCATCAAAGTCATCTAAGTCTATTCCATCAAGGGCAAAATCTGAAAAATCTTTGTCATTAATTACATAATTTTTTAGTCTGTTAATTTGCTTATTATTGCTTTGAGCTTTTTCTTGGCTTTCTTGACTTTCTGACTCTTGCTCTTGGCTAGTTTTTTCAAGCTTAGGAGCTTCAAAGTCATTTATTGCCATATCTAAGCTTGTATCCATTTCATCACTTGCTACAAGGTTGTTTTCTTCAAAGTAAGCTTCAAAGTCTTCAAAGTCTTTTTTAAATTCATCAATATTAAAGCCTTTTCCAAAATCGTTTGCATAATTTGAAAAATCATTTTGTCTTCTAGCTTTTGAGCGACGAGTGCTAAATTGACTAATAACTTTTTTGTTTTGTCATGAGTGTTTTTCAATTTCTTCTAATTCATGCTCTTTTACATTTCCATTTCAAAGAATAGATCATCCTTTTTCTTTGGCTTTATCAAGAGTTTCAATGTTAATTCTAGATTGACTTAGCTCACTTGATAAAATGGTGTTCATTCCGGCCTTACCGATGGCAACTGACATTTGAGAATTAGGAACAACTACATTAAAAGCAGGAATATGTGTTTCTGGCACAACTCTTTCAATTGAAATGACATTAGCTGGTTTTAGAGATTCAACAATAAATTCTTGAAGATCTTCTTTATAAATAACAAAGTCAATTTTTTCATTGTTTAATTTTTCACTTATTATTTTATTTCTATCTCCGCTTTGGCCAATAAGTGTTCCAATGATGTTAAGTCCTTCAGAGGCTAGATGGCTTTTTTCAACTGCAATTTTGGTTCTAATTCCAGCTTTTCTAGCAATTTTTTTAATAATAATTGAACCATTGGCTATTTCTTCGAAAGTCTCTTTTAAAACATTGATAACCTCAAGAGGGCTATTAAGTGAAACAATTAAAAGAGTCTCTGATTTATTTTGAAATTCCTTGGCAAATTCAATAAAATAAACATCAATTTTTTTACCCAAAGCAATTTTAGAATTTTTGTTAATTTCTTTATTTGGTAAAAAAACTTTAGTTTCCATATCACCAACGACGCTTCCAAAAAATCCTCTGTTTTTAAACTCTTCGATTTTAACTTGGATTTTTTGTCCAATTTTTGAGCTATAAAAATCTAGAACACTTTGCTTTGCCTCTTTTGCAAGGTTTTGTTGAAATATTGAAAAAATCTTTTTAACTTCATTTAGCTTAAGTTCATCATGTTTAATTTGTTTTTTAACTATATCACCTATTTGAACATCACTTTTTTCTTTTCTAGCATCACTAAGTCTAACAAAGCTTACTAGCATCTCTTCAGCTGAATAATCATCATCTGCCTCTTCAAGGGCATCTTCTATAACTATGGCATTGTTGTTATAAAAAGTTACTTCTTTTTTTTCATCATCATAAACAATTTCCAAATCAGCATCTGGATCAAAGTCATTTTTAATAACTTGGAAAAAGGCCTCTTGAAAAATTTGTTTAACTGTTGATATTTTTAACTTTTTATCTCTTGACAAATTTTCAAGAGATAAAAAGAAGTCAATAGTTTTATTAGACTTTAAAAGTGACCTTGCTTTTTTAGATGAGATTTTTAGCTCAGGATTTTGGCTTTGGTTTTCTAACATTGATTCCTCTTTTGTATTTTTTGAATAATTTAGTATATTTTAAAGTTTTATTTTGTTTAAAAATGCAAAAAAGTTGCTTTCGCAACTCTTTGTATTGATAGTCATGATTTGCCTTAACATTATAAGGCAATTTTTTTTAAAAAATTTATCTTTTTTTAAAAAATTATTTTCTTTCAAATCAGCCATAGGTATCAAGTGAAAAATAAGTCTTGTAATAGGCTTCATTTGCCATTACCCCTACATACATAAAGTAAGTTAAAATTAAGGTAAAAAATGAAATATAAATAAAAGTACCAAGGATTCCATAACTTCCATAGCTACTTAATGAGGCTAAAAAACCAAAGGAAACTGTAAAAAGGGAAATTGGTAAAACGCTAATTCAAACCCCTGGATTAATGTGTTTTCATTTAAGTCTAAATTTTGGAACAAATTTAAAAAACAAAATCATTCCAAAGTAGTAAAAAAAGACCACATAAATAGTTGCACTTATATAAAAGAATGTTAAATATAAACTATCATCATCAAGGTTTTTTTTCAAGAAATTAATAAAGGGAATATAAATTAAAAGAGCAAGAGTTATATAAAGGGCCATTGCAATAACAATGAAGATTCCTTTTATTTTATTGGAAATAACATTTCCTAAATTTTTGTGTCCATAAATATAGGAAATTGAATAGACAAACCGAGCATAGCCCGATGAGGAAATTCAAATTAGTGAAGCAACTAAAAATCAAATTCCAGTGTTTTCTAAGCTTGATAATTCTTTGTTTTTTTGAAATGAGCTAATAAAATCAGAAAGTCCTGGAATGAATTTTTTTAAAATTTCATCAACAAAGACTTTTTGATAATCTGATATTGTGCTAAGCAAAATCAAAACTAAGCTGATAATAGGAATAAATGAGAGCAAAATGAAAAAGGCAGTTGAAGGGGGAATAAATGAAAATTCGCTACTTGAGATTTTTTCATAGGTTCTTTTAACTAGCTCATTTTTCTTTGATTTTTGACTTAGCCTTTTTGAAGAGACAAAAATAACAAGGGCTGCTAAAATGATAAACTTAACAATTTTTTCTAAAAAATTAAACTTTTTAGAAAAATCTTTAGTTAGTTTTTTACCAACTCATGATTTTTTAATTGATGAGTCACTTTTTTTATTCTTTTTTTTAGAGCTTTTTGGATCAAAATCATTTCATCCGCTCTCTAAGTCATTATTTTTTTTAAACATTATTTAAATTTTTCTTCAAGAATTTCTTTTACTAGCTTTGAAGAAACAACTGGATTTGCTTGTCCATTAGTTTGGCTCATTAGTGAGCCTAAAATAAACTTTGTTACTTTTTCAGCTCTTTGGTTGTATTCTTCAACAATCTTTGAATTAGCTTCAATGATTTCAAGAATTTTTGCCCTTAAATAGCTTTGATCACTAATTAAAATCATTTTATTTTCTTCTAAAAGCTCTTTTATTTCTTTTTGGTTGTCAACAAGAAGAGGTATTAATTTTTTTAGATGCTTTCCTGAGATATTTCCTTGCTCAAGCTCTTTTAAAAGATCTTCAATGTCTGAGGCTTTAATATTTAAATCAGTGGCATGCCTGTTTTGCTTATTTGCCAAAGCGACAATTTCAGAGAAAAAGATATTAGAGATCTTTTCTTTATCATCATAGTTGATTTTATCAAAATACTTTGATAGTTTAGGATCATTAATTAATAAATTAATATAGATTTTATTAATGTTAGCTTTTTGATATCTTAGTTTTTTTTCGTTGGGAAGCTCATTAATTTGGACTTTATCTATAAAGTCCTGTTCAAGTTTAATAATTGGAATATTTGGCTCTGGAAAATACATGTAGTTAATGGTTGATTCTTTTTTTCTCATAGTTTCTAAAACTTGATCTTTTTCATTAAATCTTTTGGTTACTTGGATAATTTCTTGATTGTTAATTAACTTTTGAAATTGATCTTTAATTTCAAGGTCAATGGCTTTTTTGACATTGTTAAGTGAATTTAAATTTTTAATTTCAACTTTTGTTCCAAGTTTGTCACTTCCATAAGGTCTTAAAGAAACATTGATATCAGCTCTAAGTGAGCCTCGATCCATTCGAGCATCACTTATTTCAAGTAAAAGAGCAATTTTTCTAATTTCATCGATATAACTGCTTGCTTGCTTTGAACTTTTAATTGTTGGCCGAGTTACTATTTCAATTAAAGGAATTCCGGCTCTATTAAAGTCATATCAAATTTCATTTTCTTTAATATATTGACGAGCTGTATCTTCTTCAAGATGAATTCTTTCAATATCTATTTTGACACTTTCATCATCAATATATAAAACAAGGCTTCCATTTTTTCCTATTGGCCGAAATTGCTGAGTAATTTGAAAACCCTTTGGAAGATCAGGATAAAAATAATTTTTACGGTCAAAATGAATTTCACTATCTATTGTCATATTAAGAGCTTTTGCTAATTTAATTCCATTAATAATAGCTTGTTTATTAACTCTAGGCAAAGTTCCTGGATAACCTAGATCTATTGGATGAACTAATGTGTTAGCCTCAGCTTCAAAATCGATTGGACTTGGAGAGAAAAACTTAGTTTTTGTATTTAATTCAAGGTGAATTTCAATTCCAATAATTACTTCAAAATTATTCATGTTTTTGTCCTTTAAGAATTTTTTCAAAATACAAACTATAAGATAAAAGCTTTGCATCTTCATATAAGTTGGTATTTATATTGATACCAAAGGGCATATTATCTTTTGTTCCAAAAGGAATAGTTATTGATGGATTGCCTACTAAATTAGATGAAGATAAAATAAAGTCCATGTAATTTTGCTCATTTTGCTCATCAAATTTAGGAGCTATATCTTTATAAGCTGGATAGATTAAAACTTCATTTTCTTCAAAAATTTTACTTAGATATTTATAAATTGAATATCTAAGTCTTTTAGCTTTAAAAAATGTTTGATCAATGTTATTTTCATCTAAAAAAATTGAACCCAATAAAAGCCTTCTTTGAACCATATCTCCAAAAAAAGTTGATCTATTTTTTAGACAAAGCTCTTTTCAAGAGTCAAAATCATCTTTATCAAAGGTTTTTCCAAAATGAAGGCCTTTAATATTTGATAAATTCGAAAAAGCCTCAGAGTATGAAATGATGTCATAGACATATTTAATGTTGTTCATCATTTGATAGTCAATTTCAATTTTTACCATCTCAATTCCTTGAGATTCTAAAAATTTAATTAAGTTTTTAAAACTTTGAGCTACTTCTTTAGAAAGCTCATTAAAACAATTAAAATAAGCTATTTTTTTTGGCTTAGTTTCTTGAGTTTTTTCTAAAGAAACTTCAACTGAGCTCATATCTTTTTTGTCTTTACCATAAAGAACTTTTGAAAGCACAATTGCATCGCTAACATTATGTGAAAAATAAGCTACTGTATCAAGAGAAGAGGCATAAGTAAAAAGACCATAACGACTAATTGCTCCATATGAGGGTTTAAAACCAACTTTTCCAATTCAAGAAGCAGGAAGTCTTACTGAATCACCTGTGTCACTACCTATTGAAAAACCAATGTCATAAAACATCGAAGCAGCAGAGCCCGATGAAGAGCCTCCTGCAAGGCGAGTAGAATCTAAAGGATTTTTGATAATTCCATAAGCACTAAAAGTTCCTGTTCCTCCTAGACCAAATTCATCACAATGGACTTTGGCAACCATTGAAGCTCCTTGATCAACAAGTCTTTGATAAACGCTTGAGTTATAAAGGGGTTTAAAATTTTCTAAAGTTTTTGATGAGGCTTTGGTTTCATATTCTTTAGTTGCATAGTTATCTTTTAGAGTGTAGACAACTCCTTTTAAAATTCCATCATTTTCATTTTGTTTGTCAATAACTTGAGATACAACATTGTTTGTATCTTTTGAAAGTTCTTGAAGAGCTTTTTGAAAATTTCCTTTTTGTTTAAACATTTTTTTCCTTTTTTGGAACAACAAAAAAATCTTTGTTGGAATTTTTTGTATTAAGCAAAATCTCTTCTTTTTTCAAAAGCTCTGAAAGATCTATTTCATCTTCTCTTAAAACTTGGCTAGTTTGGCCTTGAGTTATTCTTGAAAAATAATCCTGATCTTCAATGGTTAAATCTTTAATTTTTTCAATCATTTCAAAAAGTGAATTTGCTTCATTTTGAAGCATAGTTTTTACATTTGGTTTTAATTTAAAATAAGTAATTTTTGAAATGTCATCTAAAAATTCTTTTTTAACTTTCATATAAAGCCTCCTTATTCTTAGTATTTTTTAACCTTTGCTTTTTAGTGCTTATTATTATAAAAAATAACTTATTTTTTAAGCAAAAATAAGACTAATTTACTTTTCTAAGATATAAATTCTACAACTTTATAAAAAAATAAGCTTTTTTTAATACTAAAAGCTTATTTAATTTCTTTTTAGAAGCTATTTTTTTAAAAATTGTTAGTTATTTAAGAAATTATTTTTTTGCAAAAATTCTTTGAGTTTATTTTTTAGCTCATTTCTATCTAATAAATTATTCAAAATAATTTTATTATCAAAATCAATTGAATTGGCCAAATCAACTCCACAAACTACAGCTAAGATTTTTGGATCATCTTTATTAAATGAATTGACATTTGTATGATCTACTTCAATGATTTGAATTTGCATATCTCTAAGAACTGTTTTTAGATTTATCTCAATTAATAATGAAGAGCCAAGTCCTTGACCACAAACTGCCATTAGTTTGTTTCTTTGACCAACATTGCTTTTTAAAAATAAATCTTTTGGCTCATTAGTAACTTTAGTTTTTTCAAGCTTTTTTTCTTGTTTTTGATCAAAATTTTCATCACCAACTTTTGCATTTTTGTCTTTGATTTTTAAAAGCTTTTTAGATAAGTTAATAACTGGATAAATTAATCAAAGAAAAGCGGCTAAAGTAGGTAAAAGTCAAATAAAGGTATTTCTGCCAACTATTTTTCCAATAAAGGAAAAAGGAACTCCTAATAAATAATCACTATCTCCTCAAGTAATTGAACTAGGAACTTTTTGACCACTAGCATTTGAAACTAGCACTGTAGGCATGTATTCAAGTCCAAAGAAAATAAAAGGAACAAAAGACATTAAAAGCCCACTTAAAAAAGGACCAAGCACAGCAACTCAAATTCCTCCGTTTTTGTTAGCAAAAACTCCAGAGGTAGCTCCTATGAAAAAATGAGGAACAATGCTAGGTAAAATGATTGCCCATCCTATAGAATCATTTTTCATTATTGGCAAGGCACTAGTTATTCCAATGGTGATGGTCATAGCCAAAAGAGCTCCAACAAATGATGAAATAAAACCAATTAAAACAGCATTGGGAGCATATGGAAAAATAGTAGGACAATCAAGAGCAGCCTTTGCACTAGGAACAAGTTTTTGAGAAATACCTTTAAAAGAAGGAACAACTTCAGCTATAAACATTCTTACTCCAATAAGTAAGATCTCCACCCCTGCGGCAAAGACAAAAGCTTGCAATAGTCCTTGAACTATAACATCATCTTGACTAGCAATTACTCCACTTAAAACAAGTCCTTGATAACCCTTTGCAATTCAAGCTGCAATATAAATTATTAAGTAGATAAAAAACATAGTAATTGCTATTGCAACATTAGTGTTTCTTAAAAATGAAAGAGTTTTTGGAAATTTAATATCTTCGGTTGAGACAATTTTTTTGTTTAGTTTTTTATGAACCTTTGCAACTCCAAGACCAACTCACGCAGAAAAAAGATATGCAAGTGAGCCTGTATGAGCAATTGCTATGTCATTTGAATTAGTGATTTGTACAACATATTTATTTAAAAAAGCTGGTGAGATAATCATTCAAAGTGACAAAATTAATGATCCACTTATTACAATAATTGGAATGTCAACTTCTTTATCTAAACCTCCAACATAAAAAACACTAGCCAACATAACTGACATATAAAAAAGTACATGTCCTGAAAGATAGATATATTTTAAATTAGTAATTCTAGCTAGCAATATGTTTAAAAACATAGCAACTATCATAATGAGCGAGCCGGCTAAAACTAGATGACTTAGATTTTCTAGAAAAATACCTGGAACTGAGTCATTGTTGGATATAACTCCACTTACTCCTAAAAGTAAATTAAAAGCAGAGCCAAGTTTGGCAACAGCTGAAGCTAAAAAACCAGCTCCAGCTCCAATTATGATAAAACCAATAATTGTCTTAATTGTTGAGGTAATTATTTCAGTAATTTTTTTACGCTGCAAAGCACAACCTATAAGAGTAAAAAGACCTATTAAAATTGCAGGTGTGCCAATAAATTGTTTAAAAAAATTTATAAAATATTCACTTGTTGTTGGCTCTAATGATGCTAAAAATCTCATAGTTACTCCAATGTTATTTATCAATTTTTTTGCTTGTTTTACTAACTCCTTTGTAGAGCTAATTTTTAAATTGATCTATGAACTTTTGATCGATAAAAGTAAGATCATTTTTTCCAAAAAAGACTTATTTTAAAAATTGTTTTTTTACAATAATTTATAAACTATTTCAAGACCATCTTTTCAAAGCTTTATAACTTGGTATTTATAAGAAAAAAGTTTAGGAAAAAATTTTTTCATCTTTTTTATCACCTAATAAAAATTATAAAAAAAAGTATTACATTTTTAATATTTTCATCAATAAAAATAAGTTTTTAAAACTTTATGAAAATAAAAAAATTTTTCTATTTATAAATGTATAATTCATATCAATTTACAATTTTTTTTGTAAAGAAATCTAATATAACTTAATAATATTTTTTGAAATATTATGTAGAAAGAATTTTAAAACGTGACTAAGTCATTTTTAAAAAAATACACACCTAAAAACCAAGCTCTTAAGATGAGCACTTCATATATACAGCTTTTATTAAAAATAATAATTAGAAAGAAAAGTTCAATAATTCTACCAGTTCTATTGGTGGCAATTAATGTTGTTCTTGCAATATTAATTGGAATTTTTGTCTCAACAAATATTCATGCAACTATTGCTATTTTTGCACTAGTTTTTGTTCAATTGCTTTTGACTATTATTTTTTCAAGCATAAAAGCAATAAACATTTTTAACGACATGGAAAGCGAAGGAATTGAAATAATTTCTTTTTCCAAAAAAATAACAAGAAGAAATATTATTTGATCAAAAATTACTCTTTTTATTTTGATAAATTTATTTTGATCATTATTAATTTTTCTAATGAATTTAATTATTTTTATTATCACTTATAACAAACTTGATCTTATAAATAATTTTTTAATTTATTCATTTTTTTCTCCATTATTTTGTGGATTAATCTTTGGATTTATTACTTCATTAATATCATATAAATTCTCACCAAAATTAGCATTGGCTATTCCAATTTTAATTTTTACTCCATTAGTAATTGGTGGAAATTTTATTAATGGATCTTCAAGTTCTGTACCAAAGAAAATATCAAAAATTTTAAATCTGCCTTACAAACACTATGATGGTGGAACCATTTTAAATGCAGAAAAATTTTATTTGAATAATCAAAAAGATGAACTTTTTATTATTCCAAAAAACATTGATCAAAACACTTTAGATCAAAGACAAAAAGACTTTATTAATGAAGCCTTTGTAAGCACTAAAAAAAGTGCAAATTTATATCAAAATTTTTCATGACTTTCACTTCCTTATCAACTCTTAAATATCTTTAACAAAAATGACAAAGATGTTATTGAAAATATCTTTGAAAATGATAAAAGTGATTTAGAAAAATATCCTTATTACAATCATTTAGATTCAAAAGATTTTAGATATGTTTTACAAGATTCTAAAGGACTTTTAAAAGTTGATGCTTTTGAAAATGGAATAGAATACCAAGGATATATAGTTCCCGGATTTTTGAAAAATAGAAGTTTAATTCCTAACCAAATTAACAAAGATCTTATTTATGCAAGAGAAGGTGCAAACAATTTTAATGTGGCTTTTCAAGAAGATGATTTTACTTTTTCAAAGCCAGATAATTTAGTTGGAAAAATTGACTCAAATATTATTTTAGAAGCTTTAAAATCAAAAATTTTTCAAGCTCAAGCAAAAGAATTTTTTGACTCTCTAGATGAGCAAATAACCAAAGCTGATTTACTAAGTCAAATATCAAAAGCCCTTGATGAAAATGGATTAAATTTTACTAATTTAATTGATGAATCAACTACTCTTTTTTCAAGTGAAATTGATCTTCAAAAAATTAAAAATCTAACTGAGAAAAAAGTTCTAATTGGAGTTAGTTTAATTTACTATTTATACTTTAATTATCAAAACTCACCATTATTAAAAACCTTATTGGAAAATGACAATCCAAATTTAAAATATACTCCTCAACAAATACAACTTTTAATCAATAATGAAAAATACAACATTGGTGGATATAGTTCATTTGTTCAAGTTCAACAAGCAGTTAATAACAAAATAATTTTTAGATATAACTTGGAAAAAAGTAATAATTACTTATTCCAAACTGTTGATCAATTTTATTCATTAAAACAAGATTCAAAAGTAATTAACAAAAATTATTTTCCATTAATTTGAATTTCATTAACTCTTTTACTTGTTGCATTAAATTTTGCTCTATATATTAGAAAGGATTTTAAATAATGGATGCAATTTTAGAAGTTAAAAACCTCTCAAAAATTTATAACAAAAAAGATAATAGAGGAATTCAAAATTTAAACTTTTCAGTTCCAAGAGGATCTTTCCACGCCTTCATTGGAGAAAATGGAGCTGGTAAAACAACAACTATAAAATCAATAATTAATTCTTTTTCAAATTGAACTGGACAAATTTTAATAGATAACAAAGATAACAAAACAGCTGAGTCTAAAGAAAAAATTGGATATGTTCCTGAAAATGCACTTTTTCCAAAAGAGATAAAAACTATTGATTATTTACTTTCTTTTGCTCTTCTTTCAGGAATGGACAAAGCCAAAGCTAAAGAAAAAATTAAGGATATGCTAACAAGGTTAGATATCATTGACTTAATTAATAAAAAACCATATTCTTTTTCATCAGGACAAAAGAAAAAAGTTTTATTAATTCAAGCTTTAATTCATGAGCCAGATTTAATAATTTTAGATGAGCCAGCTGCTAATCTAGATCCTAGTGCAAGATATGAGCTTTTCAAAATTTTAGAAGATCTTAAAAATCAAGGAAAAACTATCTTTATCTCATCACACATTCTTAGTGAAATTGACAAATATATTGATAGCCTTACTTTAATACATGATGGTCAAATTGTTTTTAATGGAGAAAAAAATCAAAATTTAGAAGAGATTTACCATGAAAAAATCATTAAAACTAATTAGTTCTTTTTTACCTTTATTAACTGTTTTTTCAGTGATTTCGTGTGATAAAACTCAAGATAATAAGGAAAAAAATCATCTTCAAATAGATCATCAAAAAGATGAGCAAATCTCTAGTCAAAAAAGTTTTTCTAATCAAAAACATATTCAAAATTTAGTCAATGATTTTATTGACAATTCAAGTGAAAAAAATAACTATGTTTTAACTCAAAAAAATCTTCCAAAAACACTTTTAAAACAACTTCAATTTTCATTAGTTTATTTCAACAACATCTGATCTAGCAAAGATCAAAATGATATAGGTCATAGCCAAGCAAGAAAAAGATCACATGAATTTATTTTAGAAGCTCTAAGTTCAAATTGATATTGATCACTTCAAAACATTGATAAATTTCAATATGCTTTTAATCCCTATGGACAAAGACTAAAAGGATATAGACAAGAAAAAAAAGATTTTGAAGATCATATTAAAACTTTTGGTTTTCTATCAAGACAGGCTAAGTCAAATAAAATAAAAAACATCTACAAAATTAATATGGAAAAGTTAAATGAGGATGTTTTCCAAAACAAACAAATTTATTATTTAGAATATGAAAATAATTTATTTTTAAAAATTTATAAATTACAAAATAAAGATAAAACTATTATCTTAATTTGACCAGATCTTTACTGAATAAAAAATACAAACAATGTTGAATTTTATTTACAAAAATTTGAACAAGAAATAATCAAACAAAGAAAAATGTCAATTCAAAATGAAATTGAACCTGATGAAGATGAAAATCCAATTTACAAAAAATATAATGACTCACATTTATATGAAAAACTTTTTCAAGGGCAATACTATGATTGAATTAGAAATGCTATAAAGTCTTTAAATGAAATGGAAAGTGAAAATCAAATTTATCGTTATACATTAAGGGGAATTGATGAAATTTAAAAAAACATTTTTTCTAATTTTTACTAGTATTTTTTCATTAGCTATCGTTTCATGTTCTGTTGATTATTCAAATTTTAATAAATACATAGATGTAAATAAAAATGTTGTTGAGTCTTTAAAAAACCCTCAACAAATAAAAACAAACCAAATTTTAGATGTAATTTTAAATCACTATTTTGAAAAAGATGAAGTAGCTAAAGTCAACTTTCAAAAACAACAAGATGAGACCGAATATCAACAAAAAATTCTTAAACAAATAGAAGAAATTTCAAACAAAATTGTTGATGAAAAGTCTAAAGAATTTATTGATCAACTTAATAAAATTTTTTCTCAAAATTGATACTTAATTTTGAAGAATTTAGATAAGTTTCATGCTGATTTTTTTAGTTGATATACCATTGATGTTGAAAATACAACTTCAGGAGAAACTGCTAAAAGTTCTATGGAATATTTAGATAATCTAAAAACTCTTAAAAAATACAATAATTTAAAATTTAATGATGCTTATCTAGATCAAATAAAAGAAGGAGAAACTTCAGGTTTAAGTGATTCTTTTGCTGACTATTATATTAAAAAAGATAAGTTACTTTTTAACTTAAAAATTACTAAAGAAGATAATGAATCTAAAATTAGTTTTTCTCCTTTTGTATACAACTTTGCAAAAACAAAAAATGACATATCTATTAACTTAATATCGAATATTTTTCATAATGCACTAATTCATCATAATCAAAAATATGTTGACATTTTTGAAAAGGAAATTATCAAAAAACATGCCTATGGTGAACCAGCTTTAATGCTTATGAAAATAAGGACTAAAAATGAATAAAAAGAGATTACTTTTATCTATAGGTTTTTTATCTAATTTAGTTTTTTTACCATTACTTTTATCTTGTCAAAAACAAGCTGAAATACCTGTAAAAATAAATAACCAATTATCATTAAGCGCCCAAGAAAAAGAAGATAAAAATTGAAATAGTTTTTTAAATTCTGAATCTATAAATACTTTATTAAACACAGCTTTTTATAATGAAGAAACCAAACAAGTTGATGAGCATGAAAAGCAAAATTTTATTAAAGAACAAAAGGCAATAGATACTCAAAAATATTTGCAAGAAATTAGAGAAAGTTTATTTTATAGCAACCTTATACAAACCAATTCATTTATATTATCTCTTTTTGAAACTCCTATTCACTCAGTAAAAAATTCTAGAGAAAAAATAAAAGACTTAACAAGCAAAAATTGACTTTGACTTTTATACAATTTTGACAAGTTTGTTTTTATCTATTCTTTAGAGCGAGATCTTTTTAAACACACAACTGAAGAATATGATGAACAAGTAGCAGAAACTAATTTAAACATTGGTTCACTTTATTCACCAAAAACAAATAATTTTATTGACCATGCTAGCATGATTTACTCAAACACTTTTGATAAGCCTATTCCTGATGGAGATGATAAAAGTTTTCATAGAAAAACAACTAATTTTTTTCTAATGAATGAAGATGGTTTTATATTTGAATTAGAAATCAACTCAAGTTATCAAGAAGATCCAAAAACTAATCAATTTAAAATAGAAAGAGATATACGTTCATTTCCTTATTTAAAGTCATATCCAAAGTTGTTAAAATCAACTAATAAAAAGAAGGATTTTTCATTATCAGATTACATTAAAAATACTCAATTTTTCGAAGGTTACATTCCAAATGAAGTGGATAAAATTTTGTTTGAAGAATTGCATGGTGGAGAACAACTAAGATATGGAATAATTCAGACTAAAAATAAAAAATAAATCTTGTATTTTTAGTTAAAAAAAGTTAAAAAGCAATATGAGATATAAGTTATCTTCTATTGCTTTTTTCTTTAATCTAAAGTCTAAAAATTTTTATTATTTTGTTGTTTTGATTTTCAAGTTTTTATCATCAAGAAATCACAAATAAAGTTATTCAAAAGAATATCTTTTTTATTTTGTAGATTTATAAGGTTTTTATATTTATAATAAAAATATGTTTAAACCTTTTAAGAAAAAAACTATCAATAAATCTAGAATTTATTTTGAAAAAAAATCTGCATATATGAAGAGATCTTTGGTTATTAACATCATCTTAGATAACCTTTTATCTATCGGGATTATTTTTTTAAACTTAACAATTGTTTCAATTTCATCTTATATATTTTCATTGATGATTAAAAAAATACCAGCTAATAGTAACTCTTCAACAAGTGCTACAACTACTATTGTTTTGATTTCTATTTTGAGCTTTTTTATTATTCTTAATTTCTTTTTGGGAATATTTTTTCAGTTTTATAAAATTAACATGAAATATAAACACTATCGAAGAATCAAAAGAGAAATCAAATACTATAGCATTAAGTTTAACTCTGAAGAAAACAAATGAACTCCTGAAGAGTTTGTTGCTTTAATAAACAAGAGTGTAAAAAAACACCATAATAACGAAAGGCTAGGATTTAAACAATTCATCATAAAGTACTTTAGAGGAGAGATCTAATGAAAATAAGTTTTTATGATTTTTTCAACAAACATTTAAATGATTCTTTAATTAAGATGAATATTTATAAATATAGTTTTTACTTGTTAAATATAGCAAGTTTGTGTCTTGTTTTTTACTCAACAATTGTCAGCTCATTACATCTTGCTGCCATCATTCATAGAGCCAAATTTCCAGAGCTTGCACAGTCTTTTTCAATCCTTGGTGCAGGAGGATCTGATTTTCCTATCATAACAACACTAGTTTCAGCTTCAAGTTCACTTCTTACTTCTTTAACTTCATTTTTTGTTATGAAAGAAAGATTCCATAGAAATAAAATGATTTATGAGCAATTAATTATTCAAAAAATACTTTATGAAGTAAATGCAGGAGTCTATTCTGATACTCAAAAAAAAGATTATCTTTTATTTGAAAAAACAAGCGAAATTACTGGACATAAAAAATATTTAGATGAGGAGATAAATGACTAAAGAACAAGCTAATGAATATGCTTTATCTGTATATAAAAAATACAATAAAAAATTTCAAATATCTAGATTCATCTTTGCATTTTTGCAATTTATAATTATTGTAATTAACATCTCATTAATCATCTTAAACTTATATTCAATTAGATACAATGCTTTTCCAGATGAGACACTTCATTTTTTCATAATCATAACTGTTCTTTTTGCAATCATAACTTTTTTTAGTGCTTTAATTGCCCTATTTAATTTCAGAGAAAAAACTGATGAATTAGTTGATAAAATCAAAATAGTTGATAAGGCAATTGTAGATCTTGATAATGGAAAAATTGAAAAAGTAGTAGTTGATGAATTTGGTCTAAATTGAAACAAATCAAAAGAAGAATAAAGACATCTTAAAGAGATGTTTTTTTTATCTTCTTTTGTTCATTTTTTATAAATTTACTTTGTTTAGATTTGTGAATTTGACTGTCTTGATATTCATTTAGAAAGTAAATAACTTTTCTTGTTTTATCTTTATTTATTGATTTAATCAAAGCATTAATTTTTTCTTTTTTTGAATCATATTTTTGATCAAAAAGATCAAAAGATAAATCACTTTGGTATATATCGCCAAAATCAGATAAACTTATCCCAAGACCTCTAAGTTTTTTTTCATCTCAAAATTGATTAAATATCTCAATTACTCTATTCATAATATCTTGACTTTCAAAAAGTTTAATTGAATATTTTTTTCTTTTGGTTTTTCACTTGTAATTTTGATCTCTTAATTTAACTGTAAGGGTGTTAGCATAAATACCTCTATTTTTTAATTTTTTCTCTAATAATTCACAAATTAACTTGAAATAATTAAAAATAGAAGATCTTTCATCTAGATCATCATGACTAAAGGAAATTTCACTTCCAAGTGATTGAGCATCATTTTGACTTGTATCAATTTGATCATTGCTTATTCCTTGACACTCTTCTTTAATTGTTTTTAATTTTATGCCATAAATTTTTTCAAGAGCTCCTTGAGCAAAAACACTATTACAAAAATCACCAATAGTTTTAATATTTAAATGAGATAGCTTTGCAAGGCCACTTTTTCCAATACCTACATATTCAGAAATGTCTTGAGAGTAAATATTCTTTTTTAAATCACTTCTTTTTGTAATTGTTATTCCATAAGGTTTATTAATAGAAGTGGACATTTTAGCCATTCATAAATTAGGTCCTACTCCAATTGAAAAAGGAATAGAAAAATTGTCCATGATGGCTTTTTGCATTTCTTGTGCTAGTTTTAAAATTGAGCCTTTTTTAACTACCAAATCACTAGCATCTATAAAAAATTCATCAATTGAGTAAATTTGAATTTTTTTAGTGTAATTTTCATATAAAAAGTTAAAGATATTTGATGACAAATTGCTATAGAGTTCAAAGCTATAATCAGCAACAACTACATTCGGATCAATTAGTTTTGCCTTGTAAAGGGGCATACCAACTTTTATACCCTTAGCTTTTGCCTCATAACTAGCTGAAGTAATAATTGCTCTTTTATGATTATGTGCTACAACCATAGATTTACCAAATAAATCTTTTCTAATTGTTCTAATGGCACTTACAAAATAAGAATCTGCATCTAAATGAAAAATAACTTTGCTTTTTAACATAAAAATAATTTTAACTAACATTATTAGTTAAAAGTTAAATTAGTTTTTTGTGTTTTTAAAGATTCAATTTTGAATCTTTAATCTTTGTTATAAAGTTAATTTAAACTATTATAAATCTTGAAGCGCAAGACAAAGAATTCAAGCTATGCCTTCGCTTCTTTTTTTAATATCTTCAATGCCAAAATCATTTTTATCTTCTCCTAAAATATATAAAGATTCTAAAGATTCTTTAATTTCACTTTCTTCAATGTTTCATTCTTTATCTTTTATTGAATTTTCATTATATTTTTCAACCATATCTTTTATTTCTGAAATATATTTGTCAATACTTTCTTTTTCTATACCTTTTACATTTTTTAAAACACTAATATATTCTTTAGTGTTATATAGTTGTTTTTTTTCTTTAAATCTTTTAGCACCAAGTTCAGAATTATCTGATCTTTTTATAAAAAGTAAATTGCCAATATAGTCTTTAAATTCATCAAGTTCTTGATCGTTGGATCCTTGTGATCTAGGTAAAATATGTTCTATTGTTAATTTATTTTTTTTCTCTAAATAAGAGCCTAAATCAAAGTTGAAAAATTCTTTGGTTAAAATATTTTTCTTTTTGTCTTTTTCTATTTTTATGAAATTTTCAAAAATTATTAAAAGCAAGTCTTGATTTTTGCTTTGAATTTTTTTCTTAGCTACATTTTCTCAAAAATCTTTAATTGTTCCATGATTTAAGTTATTAGTGTTTTTTGTTTTATTTACAAATACATTATAAAGAGTGTGTTTATCTAAAATATTAATTGTTTTAATGTCTCTTAAAAAAGAATCCATAAAACTAGTCATACTTTGTCCTTCTTTAGCAACAACAGATCTTCTAATTTCATAAGATTGAATTGCTTTCAATAAATCTCTTAAAGAATTTAATTCATTTTCATTTTCAATTTTAGAATCAAATTCAAAAATCTTATTTTCTCCAAGTTGTGTTTTTAATATTTGAATTATCAAAGGGATATATAAAGTTTTTTTATAACTTATCAAAGTATATAAATAATCACTGATAAAATAAAATCTTTGATCTTTATTTTTTGAGTATTCACTAGGTTCTAAAACTTCAAAAAACAATTTAATTTCATCACCTAATCTTTTTAAAGCTTGATCATAAGGAAGAGTTTTTTCTTCATCTTTGTCATAAATTATTTCATCTTTAATATATATTCAAAATTTGAAATATAACTTCATATCAGTTGAGTCTGAACTTTTTAATTTTACTTCATTATCACTTATGTCGTAAATGGAACTTATGTATCTTAAAAATTCTTTTATTTTTTTAAGATCTTGGTTGTTATCTCCTTTTTTTGATAAGAATTTTTTCATAATTTTTTTATCAAATAATTCTTGAAATGATTTTTGATCTATTTTTTCATCTTTTTCTTCATAGAAATCAAAGATTCTATTTTTTATCAAGTCAATAGCACTTAAAGGCACTTGTGTTGTATTCATTCTTTCAAAAAGATCAAATTCATTGATATCTTTAAGGTTGGTAAAAGTAAAATATATATTTTCTAAAAAGCTTTTTCAAAAATTTAGTATTTCATCTTTTGATGTTAAATTTTCTCTAAATCAAATGATGATGTCTACAAAAATTTTAATAATGTTGTTTTCTTTTTCTAACATTTCTTTTTCTAATTTGTTCAAGGATCAAATTTTTGAAAAAATTTCAACATCATCATAGCCATCTATTCGATAAAAATAATTTGATAAAACTGTCTTTTCTCCTTTTTGATCATTTACAGATTCATAAAGGACTTCTAAACACATAAATATCTTTTTTGCTAGATCATCATTTTGTGAATCAAAACCGTCAATCAGATTTTCAAAATTTCATTTCTCTACTTTATTTTTTACTGAAAAAATAGATAGAGCTACAAAAATTAAAAACAATGTTGAAATTCTTTGTTGTCCGTCTATAATTTTCAAAATTTTATCTTCTTCTACTGTTATTATGCTTCCTAAAAAAATAAAAGATTTATGTTCCTTTTTATTATTTATATCACTTAATAAATTTGTGATTATTGATCAATCTCAACTAAATTTTCTTTGAAAAATTGGAATTTTTATCTGTTTAAATTGATCATAAGGTAATCTTGCAATAAAATCAAAAACACTAAAAATTTGAACCTCTATCTTATCATTGGTGACTTTTTGAATGTTTTTGTTTTTGTAATCTAAAGCTAATGTCTTAATTTTTTTTAAATTATTTTTTAATATTTTTGTGTTTTCATTATATTCATCTAAAGTTTTTGTTTTTGATTTTTTTAACTCAATTAACTTAGTTGTTTTTTCAAAATCTACATCCTGAATAGATAAAAATTTTTCTATTTCATTTTCAAATTCTCCATCTTTATCATCGATATTTTTTAGATTTTCAACAATATCTTTATAATAATTTATTGCTTTATCATTAATTCCATCTTTAAATAATATTTCTTTATTTGTTTTATATTTTTTGATAAAAATATATGAATAAGCTAGAGAAAAATAGAAACTTGTTCTTGATTTAATTTGAAATTTTTTATCATTCATTGTTTTATATTGCTCTTTTAAAAATTCAAAAATTTGTTTATAAAAAAGATTTGGATCATTTGAGTCAAAATTAAAATTAAAATCATGACTTTTTTTAAATTCCGAAAGATGATTATCTAATTCAAATATTGCTTTTTCATGATCTTTAAAACTAAAAATACCCAAGAAAAACAAAGTTCTTTTTATTTGATAAAAAGTGGCTTCTTTTTTCTTTTCGATAATATTTATTTTTGAATTATCAGAAATTAAAATTTGATATTTATTTTCTTTATTGTCAAAATCTTCTTTTAGGACACTATGCTTATTTAATAATTTCAAATTTATCAAAGTTGTATTATCAATATAAGAGCTTATGCTTGTGCCTATTTTTCAAAATTTTTCTGATGTTGTGTAATTATCTTTTGTCATTATGTTCTTCCTTTTCATGAAATTTTTTTTGTATTATTTCCATAATTTTCTCCATAACTTCAATCGATATACTGTTTCCAGCATGTTGATACATTTTTGTTTTACTTATTGATTTAGAACTTATTTTTTCATAATCTTTTTCTTCAAAACCCATTAATAAATATGCTTCTCTAGGAGTTAAAAATCTAAAGTTTGCTTTATTGTTTTTCTTCCTAGATGAATTGTCTAATTTTGTATTTTTTAAATCGATAACACCACTATTGGGATGTCTATCTTGACGGGTAGTAAGAGTTCTAATTAAAGAGCTAGTAGAATTTATGTCAATTTTAGGATTTTTTTCAAAAATAAGTTTTCTTGAAGGGGTTCTATTAGGTTGAGAAATTAAAGCTTCTTGGTAATGATGTTCATTTTCATAGTCTACTTTTAAAATATCTTTTATGGATTTTCTTTTAGGAGTTGGCAAAGGTTTATCAATGTCTAAAATGTTTCCATCTTGATCAATTTTTCCTCAATAATTTAAGATAGAAATGGCATAAACTCTTTTCCTACTTTGAACAGAGCCATAATCACTAGAATTAAGTTGAAAAGTAACGGTGCTATAATTCAAATCTCGTAGAGATTTTAGTCATTCTTTATAATCATCAATATGTTTTTTATTTAATAGAGCGTTGACATTTTCTAATAGCAAAAAATCAGGAAGTTCACCAAAGTCATTGAGTTGATTTAAGATTCTTTCAATTTCTCAAACAAGCCCACTTCTTGTGTTACTTCCTTTTTTCATTCCTAAATTTTTTTGATGAAAACCATTTGCACTAGATAGATCCTGACAAGGAAAAGAGTAAGTTAATAAATTAATTTTTTTGCCCTTAGTTACTTGATTAATTTTCTTAAAATCAATTTCCTTGATGCTTCCAATATTGTTATTTTTTTTAATAGCAAAATATAGATCTTTTTTAAATTCAAGATCATAATTAGTTATTGCTTTTTTAATTGGACTTTTGCCATTTGCTGAGTGAACAAATTTAGATAGAAATTTATCAATTTCTACTTCAGCTAGTCTCTCTCTCTCTCTCTCTCTCTCTGTCTCTAGAAGTATTGTGGTGAATTAAATCATAAGAGATATTTGCATACATATCTCATTCACTAGTGGCTACTATTTTGTATTCAAAATTAGGGTTTTTATTCTTTACATTTTCAAGGGCTCTTCTTTGAGCTCCAATTCCAGCAAAAGTTTCAAAAACATTGAGAGTTTTTTTATTTTTTTTAGAGACACTTTTTTTATTATTCATTAGCTTTTTCTTCTAATCCTTAGTTAACAAAGATAAATTTATTAAAGTACATTTTAAATAAAAAAAATTAAAAAAATATAAAAAAACTAACAATTTAAAATTGTTAGCTAATATTTTAAAAAATTTATCTTATTTTGTAGCGCAACCTGTTTCAGAGCAAGCACAGTTCATTTCTAATTTAGACATCTCTTCTTCTAGTACAGAAAGAGGTTTGTATCCAACAATTGTATTAACAATTTTTCCATCTTTGTAAATAAATGTTGTAGGTGTTGCACTAACACCAGATTCAGCTGCTCATCTTCTTTCTTCGTCGTGTTTTCCGTCTCTGTTAATTCTTACTAGAAAAAGTTCCATTTTGTCTTTATTTTTTTCAACCAATTTTACAAGTTCTGGTTTGATCATATCACATGGTGGACAACCTATTTGGTAAAATGAAAGTACTTTAACTCCCTCTTTTAATTTAGGCTCAACTTCACTTTTTTTTAAATCGTATTTTGAGTAATCCATAATTTCTCCTTAAAATATAAAAATTTTAATATATAAATGTATGCCTTAATTATACATATTTTTCAAAAAAATATAAAAAAAGTTAATTTTTTATTATTTTTGAATGCAAAAATGCATTTTTTTAAAAAATGGCTTTTTTTAATCTATTTTTAATAGGCTCTTGCAAAGAGAACAAATCTTTTTGTCATACATTTACAAATTAAACATTTATTCTCTCCAGGTTTTTGGTAATCAAAAGGAATACATCTAGCTGTTGCTCCTGTTTCTTTTTGAATTTCTTCTTCAGCTTCAGCTGTAGTGCAACATAGAGGAGAAATAACAAATTTGTGATTTGCTATTTCTTGTTTAAACTCTTCATAGTCATTTATTTCAACTATGTTGTTTTTTAGTCTTATTTTAGCTTGTTCATATAAATTATTATGAATTGCTTGAAGTGTTTCTCTTGAGACTTTAACAATGTCATTTATTGATACACTTTGTTTTTCAAGGGTGTCTCTTCTAACAAGAGTGACTTGATTATTTTCAAAGTCTCTTGGTCCTATTTCAATTCTTAAAGGAACTCCTTGAATTTCACTTTGGCTAGCTTTAAAGCCAAGTGTTTTATCGCTTCTATCAACATTAACTCTAAAAGGTTTTTTTAGAATTTTTTCAACTTGATTAACAAATTTTTCAATTTCAGCACTTCTTCTAGGATTAAATGCCAAAATATCAATTTGACAAGGAGCTACAAAAGGAGGAATAATAATTCCTCTATTGTCTCCATGAGTCATGATGATAGCTCCTATTAGCCTTGTCGAAAGACCTCAAGAAGTTTGATAGACAAATTGTTTTTTATTTTCACTATCTTTGAAATTTACATCATAGGCCTCTGAAAAATTTTGAGCAAGATAGTGGGTAGTTCCTGATTGAAGAGCTTTACCATCTTTCATCATTGCCTCAAGTGTATAAGTTGAATAAGCTCCAGAAAATTTTTCTCTAGGAGTTTTTTTTCCCATAATTGTGGGAATGGCTAAAAATTTTCTTAAAAATTTGCAATATGTTTTTAACATCTCTCTTGTAAATTTTCTAGCTTCAATTGCACTTTCATGACTGCTATGTCCTTCTTGTCATAAAAATTCTGTACTTCTTAAAAAAGGATTAGTAGTTTTTTCTCATCTAATTACATTAGCTCATTGATTATAAATTTTTGGTAAGTCTTTGTAGCTTTCAATTTCGGCTTTAAAAAATTTTTGAAATAAAACTTCACTAGTGGGTCTAAGATAAATGTTTTCAGAAAGGTTTTTAGATCCTACTTTAGTTAAAGTAGCTAGTTCAGGAGCAAATCCTTCAATGTGCTCAAATTCAGCTTTCATAAGTGACTCTGGTATTAAAAGAGGTAGATATACATTTTTAATACCTTTTGCTTTTAAAATTTTATTAAATTGAAGTTGAATGTTTTCTCAAATTCCATAAGAATTAGGTTTAAAAATTAATGTACCTTTTACAGGTCCATAATCAATTAATTCTCCATTTTTTACAACATCCGTATATCACTTGGCAAAGTTTTCTTCAAGTGGTGTAATTTTTTCCAGTTTTTTCATATCTCAAAATAATACATTATAGACAATAAAATAGATATAAAAAAACCTCACAAAAAAAATTGTGAAGTTAGACATAACTATATGATATGGCTGCCCCAGTTAGATTCGAACTAACGCATGTCGGTACCAAAAACCGATGCCTTACCGCTTGGCTATGGGGCAATGGTGGGGGGGGAGGGATTCGAACCCCCGAATCCGAAGAAAGTGGGTTACAGCCACCCGCGTTTGGCCGCTTCGCTACCCCCCCGCCTTAGCTGGTTTAGAATAAAACCAGTCTACATTATATTATAAAATTTTAATTTGTTTATAAATTCATCAAAAAATTTATTCTTTGTCTTCAATTAATTTTAAATGCTTATGATCTATTTGAGTATCAACACTTTTTCCTAGAGATTCAATTTCTAAAATTGAATATTTTTTTTCATGGTTAGTCTTTTTTATTTTGTAGACAATTTCATCATTTTTAAAAGGTCCATCAACTATCTTAACAAAAAGTCCTTCACGGAATTTGCTTAGATTTAGAGAAAGTTGAAATTCCTCTTCTTTTTTAGTCTCTTCTTCAATCATTTTTTTGAATTTTAACTTTGAAATAGGAGTAGGTCAAGCACCCAATCCATGAGAGCCAACTAGTCCAGAGACATTTTCTGTGTTTCTAACTAAAAACCAAGTTTCATTTGTTATTACCATTTCAATAAAAATATAACCATTGTACATATTTTTTTTAGTAGTTTTATATGAATCACCAGCTTGTTTTTTTTCTAATTCTTTAGCTGAGATTCTACTTTCTCAAAAAATTTTAAAGTCACTAAAATATGCTTCTAAGTTTTCTGAAACTACTTTATTTTTAATAGCTTCAATAACTTCTTTTTCTTTATTGGGAATGGTCGAGATCATATATCAATTAAATTTATTCATTACAATTTAACTCCTATTTGCGTAAAGATATAACTTGAAAGTGTTGCAATAACAAATGCAAAAATACTAAAACCAATGGTAAAAACAATTACTAAGAAAAATGATCTAAAAGTTTTTCGTGATTTTGGTCATCTAACTCTTTTTAGTTCCTTAATAAAAAGAACTATGTAGTTAAAAAATCAATTTCTCTTATTTAATTTTTGCAAAGTTGGTTTTTTATTTTTTTTAGACATTACTTTTCTTCCTTGTGGATAGTATGTTCTTTGCATCTACTACAGAATTTTTTTAATTCTAAACGCTCAATTATACTTTTATTAGTTTTATAGTTTTTTATTTTGCATTTTTCACATGACAAGGCTATTTTTGATTTCACAAGCTATATAATATTATAAAAACTAAAAAATAGAGTAATTTTAGCTCTTTAAATGCTCTTCAATATTGTCAAGGTCATAAAATTTTTTAGTTAAATCTCAAATAGAAACAAGTGATGATATAAAAACTTGATGAGTGCAAATCATGTTTTGTTTGTATTTTTCAATAGGGATATTTTCTACAAAAACTTTTTTGAAAATATCCAAAACAATAATTGAAGCTTTTTGCTTTTTTAAAAAGTTGTATATATAAAGGCTATCTTTTTCAAATGAATTAAAAAAGCTCTCTTCATCAAAGTCAAAAACTTCAAATTCATCAATTTCTTTGCAATGACTCAAAAAAGAATTTCTTTTTGAAATGTCATTTTTAATTCCTTGATAAAACAAAAGTCTCATTCACTTTAGAATATAAAATTCAAAGACTATGTTCCTAGTTGGATCATAGTCTTGAACAAGTTTTTCTCAATTAAAAAAAGCTATATTTAATAGATCATGAACTTCTAAAGAACATGAATAAAAACTACTTAAAACCTTTCTAGCTAAACTTTTTATTTGTGGATAATAATCTTCATATAATTTCAAATGCTCTAAACTAGGACAAAAAAAGTGACTATTTAAAAAACACTTAGAACATCTCAGCTTTGTTGAGGTGTTTTTCATTCTAAGATTGATTGTAATCTTTCATTATTGTATCAGTCAATATAATTTTGAATAATTTCTTGCAATTCTTTGAATGATAATTTTGAAATTTTTAGATCATTTAAGCACTCACTTTTGATATTTGAAAAGAAATATTCTGCTTCTCGATTATCAAGTGAATTTGCGATTCTACTCATTGAAATTATCCCATTGTTTTCTTTAATAATTTCACTATACTGATTTGATGAATATTGACTTCCATGATCTGAGTGAATTATTCACTCTTTATCAAATTTGATTTTAGAAATATGATCTAAAACTAACTTAACATCATTTCTTTTACTTAGATTTCAATTAATTATTTTCTTGCTTTGATGATGAATTGCAATCGATAAATAAACATGATTGTTAATTGCATCTTTGGGGCTTGGAATATAAGTTACATCAGTGGCAACTATGTTGTTAAATTTGCCATTGTAGTCTCTTTGAATTAGATTTTGATATTTAGTATTAAGATTTTTAATTTCATTTTTTCTTTTTGCTCTTCTAATTTTGCAAAAAAGATTTAATTTAAGCAAAATTCTACCTATTTTTCGATAGTTTATATACCTTTTATATTTATTTTGAATATAAATTTCTAATCTTTTTCTACCAAATATACCTTTGTTTTCATGAAATGATTTTCTAATAATTTCTTCAATTTCTTGATCTTTTTTCGGCTCTGCAAGTTTAGGTTTTTTTCAAGAATAATATGTTGATTTTGAAAAGAGAAATTCTTTTCATGAAATTTTAGTTAATATTTTTTCTTTATCTTTATGTTCTTTAATTTTTTTTCGAATTTCTTTTTCACTAATGTCATCAAAAATTATTCTATAAATTTTAACAATCTCTTCTAATTCTTCTCTTGTATATTCATTAACTTCTTTTCTTTTTGGTGGTCTACCGTTATTTTTTTTGTTAGCTGTAGATTTGCCAGTTTGTGAAATTAAAGATTGTTCATCTTTTTGAAAAGCAGAATATTTTTTGAAAAATCAAGATTTTACATATGTATTTTTTCAATCTTTACCAATATTTTTGTTTACTAAAAATATATATTTTTTTATATTAATTTTTCCATCATAAAATTCTTCATATAATGAAAATCATTTCTTTCATTGTTCTGGTTTTAGTTGTTTCATAAACACTCCTATTTAAAGTATATTTTAAAAAGTGTTTTTTATTTTTTTGTCCCAGTTTACTCACGCTTTGTTTTTTTATTTTTTAACACTTTATTCCTTTGTAAATAAGTTAAAAATAATACCAGCGGCCACTGAGGCATTTAAAGATTGAACACTTCCTTTTGTTTTTATATAAAAAAGTTGATCTGATTGTTTTTTAGTAGTTTGGGATATTCCTTTCTTTTCATTACCTATAACTAAAACACTGGGATTATTAAAACTTATTTTGTTAATATCTTCTGAAGTTGGATCCAAAGATGAACTATAAATTCAATAGCCTTGTTTTTTGAGTTTATCTATAGTAGCTGAAATTGAATTTGATTTATAAAATCTTAAATTTACAAATCCTCCTGAAGAGACTTTTAAAACAGTTGAGTTTATATCTACGGCTCTTTTAATTGGGTAGATAATATTTTTAATCCCAAAGGCATTGGCACTTCTTAAAATCGCTCCAAAGTTATAAGGATCTTCTAAATGATCAAGGATTAAAATAGTTTCTTTAGATTTAATCATTTGATCAAGAGATACAAAATTTAAAGATTTCAAAACAGCAACATAGCCTTGATGATTTTCTTTGACTAGTGAGTCTAAAAATTGTTTATCTTTAACTTCGATTTTTATGTTTTTTATGTGTTTAAATTCATGGACCTTAGAAGCCAAAACATAGAGCATTTCAATTTTGACATTATTTTCAAGGGCATCTAAAACAGAATTCTTACCACACAGCATTAATTTTGGCATATTAATTTTTTTATTTTTCCTATCTTTTTCTAAGTTTTATATCGATTTTTTCCTTGTTTTAAATTAGACCTTGATCTATTAAAATTTTTCTAAACATATCAGCTTTTTCATAGTTTTTTTGTTTTAAAAAACCTTGTCAAATATCATAGATTTTTTTGTTTTTTCTAAAGTCTTTTTCAATTTGTTCAATGAAGCTAAAATTTAAAAAATGAATAACTGAAGAGACAATTGTTAATTTATCAGCTTCTAGGCTAGTGTTGTAAGCTTTAATGTATTCATTTAGTTTTAAATTAAAAGAAGAAAAATCTTTATCAGCAATTTTTCTAACCATATATCGCACATTATCATCAAAGTTAAATGAAAGAGATAAATTCAAAAATTTAAAGTAGAGTTTTTTGTATTTATTTATGATTACTTTAGCATTTTCAATAAGCTCATTTGTAATGTAAATTGGAGCTGTCACTGATGAGTTTATTAAGATGATTTTGAAAATATCTTCATCAAAATCTTTGGCTAAAATGACATTTCCAAGCGATTTTGACATCTTTTGATTTTTAAACATCACTTGACCTACATGAAGTCAGTGTTTAGTAATTTTTACATCGTTTTTTGCTATGTATTGAGCATTTTCATTTTCATGATGTGGAAAGGTTAGATCAATTCCTCCTGCGTGAATATCAAGAGTTTGTGAATTAAAAATATCATCAATAAAAAGAGTACATTCACTATGTCATCCTGGACGACCTAAAAAGCCATTGTAATTATATTGAACTCCCTTAGTAGTTGATTTTCAAAGATAAAAATTTTCAACTTGTTTTTTATCTTCTCTTGAGAGTCTTTTTCCATAGTTTTTGATTTTAGAAACATCAAAAACAAAACCATCATCTTTTTGAATTACATATCCTTTTTTATCAAGGCTATTTATAAACTTTACAATAGAGTCGATGTTGTCAGTGACTTTGGGCATTTTATCAATGGATTTGATTCTATATTTTTTAAGTACTTTTTTATATTCTCTAAAGTATTTTTCAGAGATTTTATTTTCAGAGATTTTAGATTGAATAGATCTTTCTATAATCTTGTCATCTATGTCAGTTATGTTGTGAACAAAAAGAGTTTTTTTACCCAAATATTTTTGAGCTCTTACAATTAAATCAACTACAACTACAGAGCGCATATTTCCAATATGAACTTCATCATAGACAGTTGGTCCACAAAGATATACTTTAAAAATTTTTTCATTTTTAGTGTTTTTTCTTAGCTCTTCAAAGTATCTTTGAGAAAAATTTGATAGTTTTTTAGATTGAAAAACAAGCATTTTATTTTTAGCCAAAGAATTGACAATGTTGTCAATAAAATCACGATGAAAAAATGATGTTTGTTTTTCATAAAACATTAATAAATTTTGAACTTGTTTGTAAACCATTTTTCTAACAGAAGGTGGATAGCCATAGTCTTTGATGTTTTTTTGAAATTCTTTGATATCAACTATTTCAATTTCTTTTTTTGGATAAACTTTAATGTCAATGTCAAAGTCAATATATTTAATGGTGTTATCTTCAAAGATAAAAGGCGAAGTTAAATTAATATAGTAGTAATTTCCTTCAGGACGAAGTAAAACATTAACATTGTAGTTTTCATTTTTTGGAAATATTCATAAACTAGGCTCAGAGACTTGCCAAGATTTACCCGATTTTTCCATTATTCTAGAATGAAAATTATAAAGAATGATGTTTTGAGAGTCATTCTTTATAATTTTAGAACCATTTCATTGTCTATATAAATCTCCATTGTATTTGTATGCTTGGACATTTATAAAGTTTTTTTCTAAAAAAGTTTTACTTTTCATTAATTTACATTATAAATTAGTTATCTTTATTTGTGAACAATTCTTACACCTTGATTGTTATTAACTATATAATAAGTGTCTTTTTTTCCGGTAATAATGTTTTCTAAAGTTCTATCTTGTCTGTTGGTTGTAATTTCTCTAGATAAATCATTAGGAACAACTGGTTTTTCTAATTCATCATTTTGAATTTGATCATCGCCATTTCTATCATTTCAAAAATATACTAAAGAGCTTCTAGTTTTGTTTGGATTAAAATCAAGGTTGATATTTCCTAATATACCTTCTCTAAGATCTATATAATCTTGAGTATAGTATGAAACTTTTTCTTCATCTTTAGTTACATATCCTGAAGTTATTGGATCTAAAGTGTGGCTAGTGTCATTAAAGTTTTTCTTAGCTTTAAAGGTAAAATCTCCATTTCTAGTTAAAAACTTTAGATTTGATTGTCTTTTGATATTTCCTTTTTCATCTGTTAAAACAAGAGCTTTATATTTCTTTGCTTTTTCTTTTGTTAAAAATCCTGTAAATCTTACAAAATGATTATTTTTTCCAGGGTTTACTTTAGCTTTACTTTTTGATTCTAAATTAGATTCGTTTTTTACAAAAAGTTGTGATATTTCACTTTTATAATTCATAGCTTCTAAAAATGCATTGTAAAATTCATTGACTGTATTTTTCATAAAAGCTTTTTCATTATAAGTTCTAAAGACTGAGCCATAAATATCTTTTTTAAAACTTACAATATTTCCACCATAAGGATTGTTTAAAAAGAAATTATCTCCTAAGACAACATTTTCATTTTTGTGCAAGGTTGGATTGCCATTTAAAATTGCTGTTCTTGATCAATCAAAAGCAAATGCATTAGGTGTAACAGAACTTGTTAATTTACGTAAAACTCCAAAACCATCTTGAGAAAATTCATCATCTTCATTTTTTAATTCTGGATTTGTAGTTTTTTGACTATTGTAATAAGGTAGATAAGCTATTTTTTGAAACTCTCTAGGTACAAGTTCTTCTTGTGAATAGTAATATTGAATTTCTTTTCTTGTAAAGTTTCTATCAAAGTTTTTATTAAAATGTTGAGAGTGAGTTCTTGGGTCTATTTTAAAGTTTAAAGGTATTTCATCAATGGCACTATTTAATCCTCTAGTGTCTTGACTATTTGCAATTTTGTATAAATCAGAAGCTGAATAATAATTTCCAATAAAATTTGGATTGCTTTTGTTTTGTGAAATTATTGTTCTATTTTGTTGATTGTCTGTATATCTTAGAGCTTGTTGAAAAGTTTCAACGAATTTTCTATTTCATAAAGTTAGCTCATTTTGCTCACCAGTTTTATCAACTAATTGAGTATTTTTGTCATTTACTTCAGAGCCGCTTTTTAAATACTCATTTGAAAAATGGTGCATGTATTCATGGAAAATTGTTGGCATAATTGCAGCTAGTTTTTGCTCAAAGCTTAGATTTAAGTCAGCCTCAGAAGTAACACTTACATAAATTTCACGAGTAATAGGAATATATTGTCCTTTAGCTTTTGGATCAAGCACTTCTGTATCATTAAAAGAAATTTTTCTTAGAGCAAAAATTTCAGGACCAAAACTTAGTTTTTCGAAAATTTCTTTATCAACTTTTTCAAGTTCTTCTTGTGTGAAAAAAAATTGGTCTACTCCATCAATTTGTCCATGAGAAAAAGTTTCATATTTTATTCCAGTTACCTTTGATTCATATTGAATTTTAGGAGCCTTATTCAAAGGGGGTATTATAATTTTTTTTTGAACTTTTGCCTGAAAGTCTTTGATAAAAAACTCATAAGTTCCATAGCCAACAACAAGTACAAAAATTATAGCAAAAACAGCTGAAACAAGACCTAAAGCTCAAATTCAACTTTTATCTTTTTTTTCCATGGCTTCATCCTTAAAAAATTAAATATACTTTTTTTCTTCATTTAAAATAATCAAAAATGAACTTATAAATTATATTTTAAAATTAAAAAAAATAACTTGAAAGTTTATTTTATAATGATAGCAATTTATTTTAGATATAATTAAAATATAGTAAAAAATGGAGGTCATGATATGTGTATCAATATAAAGCAATTTTAAAATCTACTAGAGAAGTAGTAGCTGAAGGCCACACTATAGAAGATGTTGAAAAATCAGTAAAAACTTATAGAAGAGGTCAAAAGAGAAATCAGCATACAAGCGCTCATGTAGGTGTTGAAATTATCCATGTTTTAAGAGATAAAAAAGAGGGAGCAGATCACTCTAAAGAAAAACTAATTAAAATAATTTAATTTAATTTTATAAATACAAAAAACAAGCTTAAAAGTTTGTCTAGATCATCTTTAGATCAAATCATTTAAAAACACTCTTAACTAGAGTGTTTTTTTAGTTTTTCTTCAATAAAATCAGCTGTCAATGATGCACACTTAGCTCTATTTAAATGTTTTTTAACATTTTCAAAAATAACTAAATTTCCAAGTTTGTCATCTTTTACATTTTCTTTGGCATTAATCATATTTTTATAATTTTCAATTATGTCTAAAACTTCATCAATGTTTTTATTTTTTATTTGTTCCAAAAGCAAGTCTGTACTTGAGATAAAAATTGCACATCCTGAACCATTAAAAGAGATATTTTTAACTATGTTTTTATCTATTTCTAATTTGATACTTATTGAATCAGCACAAGAAGAAGAATAAATTTGATTTGCTGTTTTTTCATCCAAATTTTTGTCCAAATTAATAGGAAACTCATAATGTTTCATTATTAATTTTCTTTTTTCATTTTCATTTAATTTTGTCATTGTTTTTTCCTATCAATTTGAGATCATTTTTGCTTTTTTATTCTATCAAAAAGCTTAATTTCTAAAAGTTGAAAATTTAAATTCAATCAAGAAAATCTCCACCATTTTTTAACTCATCAACAAGTTTATCTATTTCTTCAAAACTATTGTATATTCCAAGTGAAACTCTAGCTGATGATTTTACATTTTTATCTATAGTTGAAAGATAAGAACAAAAAACACCACTTCTTAAAATGATATTTTTAGTTCCTAAATAATGAACTATATCTTGGGCATTGATATTTTTGATATTAAACAAATATAATGAAGAACCTTTTTTATTAAAAATTTCAATATTTTCAATTTCATTTAGTTTTGTATATAAATAATTTGAAAGCTCTTTTATCCTATTGAAAATATTTTCAATACCAACTTTTTGAATAAAAATAAAAGCTTCTTTTAATTGAATAATTCCTGCAATATTTAAAGTTCCACTTTCAAATTTTTCAACTCCGTTTTGCAAAACAAAAGAGCCATCAAAATTAATTTTAACAACCGAACCTCCGCCTAGATGAGTTGGCTTTAATGTATCTAAAATTTCTTTTTTAACAGCTAAAATTCCCACACCAGTTGGACCAAAAAGTTTGTTTGCACTAAAGGCAATTACATCACAAAAATCAAAAGAAACTTTTTGATGTGCTATGGCTTGAGCTGCATCATTTATAACTAATGCACCATATTCTTTTGCATGTTTATATATTTTGTTTAAATCCTCTTCAAAATCAAAGTTATTACTCTCTTGTGAATAAGAAACTATTTTTGTTTTTTCATTTATATCACTATATAAATTGCTTGAGAATTTAACTTCTATTTTTCGATATTTTTTAAGTTCAATTCAAGGCAAAACATTTGAAGAGTGATTAAGTGTTGAAAGCAAAATTTCATCACCATCTTCTAAAACATCTAAAAGCATTTTTGAAACTTTATTTATTGAATCAGTGGTCCCTGATGTAAAGATTATTTCATCATTATTTGCATTCAAAAAATCAGCAATTATTTCTCTAGTTTGTCTTATTTTTTCTTCAACTTTTAGTCCTATTAAACTATCGCTGCTTCTATTAGAAATACCATAGTTTTTATAGTAATCATTTCCTGATTGAATTACATTTTTGTGTTTAAAAGAAGCTGCAGCAGAATCAAAATAAATGATATTTTGTTTTGTCATTGGAAATTGTGCTCTTATTTTTTTTCAATTAGGCATAATTGGCTCCTCAAAATGTAAAATCTACTGATTTTTTGCCTCTTTAATTTCTTATTTTAATGTGTTTTTATTTAAACAAATACTTATAGTTTTATAAATCTATATTCTTTAACTCTTCAATAAATTTATCTATTTCCTCAAAAGTGTTATACATTCCAAGTGAAATTCTAGCTAGTGCTTTTGTTCCTTTACATTTTGGCGAAAGATTACAGCAAAAAACAGCACTTCTTAAAATGATTTTTTTAGTTGCTAAATAATCAATTATATCTTCTGCTTTTTTACCTTTAATATTAAACATATATAAAGAAGAACCGCGCTTATTAAAAATCTCAATATTTTCAACTTCATTTAGTTTTGTATATAAATAATTTGAAAGCTCTTTTATTCTATTAAAAATATTTTCAATACCAACTTTTTGAATAAAAATAAAAGATTCTTTTAATTGAATTAATCCTGCAATATTTGAAGATCTACTTCCAAATTTTTCTCCACTATCTTGCAAAACAAAATAACCATCTAAGTTAATTTTTATAGATGATTTTTTATCTACAAAAACCGGTTTTATAAAATTTAAAAGTTCATTTTTAACAGCTAAAACTCCCATGCCAGTTGGTCCATAAAATTTGTTTGAACTAAAGGCAAAAGCATCACAAAAATCAAAGGAAACTTTTTGATGTGCTATTGCCTGAGCTGCATCATTTATAACTCAAGATTTATACTCTTTTGCTTTTTTGTATATCTTAGCTAAATCCTCATTAAAATCAAAGTTATTACTCTCTTGTGAATAAGAAATTACTTTTGTTTTTTCATTTATATCATTGTATAAATTGCTTGAAAATTTAACTTCTATTTTTCGATATTTTTTAAGTTCAATTCAAGGCAAAACATTTGAAGGATGATTTAGTTCTGAAAGCAAAATTTCATCACCATCTTCTAAAACATCTAAAAGCATTTTTGATATTCTATCTAATGAATCAGGTGTTCCTGATGTAAAGAAAATTTCATTCATTTTTATACCTAAAAAATTAGTTAGTATCTCTCTAGTTTTTTGCTTTTCTTCTTCAACTTTTAAAGCTGGTGTAATACCATAATTTTTGTTAGAAAGTCCAAAGTTTCTATAGTAGTTAATAACAGAGTCTATTACATTTTCAGGTTTAAGGGAATTAGCGGCTGAGTCAAAATAAATTATCCCTTGTTTTAAGAATGGAAAAGACTTTCTTATTTTATTTCAATCAATCATATTAAGCCTTTCTAAAAAGAGAGATGTATTCAATGTTTTTAGCTTTTTTTCCAGGTGTTTTTGATGGGAAAAATTGAACTAATTCAAATTCATAATCATGAGCGAAATTAATTACTTTATTGATTATCTCTTCATGATATTTAACATTTACATATCCACCTTTTTCAACTAAATTTTTTGGCGCTTCAAATTGAGGTTTAATAAGAGCCATCAAGCTCTTATTTTTTTTCAAAACACTCTGAAGTACTTTAAAAACTTCTTTTAGGCTAATAAAGGAAACATCACAAACACAAATGTCAAGCTGCTCTTCAAACATTTTTGGATTTATATTTTTTAGATTGGTGTTTTCATAAACTACAACATTGTCTAAAATTCTTAATTTATAATCAAGTTGATTTGTCCCTGAATCAAGAGCATAAACTTTTTTGGCTCCATTGATTAAAGCCACTTGGCTAAAGCCTCCAGTAGAAGAGCCTATATCAAGAACAATTTTGTCTTTAAAGTCTAATTTAAAATCTTCTATTGCTTGAAGTAATTTATAAGCTCCTCTTGAGACATATTCTTTAACATTAACTATTTCAATAATGTCATTTTGTTTTACCAAATAAGAAGGAAGTAAAACAAATTCATCATTGACTTTTACTTTGGAAGAAAGTATTAAACCAACAGCTTCTTTTTCATTTTTATCAAGCGAAATTAAATACTCTTTTAATGTCATTTACTTACCAATTCTTCAAAGCATATTTCTAATAAAATCATTGTAATTATTAATATGTCAAATAGATTCTAAAAATGTTATATAGTGATTTCTTTTTTTCTTGTTTTCAGCAATGAAATCTCATTTTAAAAATGAAGTAGTTGCATTCTCTTCATTTTGTTTGTAGCAAATAAACAAAAACTTTAAGAACTGATCTCAACGAACATGTTCATAATCTGCAAGGCAATTATCTTTGATAAAATCACAAATTTTTTCAAACTCTTTAAGAGATGAAAAATTTTGTGAAATATAAAATTCAATGTTTGTCAAATCATAAACTTTACATTTTTGAAAGTCTAAAATTGGAATAATAATTGACGAAAATAATAAGTAGTTTTTTTTAGATTTAAAACTACTTAAATATGAATTTAAAAGTGATCTAGATTTTAGATTCTTTTTTATTTCCTTTATAGTCATTTAATTCCTTAAAAAATTTTGATATTTTATCTAAAATAGCATTAATAAAAGCTACTTCTTTTTTTTCATATATTAGATCTTTTGAAATTTCAAGTGCCTCAGAAATAAGCACTGGTCCATCAAGATCTTGCAAACTAATTTGAACTGAAAAAAATAAAATGATGGCTTTAATCAAAGGCAAAATTTGCTCTCATTTTAAGCTATTTGATTTTAAAAATTTACTAATTAAATTTTCAAATTTAGTTTTATTTTTTAATATTAATTTAAGTACTTTATTTTCTTCAAGTGAAAAGGCTTGATTTACAAAATCATCATTAATATCTAAATTACTTTCAGATAAATATCATTTGTAAATTTCGCAAATCATTAAAAATCTTGAAAGCCTCTTATCCCTATATATGCTAGGAAGTTCTGAATTAATTATCTTTTCCATATGTAATCTCAAATTTTATATTATTTTTTTAAATATGGCACTATTGGTAAAAAATATAAAAACCCAGAAACAATAGATACAAATAAAGCAATGTACATTGGTATATTTATTAAAATTTTAAAGTTTTGCCAATTCAAATTATTTGCAAATAAAACACCGCCAAAAATAGAAAAAATAGCTACTATTTGCATAATTGTTTTTAATTTTCCTCAAATTGATGCTTCAATTTTTAAGTTATTTTTTGCAGCTAAATTTCTAGATCCATCTACCACTAAATCTCTAATTATAAAAACAACTGTTAAAGCAACATAAGTGTAATTTAAAAGCGCAAAAAATATTAATGTAGTGCTAATGATAATTTTGTCTGCTATAGGATCAAAAAGCTTTCCAAAATTTGAAATAGAATTTGTTTTTCTTGCAATATATCCATCTAAAAAATCACTTAACATTGACAAAGCAAAAATTACTATAAGACTTATTAGTATTGAAATATACTGATCACAACTTTTTCAAAAAGAGCCAGTCAAAAGTGAAAATAAAACAATATAAGGAAGAGCAAGTATAAGTCTAAAAATTGTTAAAAGATTTGGAACAAAACTAATTTTATTGCTCCTTGCCATAGTAGTGCTCCTTGACAATTTCTATTGCTTTTTCTAATTTTGGCTTTGTTAGTTCATCTAAAGTAATTTTTTCTTTTTCTTCTTTAAAAAAGCTAAGTTGACTTTGACATTTTTTCTCTCACAAATTAGATTTAGTTTTTGCAATTACACTTAAGTTTTTAACAAATTTTGTATATTTAAGATTATCTTTAAAAAAAGCTAAATAAATTCTACTATTATAAATTGACTCCAAAAATAAAGAGGCTTTTTTAGTTACTTCTCCCATTTTCATTTTTCCAATTGAAGCTATAAATGAATCAAGTAAATTTTTATTTTCATCAATTACTTCATTAATTTGAAAAATGTATTCTTGATATTTTTCATGAGTTTTTTTCTCAGTTTCTTTTTCTTGAATTCTAATTTTTTTTTGCTTTTTTTTGTCTTTAATAAAACTAAAAATAAAGTATGCAATTAATGCTACACAAATTAGACCGAAAAAGACTCATACAATATATTCCATAATTTACCTCTATTTATTTTAAATTAAATAATTAATTTTGTAATACTATTCTATAGTAAAGATTTTTGTTATCTAAGACAAAATTTTAATTCAATAAACTATGAGACTAAGAAATAATAAAAATGCTAAATTAGAGCTTGAAAGCTGTGAAAATGTAATTAAGAATTTTCCTTTTAAAGTTGAAAAAAATTCAACTTTAGAAATTGGTATGGGTAAAGGTCAAATGCTCATTGAACTAGCTCAAAAAAATCCACAAAAAATTTTTGTAGGAATTGAAAAATATCCCACTGTTGCACTAATAGCCGCTAAAAAAGCAAAAAAGCTTGAGTTAAATAATTTTTTTATCATTGTTGATGATGTAGAAAATGCATTGGATTTTTTTGAAGGAACTTTTGATTTAATTTGACTTACATTTTCAGATCCTTGACCTAAAAAACGCCACTATAAAAGAAGGCTTACTTATGAAAAATTTTTGAAGATCTATTCAAAAATTCTCTCTGAAAATGGTCTAATTAAATTAAAAACTGACAATGATGATTTTTTTCAATGAACTCTTGAGTCTTTAGAAAAAAATGGTCTAAATATTATTAACAAAACAAGTGATTTAGAAAAATCAGAATTTGCAAAAGATAATGTAAAAACTAGCTATGAACAAAAGTTTGTTTCACTAGGAAAAAATATAAATTTTGTTGAGTTTAGTTTCAAAAAATAAAGGAGTAGATGATGTCATTAAAAGCAGGAATAGTTGGTCTTCCAAATGTAGGTAAAAGTTCGCTTTTTTCAGCTATTACTAAAAAAAGTGTTGAATCAGCAAATTATGCTTTTACAACTATAGAACCTAACATTGCAAGTGTTGAGTTAATTGATAAAAGATTGCAAAAATTAGCCAAGTTGGCTAATTCAAAAAAAATAATTTATGCAACTTTTGATTTTGTCGACATTGCAGGATTGGTAGCTGGAGCTTCAAAAGGTGAGGGACTAGGAAATAAGTTTTTAGCAAACATCAGAGAAGTTGATGCCATCATTCATGTTGTAAGATGTTTTGAAAACAATGATGTTTTACATGTTGGTGGAAAAATTGATCCAGTTTTTGATGCCGAAACTATTAATTTAGAACTTATCTTAGCTGATCTTCAAAGTGTTGAAAATATTTTAAATAGAATTAAAAAAAGAGCTCTTAGTTCAAATGATGCTACAGTCAAAAAAGAATATGAACTTTTAAACAAAATTAAAGAAGCTCTTTCTAATCAAAAATTAGCCATTTCAATTAATTTAAATCAAGAAGAAAAAGATCTAATTAAATCACATCAACTTTTAACAATGAAGCCTCAAATTTTTGTAGCAAACATCGGTTTAAATGATCTTGATAATTTGGATAAAAATCAAAATTATCAAAAACTTTTAAAATTTGCTCAAGAGCAAAATTTTATGACAATTCCAATTTGTATTAAAATTGAAACTGAGCTTTCTAGCATTGAAAATGAAGAAGAAAAAAATGAAATGATGCAAGCTATGAATATTGAAGATTCAAGTATTAATATTTTGGCAAGAAAAGCTTTTGAACTACTTGATTTAGAAACTTTTTTTACAGTAGGTAAAGTTGAAGCTCGAGCTTGAGTTTACAAGAAGAATTCTTTAGCTCCTCAGTGTGCAGGAATTATTCATAGTGACTTTGAGAAAAAGTTTATTAAAGCCGAAGTTATTTCATACAAAGACTTTATCGAAGCTGGTTCTGAACAAAATGCAAAAGAAAATGGTAAAATGCGTCTTGAGGGTAAAAACTACCTTATGCAAGATGGTGACATTTGTCATTTTAAATTCGGTAAATAATTTTTTCTGGGAGATTAGTATAATGGTAGTACTACAGATTCCAAACCTGTTTGCGTGGGTTCGATTCCTACATCTCTCGCCAAATGCATTTTGCACCAAAAATCAAGACAATACAATCTTGATTTTTACAAAAAAATAGTTTTATTAGATACTTTTATAAAAGCAAAAAAACACAAAAAAATCAAGCTCAATTGAACTTGATTTTTTTATTAAATTACTAACTTTTTCAAAGCGTCTTCAGCTGCGTTTTGTTCAGCTTCTTTTTTGTTTTTTCCATAGCCTATTCCATAGATAGTCTCTGAGTGAATTAACTTAGCCTCATAAATCTTTTTTTCTTCATCAAAACTAATGACATATTTTCCAGCTGATTTAGTTGTTGCTTGAAAAATTTCTTGAAAACGTCCCTTGGCATTTTTTAAAGTTTTATATTCTAAATCTTGCATTTTTGGATAAAGATATTTTTGAAGAAAAACTTCTAAAACATCATTGCCTTTTGTTATATAAATTGCAGCGCAAAGAGACTCAAAAAGATCGGATAAAACTTTTTCATTTTTAACAAGTTCTTCTTGGCCTTTTGGAAGCAATAAAAACTTGTCAAGTTTTAGCTCTTTTGCTAAATTTGAAAGACAAGTTTTATTAACAAGTTTTGAACGAATCAAAGTTGCAGTTCCTGGATTTATTTTATTTGATTCAGTATTTTTAAAAATATATTCAGAGACATTTTTTTGTAAAATCGCATCACCTAAAAACTCTAACATTTCATATGATTTTGCTTTATATAAATTGTGAAAAGTAGTGTGAGTAAAAGCTTGAAAAAAAATGTTTTTTTCTTTTTGACTTATTTGATTAATACCTAATTTATTAAGTTCAAAAACAAGATCTTTAAAATGTTTTTGAATGTGAGTGTTGATATTTCAAGATGTTTTTTTTCTCATTATTCTAGAGTCTCTCTAAAAACATCAATTACTTTTGCATTAATGCCTTGTTTTACTTGCTCTAAAGCACCTAAATATGCTTTAAAATCATTTGATCCATGGCTTTTTACAACAATACCATTTAGTCCTAAAACTCAAGCTGCACCAACGTTTCTATAATCTAATCTTTCGGCAGCATCTTTAAAAGCTTTTTTTAGAAAAAGAGCCAAAATTTTTCTAAAAAAAGTTTTAGTTATAGATTCTTTAATAACTTTTTTTAAAGCCAAAACAGCTCCTTCCATTGACTTTAAAATTAAGTTACCTCCATAGCCATCAACAACAGCTACATCAACTTTTCCATCAAGGATATTCCTTGGCTCTAAAAATCCAATATAATTGGCATTACTTTGCTTTAATTCTTCATTTGCTTGTTTATGAAAATCAAAACCTTTGTAATCTTCAACTCCAATGTTAACAAGAGCACATTTTGGATTTTTTACTTTTAAAATTTTATTACTAAAAATTGAAGCTAGTTTTGTTCATTGAATTAAATATTCAACTTTTGTTTCTAAATTAGCCCCAACATCTAGAACAAGAATTTTTTTATCTTTGACAATTGTTGGAAAAATAGGCATAAAAGCAGGACGTAAAATTCCTTTTAGCCTTTTAACTTTTAATAAAGCACTAGTTAAATAAGCCCCTGAATCACCACTTGAAAGAACAGCATCTGCTTTTTTTTCAACAACTAAATCAAGAGCACTATTCATGGAATTTTCCATTTTAGAAACTTGACGAAGCCCATCTTTTGATGAGGCTATATTATGACTTTCTAATATTTTAATTTGACTAGTTTCTTTTGTAAATTTTTCGATTTCTTTTTTGTCACCAACTAAGATTATTTGAAAATCAGGATTTTTTTGAACAAATTCTAAGCTTGCTTGCACTGCAGCTTGTGGTCCAAAGTCATTTCCCATTACGTCAAAGGCTATTGTTTTCATAATTATTCAACTCCAATTAGAAAGTCATAAACAAGTTGTTTACCATTTTTGATTTTAATTTCAACTTCATATTTTATTTCAATAAAGTTTGTTAACTCTTCAATTTCTGTTTTAGAAACTCAGTCTCCATAGTAAATTGTAATTAAATCAGAGTTTTCATTAACTAAATGTTTTAAAACTTTTTTAAAGGCTTCAACATTGGTTTTTTCTGAACCGACAATTTTTCCATTAGCAATTGCTAAATACTCATCTTTGTTGATTTTAACATCGTTAATTTTTGTACTTCTGCTTGCTTTTGTAACCTCACCTGTTTGAACGTTTTCAAGGGCCTCTTCCATTAATTCTTTATTATCTTCATAACTAGCTTCATGGTTGAAATATTCCATGGCAACAATTCCTTCGACTTGCGATTTAGTTTGCATTACATAAACATTTTTATCTTTAACTGTTTGAGCAGCTTGTTGAGCTGCTAAAAAGATATTTGAATTATTTGGTAAAACAAAAACATTAGGAGCTCCAACACTTTCAATGGCTTCCATAATTTCTTTGGCACTTGGGTTTTGACTTTGACCACTTTCAATAACAAAGTTGCATCCTAACTCTTTCATTTCATCAATAAAGCCTTGTCCTAAATTACATGAGACAATCCCCGAAACTTGATTAACTTTTGAAATTAAAGATGTAACTTCTTGATTTGTAAGTTTTTTTGATTCATTGGCTTGTTCTGTCATGTTTTCAATTTTAATTTTTGTAAATTCACCAAACCTTTGAGCCATATTTAAAAACACTCCAGGTTCTTCAACATGAGCATGAACTTTTAAAATATTTTTGTCATGAATAATTACAACAGATGAGGCAATTTTTTCTAATTTTGTTGCAAATTTATCTCTATTAAATTTTTTGATTTTTTCATCATTTAACTCAAGAATAAATTCACTACAATATCCAAATTCACCATCATAGACTTCTTTGCTTAAAAAAAATGCTGAATCAGAGCTATCTAATTGCTTTAAAGCAATTGGCTCATCTTGGAAAAAAGCTAAAAAGCCTTTTAAAATTTCAACAAAACCTCTTCCTCCAGAGTCAACTACTCCAACTTCTTTTAATATAGGAAGTTTTTCGGGAGTTTTTGCAAGAGATTTTTCTGCTCCTTCAACAGCTTTTTTAAAAAAGGAAATAAAATCATCAATATTAGATTTGTTTTTAAATAAATGTTCATAAGTTTCTCTAACAACAGTTAGAATTGTTCCTTCAACAGGACGTAAAACTGCAGAATAGGCACTTTTATAAGCTTGTTCAAAGCCATCGATGGCCTCAGCTATGTTAATTGTTTTTTTGCTTTGAAAAGCTAATGAAAAACCTTTAAAAATTTGGCTTAAAATAACCCCTGAATTACCTCTAGCTGAAAGCAACATATTTTTTGAAATTATCTCTGAGATAACACCAATGAAACTTTCCTTTTCATCCTCTAAAAGCAAGGTTGAATCAACTACTGTTGCTACCATGTTTGTTCCAGTATCTCCATCGGGAACTGGAAAAACATTTAAGGCGTTAATTTCATTTTTATGATTTTGAAGATTATTTGAAGCCGAAATAAAAGCTTTAGATCACTCATGGCCTCCAATTTTATTTTTTATCACAAGAAACTCCTCTTACATATATATCTAATGTCTTTATAGTTAATGAATATGAAGATAGAATGTTTTTAATAGATGCTTTAATTGATTTCATAATAAAATCTAGTCTAATAGAATCCATTACAATCAATGCAAATTTAATTGAAACTTGTTTTTCATTAGTTTCAATTAAAATTAGTTCATTTCATTTATTTTCATTTACTTTTTTTGCAAACGCTTCAGATAAATCAATGTTAGTTAAAGAACAAAAACCAATTATGTTTTTCAAGTTATTTATTATATCTAGTTTTAAATTTTCCATACTATTTTCTCCAAGTTTATTTTTGATTTTGCCCAAAATAAAAGCCATTTTCTTCTAAATAGCTTATTAGTTCTTGTTTAATTATCTCATTTTCATCAAAGGTTGTATTTCTCAAATAATCTTTAAATGTAAAAGTTAAATAATAAAAATTTTTAAGCATTCTTATTGGCTTTCTTTTTAGTGAACAATTACTACATAAAAAGCCACCTTCATGAACTTTAACATTAACTATTTGTGCAAATGATCCACATCTATAGCAACTTGAAAAATTAGGTTCAATTCCTAAAGACTTCATTGTCCTAAAATAAAGAAAAGTAATTATGTGAGAGTTGCAATCTTTTTTTTGATAATTTAGAATATCACTATAACTTTGGAAAAAATATTCATCTATTTTAGTTAATTGATTTATAAAGTGAAAAATTCTTTGAAACAAAAATTGATTTTGAACACTAGTAAAATCAAAAAGTTGAATTAACGTTGCTTTTTTTAATCTTGAAATTTTAGTTTCTAATCTAGCTTTAAAATAAATAAATTCAACTATTGAACCAACCATTAAATTTGATCTATTTTTACTTTCTATTTTTCTAATACCTTTTGCAAGAATGGCCTCAGTTGAATCAATAAACAAAACTTTTAAAATAACATCATGTTCAGAGTAGTCTTTAACACTTAACAAAATTCCTTTTTTTATGATCTCTGCCATATATTAGATTTGTTTCTTTTCTCTATTAGTTGGATTTAAGTTTATTTGGTAGTAAGTATCAGAACTAAAGATTTTTTCATTAACTGTTAGTGTTAATGTATAAAAAATTTTTAGATCTTTTGTTTTAGGATTGTATTCAAATTTAGTATATTCAATACTTGGAACATATTTTTCTACAATATCTTCTAATCAAATATTATTTTCGTTTTTGGTAACATCTTCTGATTCATTATTAGATTTATATTGTAGTTTAATTGCTGATCTTCCTGTGTTTTGTGAATTAAGATTTTCTTTTAGTTTTTTAATGGTTTCTTCATTATTAACAACAATAAATTCATTTTTTTGTTTTTGCTCTTCAGTTAAACTTTTTTCAATTTGATTTTTAGCACTACTTGTAATTATTTTTAATCTAGTTTCTAATCCTTTGCTACCATTATTGCTTAATTCTTTTTCTGTGAATTTTCTAAATCCTTTTAGGGTAAATACTTTTGTAATAGCAAATGTTTGATCATTTATTAAATCATTTAAATTATCTGCATCTTTATGATGATCATCAACTTTAAAAGATAGAATTAATTTTAAAGTTCCTTCAAGATCATTTGAACTTTGAATTTCAAAAACAGGTTTAACTTTATATTTTGAAATATCATAGCCTGATTTATCTGCTGATTCAAATTTTTCTCCCGTTTTAAATCATTTGGTAAATAGTTGATAAGGAGCATCAAAATGATTTAATTTTCCACCTAAATCTCTTGCATCAGATGAGCCTGCTTTATATTTTTTTCAAAGAACCTCATAATAACTTGGTAATTGATTTTTATATTCACTTTCTGTTATCTCTTCTCTTGGTTCAATACTATCAAATAATGCTTTTAATTGTAGTTTAAAAGGAACATTAATTTCTTTTGCTTCAGAGATCAATTTATTAATTTCAGAAGTTTTTGTGACAATTGATATTTTGTTATTTTCCAATTTTTTAAAACTATGATTTAGAGTTAATTTGTATTTAAAAATTAATGTATTAGCTTTAAGCCTAAGATTAGATTCACCTTGAGTTTTTACTTCTAATTTTTCTGAAAAAATGCTCGAAACTTTAATCATATCACTAAGATATTTTTCATCTTCTTTAAGTGAAATTTTGAAATCTATTATCTCTTGAAGTTTTTTAACTTTTTCATTTACATCAGTTATTTTTTTTAACTCTTCAACAAATTTATTTGCATCTTGAAAATCAGTTTTATCATTAGTAATTTTTATGTCTTTACCTAGAAAAAAATGATTAGTTGAAAATTTTGCTTCACTTTGTAAATCATTGAAGCTAAATTCTTCAGTATGTTTATCTTTACCATCTAAAACACTTACATTAACTTTTAAAGTTCCTTTTAAATCATCTAATTCCAATGCATTTATTTTTACATTTAATTTTGAAAAAGCATCATCATTTGTTAAATTAAAATTTTCTTTTTCTATTTCAAAATCACTTTCATTTTTTAATAACATAGATGGGAATTTATCAGTGTTTTTTACCGAAATTTTAAAGTTGTCAAAAAACTTTTGTATGTCAACCTTTTTTTGTGATTCTTGATCTTTGGTTGTATCTGATTGTTTTTGATCTTCACTTTGTTTTGGATCTTGCTTAGTACTTTGATTGTTGCTTTGATCTTTTTTATCTTGAGCATTGTTTGGACTTGATAAGTTATTTTTTTCATTATTCTTTGAAGCGTTTTCGTCTTTTTTCTCAGGTTGGCTAGGAGTAGCCATATCCTTATTTGTATTTTCATTTTTACTTGTTTGATCATCTTTTTTTTGCTCATTAGATGGCTTGCTTTGATTGGCCATTTCTTGTGTTTCTGAACTACTAGTTTTGTCTTGGTTATTTTGAACACAAGAAATAGCAACAAAAGGAACCAAAGCTAGTAAAAATGGAAAAGAAAAAAAAGAATAAATTTTTAATTTTTTAAAGTTTTTATTTTTTTTGGTCATAGCATCTCCTTAATGGGTATTTTATAAAATTTTTTATTCAATTTCTAGTTAAAACCATTAATTGAAACACATAAAATTGATATATAAGAATTTTAAGATAAAAAACGTAACTTAAGATAAAATGATAGCATAGAAAATTATTATAAAAATGGAGGATTAATTATGAACCTTGATAAACTAAGAATTTTGCAAGCTAGCTTAACTATTTTCAACCAAAAACTACAAGCTTATCACTGAAATCTTTATGGATCTCATTTTTTTCAATGACACAAACAATTAGAAAAATTAATAAAACAAGTAAGAGACTACACCGATGATGTAGCTGAAAAAATTAGAATGAACGGAAAATTTTCAATTTCGTCATTAGAAAAAGCTCTTGAAATTTCATTAATTAAAGAAGAAAAAGAAGATGTAGCTTTTGACATTAAACATATAGCAAAAAATGTTGTTAATGATATTGAGATTTTACTTAAACACATTGAATTAGTTAGCTGAAGTTTTACAGAACAGCCATTAATTGATGAAATTATTTTAGGCCTAGACAAAGCCAAGTGACAATTTGGCGCTACCATTGAATAACAACATGTTAAAAGTGTAATTAAAAAAATAATTTTATGGATATAAGAAAATTGGATAGTGTTCCTAAAAAGCCGGGAGTTTATTTTTGAAAAGATCAATTTAATTCTATTCTTTACATTGGTAAGGCAAACAATTTAAATGATAGAATGAAGCAATATTTCAAAGGATCACTAAATTCTTATAAAACTCATGCTCTTGTAGAAAAAATTGCTAACTTTGAAATAATCATTGTACAAAATCCAAAAGAAGCTTTGATTCTTGAAAGAAACCTAATTAGGAAACACAAACCTTATTACAACATCTTGTTATCTGATGACAAGCGTTTTTCATATATCAAAATTTTTTTAAATAAAGATGGCTTAGAAATTTCTATAGCTAGAAGAGTTTATAAAAACAGTCAAAACACATTATATTATGGTCCTTTTCCGACAGGACATGGCTCTTCAATAATCCTTAAATTATTACAAAGAGAAGCATTATATGAAAATGGAATTTTTATAGAAAATAAAGACTCTGTTTTTTGAAAACAACGCTTTGAAAAAATCAAAGATATCTTGTCTTTTAAAAATAATTTATATCTAAATCAAATTAAAGAAAAAATGCTCATTGCCGCTCAAAATTATCAATTTGAAGTAGCCAATGATTTAAAACTCTCACATGAATATTTAACTAAATTAAAAGAGTCTCAAATAGCTGAATTAAAAAAAATTTTAAACATTGATGTCATTAGTATAATTGAAAAAAATGGCCTTCTTTTTAGTACTGTTTTTTTTTATAAATATGGAATTTTATTAAACAAAGTTGATCACATAATTGAAATCAAAACTTCTTTTGAATCAAGTGTTGAAGAGTTTATTAATGAGTTTTACAAAAACAAAATCGCACCTAATATTTTGATTTTAGATAAGTCATTTTTAAAGCTTAATTTGCAACTTAATTTTGAATCAAAAGTTCTTTATCCTAAAAAAGGAATTTATAAAAAATTAATTGATTTAGTTAATGAAAACACTCTTACAAATATCAATGAAAAAGAAAAAACACATCTTTTAAAAATAGAAAGAACTAAAAATAATTTAGATAAACTATCAAATTTAATCAATGTAAAAAATCTTCATAGAATTGTCATGATGGATAATTCTCATTTTGCTAATTTTCATCCTATTTCAGTTGTTGTTAGTTACATTGATGGAATCAAAAACACAAATGAATATAGAAAATTTAATTTAGATGTAAATCATGATCGAAAAGCTGATATTGAATATTTTAAAGAAGGGTTTTTAAAATATATTAATTCAAAAAGTTTTATAGTCCCTGATCTTTTTATAGTTGATGGATCATTTGCTCAATTACATGAGGTAAAAAAGCAAATGAAAAAAGCAAATTTAACTTTTCCAATCATAGCTCTTGTAAAAGATGATTTTCATAGAACAAAAAAATTAATTGACACAAATGAAAAAGAGCATCTTTTAGAAGATAAAGAAGTCAAAAATTTTTTATCTATGATTCAAAATGAAGTTGACCAATTTGCAAAAAAACATCACTATAATAGAAGGGACAAATCATCTTTGGAGGGATCACTTTTAAATATCAAAGGATTAGGTCCAAAGATGGAAAAAAAATTAATTTCCCACTTTGAAACTTACTCAAATATTTATAATGCCTCTGAAGAAGAACTTGCCAAAGTTATTCCATTAAATATTGCAAAAAAAATAAAATCAAGCATTTAAAATTAAAAGAATTTTATATCTTAATGTTATAAAATTTAGTCTTTAGCAAAATCAATAAAAGGATTGAATATGAATGAAAATGATTTAAGTAAAATCTCTAAAGATAACCTCGAAAAAGGTCTATCAACTCAAGAGGTAAAAACAAGAGCTGAGATCTATGGAAAAAATGAACTTCCAGAGAAAAAAAATCGTCATTGACTTTTAATTTTTCTAGATCAATTTAAAGACTTTATGAACCTATTACTTCTTTTTGCAGTACTAATAAGTTTTATTGTTATTTTAGTTGAGCTTAGTCAAAATAATTGAGCTTTTTCAAGAGAACTAGTTATAGCTTTTGTTGAGCCTTTTATTATCTTATTAGTTATTTTTTTAAATAGCTTAATTGGAACTGTCCAAGTTATAAAAAGTAATCAAATAGTTAGATCACTTAAAAAAATGAATATCATAAAATCTAAGGTAATTCGTGATGGTCAATTAATTAACATTGATTCAAGCGAACTTGTTCCTGGTGATTTAATTATTTTAGAAGCTGGAGATAAAATTCCTGCAGATTCAATTTTGATTGAATCTTCTCAATTTAATGTTAATGAATCAATACTTACAGGAGAGTCACTAGCTGTCGAAAAAATAGCTAATTTAGACTTTGAAAAACTAGAAGAAAAAAATAAAATCTTTAGCTCATGTTCTGTGACAAATGGTTATGCAAAAGCCATTGTAATTAAAATAGGAAGCCAAACAGAAGTTGGAAAAATTTCATCACTTTTAGATGAGCAAAACAAACTTCAAAGTCCACTTCAAATTAAATTACACAAACTAGGTAAGCTTTTTGGTTTTCTTGGAATATCACTTTTTTTAATAACTTTTTTCATTCAAATAGCTCTTGCAAATTTTGCAAGTCAAAAAGAAATTTATATTAATTCTTTAATAGTTGCAATTTCTCTTTCAGTAGCTGCTATTCCAGAGGGTCTTGCTGCTTTTACTACAATAATTATTTCCTTAGGTGTTAAAAGAATGTCAAAACAAAACGCCTTAGTTAAATCACTTTTAGCAGTTGAGGCTCTAGGCTCAACTTCAGTAATTTGTACTGACAAAACTGGAACTCTAACTAAAAACGAAATGGAATTAGTTGATGTCTATAACATCAAAGAAAATAAATTTTTTTCAACTCAAAAAGACTTTAAAAGTTTTTCATCTCTAATTCACTATGCAAGTTTATGTACAACTGCTCAAGTAAAAATAGGTGAAAATAACTCAATTGAAGAAGTAGGAGATCCAACTGAAACTGCAATTATTAAATTTGCTCTAAAAAATAATTTAGCAAAATCTGATTTAGAAAAAGATTTTGTTCTTGTTAATAAAATTCCTTTTGATAGCTCTAGAAAAATGATGACTATGATTTTTAAATATCAAAATAAATTTATAGCCATTACCAAAGGAGCTAGTGAGGAAATTTTAAAAAGATCATTAAAAGTTGACAAAGAGCCAATTTTAAAAATAAACCAGGATTGATCAAGAAAAACTTATCGAGTTTTAGCCCTTGCCATTAAAGAAATTGATTCTAATCTTGCTTATCAAGAAAATTTAGAATCAGAGCAAATTGAAAAAGATTTTAGCCTACTAGGACTTCTTGCAATAGTTGATCCTCCTCGAGAGCAAGTTAAAGATGCTATTTTTGAAGTTAAAAATGCAGGAATCAAAACAGTTATGATTACAGGAGACCACCCCGAAACAGCTGTGGCCATTGCCAAAGAAATAGGACTTTGATCCGAAGGGGATAAATACTTAACAGGCCAAGAATTAGCACAAATGCCTCATGAAAAACTAAGAGAAAATATTCAAAATTATAGTGTTTATGCAAGGGTAAAACCAGAGGATAAACTTAATATAATTAGAGCCTGACAAGATCATGATCAAGTTGTTTCAATGACAGGAGATGGAGTCAATGACGCCCCTGCTTTAAAAGCTAGTGATATTGGTTTTGCAATGGGAATAACTGGAACAGATGTTTCAAAAGAAGCTAGTGATGTTATTTTGCTTGATGACAATTACACAACAATTAAAAATTCAGTTGAAAATGGCCGAAAAATTTATTTCAAAATAAGAAAGGTTATTGAAAATTTACTAATTACTTCAGTTGCTGAAATTTTGGCTGTGTTTTTTGGAATTATAATTTATAGTTTAATTTTTAAATATCACCAAGGCTTTTTTGAAAAAGAGGTCTACATTTTTGGAGCAACTCAGCTTTTATGAATTAATTTAGTTACTCACAGCTTTCCAGCTATTGCCATTGGTCTTGTTGAAAATGATCTAAACTTAATGGTAAATAGACCTAGATACAAACATGAGTCAATTTTTGCCAATAAACTTGGCTGAAGAATTTTTATTCAAGGATTTATCTTAGCTTTTCTTTGTCTTCTAGTTTATGGCCTAGCTGCTAATTATTATATAAATAATGTCTCTAGTGCTAGTCCAAAGGAAATAGTCTCTTTTGCCTCAACAGCTTCTTTTGTAACTTTAGGACTAAGCTCATCTATAAACGCAATTAATTTATTAAGTAACAAATCAATATTGAGACTTAATTTAAAACAAAACTGAGTAGTTGTTCTTGCAATAAGTTTTAGTTCTATTTTAATTTTACTAGTTTCACTTGTTCCTCAACTAGCTGAGTTTTTCAAAATGAATACTAGATTCGTTGAGATGTCTTTGATTTTGTGAATTTCAATTGCTCTAGCTTTTGTACCAACTTTGCTAATAGAAATTCATAAAGCTTTTGTCAAATTTTTTGTCAAAGAAAAAAAGGTGGACAAGATCATTTCTTTTGAAATGATAAAAGGTAAAAAAAGTAGATTTTAAAATATTGGCTAATTTAAAAGTGTTATTTTAGATATTTTTTTAAAAAATGTAATATTATTTTATCTACTTTCATTTATAAATTTTTGTGATAGAATAGAAAAAAACGCTATATCTTCAATGCTAATAAAAATTTAATATAATAAATAATTGCTAGCTAATGTTGCAAGATAATTTTGCATTGAAAAATAATGAATAAATTTAAATAATATAGGAGTTAAAATGAGTAAAAGAACATATCAACCAAATAAGAGAAAACACGCTAAAACACACGGTTTTAGAGCAAGAATGGCAACAAAAAAAGGTAGATTAGTTTTAGCTTCTAGAAGAGCAAAGGGAAGAAAACAACTTACTGTTTCTGATAAGTAATTCTTGTGTTTTTTAATGGATATTTAAATGAAAAAAATATATCACATTAGAAAAAATTGAGAATTTCAAGCGATAATTAATTCAAAACGCCAAGTTATTTCCAAGAATCTAATTTTTTATTATCAAAGAAATAATACTTTTAAAATCGGTGTTTCCATTCCAAAAAAATTTGCAGGAGCTGTTAAAAGAAATTTTTATAAAAGACAAATTATGGCAATTTTAAGAGACATTCAAGATTTAACTAATTTGGAATATAAAATTGTTATGATTGTTAGGAAAAATTTTATGGCTCTTGATTTTCTAGAAAAGAAAAAAGAGATCCAAAAAATGTTAGAAAGGTTTAAAAATGAAAAGAGAAAATAGATCAAAAAAATATGACTATTTTAATTCTTCATCTAACAATTCCAACAAATTTTCTAAAACAAATTTCAAAAAATACTTCAAGATTTTCAAACTTGTAGTTTATATTTTTTTAATTGGACTAGCCCTAACTGGCTGTATCCAAAGCTTTGTTGTACAATCTTCACCTAATGTAGGAGCTGGGCTTGAGCTTTATCCAAGCAAAGACAAAGTCGCTCCAAGGGTAAATGTTTATAAAAAAGAAGAAAACGGCTATGTTAAAGATCGTAACATTAACGAGCTTCTTAAAGATGAACAAAGCCTACAAGCTTTAAAAGATTTTTCAAAAAACCACAACGGAGTTTATGGAAAAACTAAATCAAGCAACAGCGCTCTAGCCATTTTAGAAGATAACACTTATATAGACTCTGATGGACAAGAAAATAAGTCAATTATTTATAAAGACAATAGTGGTAAGTATTTATTTTTCAATGATACTTTAACAACTTATGATCCAATAAACAAATTCACTGATATTTATGCAATAGGTCGTTTAACTGAAAGAGATAGTGATGCAATTAAATTCAGAGAAAACAATCCAAAAATAATTGAACATCTAAAGCTTTTTAAAGTCTCAGAAGTGCCTATTTCTAGAGAGTATCAACCAAATATTAAATTTGCAAGAGACTTTTTACAAGCTCTTTATGACAAAACCTTAAAGCTCCCTGTTTATCAAAATATCTTAAGAGCTGATGGAAGTAAATATGCTAGTTTTAATGAGTTTTTAACAAGTCTTGAAAAAAGAACAACCAACCACTTAAAAACTCAACTAAACAAACAAGAGCTTAGTGAAGAGGATTTAAATTCAATAACTCTTAGTGATAGTGAAAGTGCAGCGTTAAATGCTTATCTTACAAGAGTAAATCCACTAATAAGTGAAAATGGCTTTACTGGACTTAAAAAGTCTTTAAATAATGCTGATGATTTTGAACTAGTTTATTCACAAGGAGAAAAAATTGCTCAAAGTGATTATGGTCAAATTCCAGTTGTTACTTGAGGAGAGTATTGAAATTATGGACCTTTCTATGCTCTATTAGTTGCTCCAATAGCTTCATTTACTAACTGAGTAGCAAGTGCTTTTGAATCAGGATTTGGAATTGTCTTTGCCATTATTATTGTTGTTGTTGTAACAAGGCTCTTTATTTTTGGACTTACCTTTAAAGCAACTTTTAGTCAATACAAGCAACAAGAATTGCAAGGTAAAAAAGCTAAAATTGATGCTAAATATGCAGCTTATGAAAATAATAAGATGATGAAGCAAAGAAAGCAAAAAGAAATTCAAGATTTATACAAAAAGCATAATATTTCACCAATTGATTTTGTTGCCTCCATTGCTTGATCTTCACCTTTATTTATTGCAGTTTGAAGGGTTATCCAAAGTGTTCCGGTTATTAAATCAAACTTCTTTTTAGGTGTTAATTTCTCAACAGCTTCATATCAAGAAATTCTTGCAAAAAATTGAGTTTATTTATGAGTTGTATCTCTTGCTTTAATTGTTCAGGTTATCTCTCAAATTCTTCCTAGATGGCTTGCTAAAAAGAAAATTAAAGAAAGAGCTAATGTCTATGAGATGCAATCTTACAAAAAGAACAATAAAACTCAAAACATTATGTTAATTGTTTTTATGGTCTTTACAATAACACTTCAAGCTGGAGTTCAAATCTACTGAATAATTGGAGGTCTATGAACAATTGGTCAAACACTCTTTGTTCATCATTTCCAAAAAACAAGCTTTTTTAAAAATAGAGTACGGCCTTGATTGGACAGACATTAAAAATAATTGTTAATAATACTTTATAGAAAAATAAATTCTTAATAGTGGACTAGCTATTTAAAATAGTTAGTCTTTTATTTTTAACTTAAATTAATAATTTTTAATTATGAACTTATTTATATTAGGCTTGTATTTATACTCTAAAATAATTTTTGAGTTTTAATAAAAAATAAACACTAGTAAATAAATTTAAATAGGACAAAAAATAGACTATTTAAAAAAGACTTAAAGCAGCTTAGTCTAGAATTAATTACAATCTTTCATTATTGTATTTTTAATAATTTCTTGTAATTCATTGAATGATAATTTTGAAATTTTAAGATCATTTAAACACTCACTTTTGATGTTTGAAAAGAACTATTATGCTCCTCTATTATCAAGTGAATTTTCAATTCTATTCATTGAAATAATTCCATATTTTCTTTGATAATTTCACTATATTGAGTGGATGAATATTGACTCCCATGATCTAAGTGAATTATTCACTCTTTGTCAAATTTGTTTTTAGAAATATGATCTAAAATCAACTTAACATTAAGCAGGATAAAAAAAACAAAAAACACTCCTAATTTAAAGTATATTTAAAAGTGTTTTTTGTTTTTTGTCTTGGTTTAAAAAGACTATTTATTTTTCTTGATATTTTGTGGAAACTTTTTTGTATATGGATAAGTAACTTTCATAATAAAAAATGGAAGTGATAATATTTTATTTCTTTCGGTTTTTGTAATTTCAAAATTTATTTTTTTAGATGTCAAAACAAATAAAAAACTTTGTAAATAAAAAAATCCAATTGAAACAACAAAAATAACGGAAGAAACAATTGAAACAATTTTTATAAGCTTTAATCGATTTTCGCTTGTAGAAAGAACGTAAATAAAATAATACAATAATGCAATACTAAATCCAATAATCGAAATAATGAAAATTATAAAAATTATCATAAATATAAGTCTTGATATAAAGGCAAATCTAATTGAAATAAATTCATGTTTTTGTTCATTAGACATTAACTTAGATTTATTTTTACCAAGTAAAATTTTTTCTATTAAATTAAATTTCATTTCTATCCTCTTTAGTCATAAAACTACTTTTATATTTTTTCAAAATTGAGTTGGCCAATATTGGTAAAAACAAAATTTTAAAGTAGTCAATTTTTTGTATTTTGTATCCTAATTTTTTGATTGTAATTGAAAAGACAATCATATATAAAAGGTAATCTAAAGCGAAAAAAATTCAAGCAGAAATAAATATATATAAAAATGAAAAATTATTTAGGTCATTATTTTTATCTATAAACATTCAAAGACTAATAGCAATTGCAACTACAGATATCAATAGCGAAAATGTTCAAAAAAATGAATGTCACTTTAGTGCATTTACGAAATTCTGAAATATTATTTTTCTCTTTTCTTCAAAAGTTATATTTTTATCACCATTACTTCCAATAAGTACGTTTTCAATAAAATTACTCTTTACAACTTCTATTATAGGATTTTCTCTACGGCCTATTTTTCTAATATTTTTTCTAATAATTATATTTTTGACAAAAGAAAAGACAAAATATGAAAAAAAGGAAACTATAACAATAACTATAAATCATAGAAAATTAATTTCTATCAAAGAAAAAATGTACAAAACTAAAAATGCAGTCAGTCCTGATCAAAATAAAAATGAAATAAAAAAGCTAAATGAGTATTTTTTTGAAATTTTTGTTTTTAGATATAAATCAAAATTTTCATTTTTTAATAAAACACTTAAATAAAGTGCTCAAATTGAGTTAAAAAGAGAAAGAAAATATTTTCGCATAAAAATGTATTTAGCAAATGCTCCAAAAAAATGTTTTTCTTGCAGTTGCTGCTTTCTTAATATTTCTTTTTCTTTTTCATTATTAAAATATGGAGGATTATCAATTTTAAATTTAAAATTATCACTTGCTCTAACTCTTAAATTTGGAACAAGCATTTGTGAATAAATTATTAAATATTCATATCAAGAGTTAATCTCTACTACTTTCAAAGGATCTAAAATTATTTCACATGTATCTTTCATTTTTCGAAAGATTGAATGTATATAAGCATTTCTTTTTATTAAAATAATTGGATTTACTAATATATAAAAAATAAAAAAGCTATAAAACCATAAAAAAATTTTTATTGAATTATTCTCAAGGGTTTTTTCACGTACAATTCCAAAAAACAATAGCGATCAAGCTTGTCATAAAATTACAAGCAATGGTAAAAGTATCAATTTAAAAAATTGATTTTGCCTAAATTTCATAGCAACTTTTCTATCAAAAATTTTAGCTTCTAACATACTAACATAAACCATAAAAAATAAGAAATTAGACAAAAACGGAATGAAGGCAAAAAACTTGTTTATTTTTAAGTCTAAAAATTTTTTTATATGTGTGTAATCACTATTTAAAAGATTTTCTCTGTTATTCATAATTATAATTCAAAAATCTCCTCAACTGTGCTAGCCATAGAACTTATAATATCTCAAATATGAACAACTGTTAATCCTTGTGGAGCAGCAAATACAGTTCCTAAAAGAGTAAATCTTACAGCTTTTATTGCAATATTTAATCCATACAATGTAGTTTTAACGTTTTTTATAAAACTATAGTGACTATATACGTGTTCAGCCACAATAATTTGATCAACAATTGAAAGATTGAAAGATTCATGATTTGTAATTATTCCATATGCTGCTCAATATGCGACAGCTTCTGCTGAAAGAATTGTTGCTTGAGTTGTAGCTGCAATAGCAGATGGGACTGTTAAACCAAAAAACGCTGCTCCAGCTCAATACCCTGCAGCTAAAGCTCAACCTACTCCTGCTACAGCAGTCGAAGTAATTGCTGATTTTTTAATGGAATTAGCAATATCTCTATAAGTTCCTCTTCATGGCTTGTGTAAAAGTTCTAAATTCTTTTTTATTTTTTGTGTTTTATTATTATCATTATTATTGCTATTGTTTTCACTAATATTTTCTCTTATTTTTTTTATTTGGTCTATTTTTGCCTTTAATTCTAATTTTATTTTAGAATATCCAGCATTTTCTGCCATTTTAAAAACATCATCAATATTTCTATGTCCTTCTCTATAATCTCTAACAAATTCCTTTGCAGTTTTTAAAACAAATTCCTTTGCCTCATTAGATAGTTCATTATTTTTATTTGGATCAATATTGTAATTGAATTTTAAACTTTTTTCAAAAGTTTCATTAATCACCTTATCTAGGTTTTCAATAGATTCATTTTTCAAACTTTCTTGAATACCTTTTTCTTCACTTTCAGTAAACAATTCATTTTTTTCAATAGAAGTTTTTTTATTATCATTAATAATTTTATATGCCACTACTGATGATATGATGCTAACAGGTAAAACACCAACTAATATTCCTATAAATACTTTATTTTTTACTTTCATATTTTCATTTCTCCCGATGGATATATAACAAAGTAAATAAAAAGTATTAGAATTACCCTAATAATAAAGTTTTATATACTAGAAATTACTTTTAAAATTAAAATTCATAGAATATAACCTTTTACCTTCTTATTACCTTACTTACTAATACTTTATTTAAATACTTCTTAAATACTTCATTTTTAATTTTATATTAAATTTTTTCCTAATTTTCAATATGAAAAATTTTTTTTCTAGATTAGTTAATGTGGGAGATTTAAAATTTCAATTAAAAAAGCATTTTCATTATTTTATTCACTTGAATTTGAATCTAAATTCATATTAAATTCAATTTCTTGAGTTTTACTTATTTCTTCATCAATTTTATTTACATTAATTAAAGTTAATGATTTAATCTTTTCATCTTTTTTGAGTTGAATTATTTTTACACCCTTAGTAGAACGACTTGTATCAGAGACTTGTTCTAGGCTTGTTCTAATTGCAATTCCTTTTGAATTTAAAATAATGATGTCTTCGCTTCCTTCAACAAAACCTGAATGAACTAATTTACCAGCTTTGTCAACTTTAATAGTAATTACACCTTTGGCTGCTCGCTTTGTTTTCCTGTAATCTTCTATAGGAGTTTTTTTACCAAATCCAAGAGAACCTAATGAAAAGACATATTTTCCTTCACTTGAAGCACTTAGTGAAATAGCCTTGTGTTTTGGAGCTAATTTTATTGCCCTAACTCCAGCTGATTTTCTTCCAGTGTCTCTTACTTCAGAGAGATCAAAACGAACAATTTTACCCTCGCTTGATCCAACTATAATTTCTTCATCATTGTTTAAAATCATAGCTCTAACAAGCTTGTCATTTTCAAGAATAACCATAGCTATTTTTCCATTAGTATTAATTCTTTGGAAATGCTCTATTTTAGTCTTTTTAATAAGACCATTTTGAGTTAGAGTTACTAAGAACTTACCATCATCATAATTTTGAGCTGGTAAAATTGAAACAACTTCTTCGTCTTTTTCAATTTGAATTAAGTTAATAAATGGAATACCTTTTGATTGTTTAGAGCTTTCTGGAATTTGATGAGCTCTAATTCGATAGACTTTAGCAAAAGAGGTAAAAATTAATAAATCTGTGTGAGTAGTTGTTGTAATAATAGATGCAAGATCATCATCTTCATAAGTTTTAGCAGTTGAAGTTCCTACTCCTCCACGGTTTTGAACTTTATACTCAGAAAGATTTATTCTTTTTACATAACCTTTAACGCTTTGAATAATGGCAATGTTTCTTTCTGGAATTAAATCCTCATCAGAGATATTAGCTATTGCATAAGAGTCAATTTGAGTTAAACGCTTATCTCCATATTTTTCTTTAATTTCTTCAAGTTCTTCAACTATTAAATCAATAAGCTTTTGCTCAGAGTTTAAAATTTCTTTGATATTTGAAATTGTAATTAAAAGCTCTTGAATTTCTTGTTCCATTTTTTCAATGGCTAGGCCCGTTAATCTTCCAAGACGCATTTCAACAATGGCTTTGGTTTGAATTTCACTTAAGCTAAATTTTTGTCCTAATTTTTCTTGAGCTTCTGAGTCAGTTTTTGAAGCTCTAATAATTCTAATTACCTCATCAATATTTGAAACTGCAATTTTTAGTCCCTCTAAAATATGAAGACGAGCCTCTGATTTTTCAAGGTCAAATTTTAATCTTCTAATTACTATTTCTTTTTGATGATCCAAATAAACTCTTAGAGCATCTTTAAGACTTAAAAGTTTAGGCTCTCCATTGACTAAAGCAACCATATTAACATTAAAGTTAAGTTGTAAATTAGTGGTTTTAAATAATTTATTTAAAACAACCTCAGGAACAAAGTTTTTCTTAACTTCAATTACAATTCTAATTCCTTTTCTATTGGTCTCATCTCTTAGATCACTAATGCCTTCAATAACTTTTTCTTTAACTAAAAGTGCAATTTTTTCAATAATTGTTGTTTTTTGAACAGAGTATGGAATTTCACTAACAATAATTCTAGTTTTTCCATTTGATAAATATTCAATTTCAGTTTTTGATCTAATTGAAATTGAACCTTTACCTGTTTCAAAGGCATCAATAATTCCTTTAGTACCTAAAATAATTCCACCAGTAGGAAAATCTGGTCCTTTAATATGCTCCATTAGCTCAGCTAGGCTTATTTGAGGATTTCTAGCATAAGCTATAGTAGCCGATATTGTCTCAGCTAGATTGTGAGGGGCAATAGTTGTTGCCATTCCAACTGCAATTCCTTGTCCACCTGTAACTAGTAAATTTGGAAAACGAGAAGGAAGCACTTCAGGTTCAACTTCACTTGCATCATAGTTAGGAATAAAATTAACTGTGTTTTTTCTAATTCCATTTAACATCTCTGCTGAAAGTTTAGAAAGACGAGCTTCAGTATAACGCATAGCAGCGGCGGGATCACCATCTATTGAACCAAAGTTTCCATGACCATCTACTAAAGGATAGCGCATTGAAAACTCTTGGGCCATTCTAACCATAGCCTCATAAACTGAAGCGTCTCCATGAGGGTGGTATTTCCCCAAAACATCTCCGACAATTCTAGCTGATTTTTTAAAAGCCGAGCTATGGTGAAGACCAAGATCAAACATTCCATACAAAATTCTTCTATGAACTGGCTTAAGTCCATCACGGGCATCTGGAATAGCCCTTGAGACAATGACACTCATGGCATATTCTAAAAATGAATTTTGCATTTCCTTAGAAACAGTCACAGGGGCTAGTCCAGAAATGGGCTCTTCAATTAATTGTGACTTGACTTGATAGGACTCATCTTCTTGAGGAATAATTTCCTCTTCAACTTTAATTATCTCTTTTTTAGTTTCTTCTTGTTTGAAAACAACTTTTAACTCATCATCTGCAACTAAAAAATCATCTTCATCATTATCATCATAGTTTCAAAAACTAATCATTAAATCTCCTTAAATCTTTTTACAACAAAAAAGATTTTATGTATTAAAATACATAAAAACATTATTGTTATTATATAACAAAAGCAGATTCTTTGCCATTAGATAATGTCAACAATTTTATTTAGCTTGTTGCATTGATCTCATTACTTGTCTAATTCTTGATTCACTAGCTTTTACACCCATTTGTAAAAACATAGCTCTAATCATTTTTTCATTAATAGGTGGATTTTCTTTTAATTGTTTTTGGAAAAGTCTTCTAGTTACAAAAAAAGCTACAACTCCACCAATGATAAAAAACAAAATCGAAAGTCCAACGATTAAACCTACTGCCAAACCTATAGACATCTATTGTTTATCCTTTCCATAGCTATGAAATTAAAATTTCAAATTTATAAGTTAAATATAGTTTTTTTATTATATATTTTTTTAAATTTTTATCTATTAATTAGTGCTTTCTTATCAAAATAACTTTTTTAAAATAAAAAAATTTTTTTGATTTGTACTATGATAGTTTATTACATTTACACTTAGACAAAAATTAGCTTATTAGGAAGAACATGTACAACAGATTTAATAAAGGAATGATTGAAGTAATAACAGGACCTATGTTTTCTGGTAAAACAGAGGAGCTTTTACGCCGTTTTAGATTGCTAAACTATGCAAAGGCAAAAACTCTTTTGATCAAGCCTGCTTTTGATACAAGATTTAGCAAAGAAGAGATTATCTCTCGAGCAGGGGTAAAAACTAAAACTCACAGTGTCAAAAACACTGAGCAAATTAGAAAAATTTTAGAAAAAGAAAAATTTGATGCTTTAGTCATTGATGAAATTCACTTTTTTGACTTTGACATAGTTTATTTAATTGAAGAACTTGCAAATAGTGGCTACCACATAATAGTAAGTGGGCTTGATCAAAACTTCAAAAGAGAACCTTTTGAAGTTGTTTCTTATTTACTTTCAATAGCCGAAAAAGTTACTAAGCTTCAGGCAATATGTGTAAAATGTCAAAGAGCTGCAACTACTACTTTTAGAAAAGTTGAAAGCAAAGAGATTAAACTTTTAGGTGATGTTGATGAATATGAAGCTCGATGTAGAAAATGTCATATTCAAGGAAGCAAAGATAAAAATTAACTTTTTTTATACTCAAAAGCTTTAATTTTAAGCTAAAAAACTCGTTATTGGATTTAGCAAAGTTTTAAATATAATATAATGAGCTTTATATTTGATGAAAAATCAAATAACATCAACGAGGTATATGTGTATTTTAAATATTGATTAAGACAAATTCTAGAAAAAAGTAAAATTCCCTATCTTTATTCAAGATATGGAGTTTTCAAACAAAATATATCAAAAGCTAGATACATCCTTTTTACCTACTTTATTATTACAATGCTTGGTTCAATTTTTCTTTATCAAGGTTTTTCACAAAACCCAAATGCTAAGATAAGTTTTTTTGAAAGTGTTTTTACAGCAGCTAGTGCCTTTAGTGATACAGGGCTTGTTTTAAAACCAACCTATAGCTCCTGAAATATGGTAGGTCAGGCCATAATAGCCATTTTAATTCTTGTTGGTGGACTAGGATATTTCACACTTAAGATGTTTTTTATCTCTTGAATTTTCAAACTAAATTCCAATATTAACCAAAGAGAACTAGTAAGTATTGAAAGAGGGGCAAAAGAAGTTGGTAAAACAACTAGAGTTATTGTTGTTTCAATTTTTACAATGTTTGTTTTTATGATCATTTCATCAATAATTTTGACTCTTTATTTTTATTATGTAGCTCCTTCATCAACTTATTCAAGAAAAAGCTATACTTTTGATAGCCCAATAAGAGACTGAAAAAAATCAATAAGATATGGAATTTTTCACTCAATTACAGCTTTAAATAATGCTGGTTTTGACATTATTAGTGACAAATCCATCCTTCCATATAACCAAAACTATTCACTTCAAATTATCTTTATAATCCTTTTTATAGTAGGAGGAATTGGTTATCCAACAGTGTATGATATTGTTCAAAATCTTTATATAAAACTTTTTAGAAAAAATGAGCCTATTATTTGATCTCTTTTTACCAAAGTTTCTGTTCTTTTTTACTTCCTAGTGACCATTTTTTCAATTGCTCTAGTTTTTATCTTTGAAACAACTTCTAAAAGCGCTTCAAGCATTTGAAACAACAAAGAAAATGGAAGCAACTTTGATAAATCCATGGCAATAATTTTTAATACCCTTTCAACTAGAAGTGCTGGTTTTTCATCAGTTGATCTTTATAATTTAACTCCTGGTTCACTTCTTATTTTTTCAATTGCCATGTTTATAGGAGCTAGTCCTTCTTCAACTGGTGGAGGAATAAGAACAACAACTTTTGCAATCATACTTTTAGGTATAGCCGCCAAACTTTCAAACAAACCTTCTTTAAGGATGTTTAAAAGAAAAATTGAAAGTAGCACTGTTTCAATGTCATATCTAGTTTTTACTCTTTCAATGACAATTGTGCTTGCAAATACTTTTATTCTTTTAACTTCTCATAGACTTTTTGATGGAACCCAAGAAAGAGAATATGATCTTAGCCACATCATCTTCGAGGTTACTTCAAGCTTTGGAACAACGGGTCTTTCAACTGGACTAACACATCTATTAAATACATTCTCCTTGGTATCACTGAGTCTTTTAATGTTTATTGGTCAGCTTGGTATTTCTTCAACAATTCTTTCATGAAAAAACAAGAGAAAAAAACCTTGATTATATGACTATGTTGAAACTGACATTTCAATTGGTTAGTTCCAAAATTAATTGACAAAAAACAAGAAATTAATCTCTTGTTTTTTTAATATTTGTTTAGACTTATTTTTGCTTTTTTAAAATCTATTTTTTTAAAAAAACTTAATCAAAAAAGCTTTTAAAAACAAATACTAAAGTTTGTTTTTTGATCATAAAGCCAAGTCAAAATAAAAAGCAAACACAACTTTTTAATGTGTTTGCTTTTTTATGTTTTTTTGTATTAGTTTTTAACCACTTTTACACCAGCTGGTTTTAGTACTCTTTCATGTAATTTATAACCTAGAGAAACAACTTCAGTTATTGAATCTTTTGCTTTAGTCAAGTCATTACTAAAGTCTTTTATTTCATGAAAAACTGGATCAAATATCTCTCCAATTTTTGGCTCAATTAAAACAAGATTAAATGAATTAAGTGTATTTAAAAGTTGATCCAAAAGTGAGGTAAAACCAATTACATATTGCTTTACTTCATGGTTTTGACTTTTGCTCCCTCATTCTATTGCAACTAAAAGATTTTGAATGATTGGCATGATTGATTCAAAAATTTTTTGTGATCCATATTTTTTAAAATCTTCAAACTTATTTTCTAGAAGTTGTTTTTCTAAATTAAGTTTTTCTGCAATCTTTTCTCTAGCTCTATTTTCAAAAGTTTTGATCTCATCTTTGAAGTCTTTGATAATCTTTTCTTTTTCAGATTTTAACTTAACATTATCAAGTAATAAAAGTGCATTTTTTTCTTTTTGATTTGCTAGTTCTTTTTCTAAAGATTTAATTTTTTCTTTATCTAAATTAGTCTCTGAATTAACTTTAATTTTAGCTTTATTATGAACTTTAAAATCAAGGGTTTTTCCTCTTAATTTTTCATCTTTAAAATCACTTGGAATGACCATTGAAAATTCATAAAGTGGAAGTGATTTTTGACCTATTAAATTTGCATCAAAACCTCTTAAAAAACTATCTTTTCCCAAGATCAAATTAAAGTTTTTTCTTTGCAATGAAAGTACTTCATCTTTGTCATCAAAGGCAGAGATGTCAACTGTTAATTCATTGTTTTTTACTAAAATTTTATTCTTCATTATCTTCATTATTTCCTTTTTCTTTTTTCTTATTTTCTTCAACTAAATCTTCAATTAACATTAAAGCACTTTTAGCTTTTGCATAGTCCATTTTTTTAGAACCAACAACACTTATTTCTCTTATTTTATTGTCAATACTAATTTTCTTTGATAAAAAAGATGAATTATCTGGTCTTATTTCAATTTTGATATTTTCCTCTTCTTCTAAATTATCTTCAATGGTTTGTCAAATAGAAGTGCTTTCTATTAATTTTATAATTTTTGTAAGATCTTCTCTTTTAATATCACGGGCTAAAATAATATTTTTTTTACCATAGACATTGTTGGTTTGAGAAACCTCAAAGTCAAAGATATTGATAATAAATTCTTGCAAAATATCTTCATAGTTTTGAATTGAAATTTTTAATATTGGCTTAAGAGCTAAAGTTTTTTCATGAAGCTCTGAAACTTTTGTGTCAATGAGTCTTTCTTTAAAAATTCTCACTGCTATTCTTAAATCATCTAGAACTATCGAATCTTTCATAGCAAGCTTTTTAGAAATAACTTTTCCTGATGAAAGAACTATGATAATAATTGACTCATTTTTGTCTAATAAAACTAGTTGAATTGACTTTAAAGTCTCAAAGCTATTTTCAGTGGAAGTTACCATTGTAAGACCAACAATTTCACTAATACTTTTAGCAGCTAATTCAATGGTTTCATCAATGGTTAGCTTTCTTTGAAAAAACAATTTTTTTAATTGCTTTTTTAGATCACTATCTTCAGAATTGGCCAAATATTTAACATAGTATTTTAAGCCAAGTGTTGAAGGAATTCTTCCACTAGAAATATGACTTTTTTCTAAAAGTCCTATTTCTTCAAATTCATGCATCATGTTTCTAATAGTAGCTGATGATTTTCCTAATCCGTAGTCTTGTTCAACTAAAAATTTAGAACCTATGGGTTTACCAGTTCTTAGATAAAGCTCAACAATATTTTTAAATAAAATAGTTTTTTTAGTCTCTAATTTTATTTCTTTATTTTCAAAATTCATAACAATTAAAATATATAAAAATAATACTTACAATTTGTAAATATTATTTTTTAAATGAACTATTTTTTCTCTCACTATTAGGAGTGACTTCATTCATAAAAATTTTTTTCTTTTTAATCAAAAACTCATCTGAAGAAATAAAACCATTTTCCAATAAATATTTTAAAGTTCTATATTTTTCCCTATTTTCTTGTGAAAGATCTTTTTCATCTAAAATGCTATCCTGTGAAAAATAATCTTGTCTATAAGGCTGTTGATATGAAGGTCTATGTTGCTCCATATTAATAGTATTTAATTGAGTAATATCAATGACATGAGTGTGATCAACTACTGGCATTGTAGGATTTTGTTGAACTCTAAAATTATTTGCTGTTGGATTAAACTGGTGAGTTTGAGTATGGTGAATATGACCTTGGTTGTTAAGATTGTTTGGGTTGTATGAAAAAGGTTGAGTATTATATGGGTTTGGTTGAACATAACCAACATTTTGATTAGGATAATAGCCAACATTTTCTTGTGGATTGCGAAATGCATCATAATTTGTCGGATTAAAAAATTTATCTTTTCTAAGATTTTCAAAAGTCGGTTTTTTATTTAAATTTGCTCTTGTTTGTTCGTTTTGCAAATTTTTACTTATTTTTCAATCTGACATACTTATTCCTTTTCACAAATTAATTAATAGTTAAATATTTATTTTTGCTTTTTTTGCAATCTTTTTTGGAACTTATCGATTTGACCAGTTGCTTTAGCCAATGTTCTATCTCCTGTATAGAATGGGTGACATTTTGAACAAATGTCAATAGCTATTGTTTTTCTTGACGAAACAATGTCAAATGAAGTAAAACATGTTGAACATGTAATCTTCAGTGGTTCCATTTTTAAATGAATGTCCTTTTGCATTTTTTACCTTTCACATAAGTTGCTTACTTATATTTTTGAATTTTTTACAAAAATATTATAACCTAATAGGTTTGTATACCTTAGATTAATAATGCTTTTTATAGAAATTTTAAATCTTTTTATCCAGATTAATTCATTTTCATTTAGTTTTTTTCCAAAACCCCTTTTTGGCTTTTTGACTTGAGCTTTGAAGCTTGACCAATTCATGATAATAAGAGCTATCTTTTGTATAAAAAAGGCTCTTTTTATCAGTTGAAATATAGGCTACTTTTGCTAATCCTTCACTTATGAGCATTTTGGCAAGATCTTGACCATTTACAAAAATTTTTGAAACAATTCTTTTGTATTTATCTAGCTTTATTTCTTGAACTTCTACATTTTGGCCAAGAATTTTTTTCTCAACAAAACTTCGAGCAAGACTTCCATAGTGATTTTCGATTGGTGAGACAATTTTAGCTGTTTTTTCATTAGAAAGCTCGGGTGTGTCTATTCCAAAAACTCGATAAGTTTTGTTAGTACTATAAAAAGTGTCTCCATCATAGACTTTAACAATTTTTGTAGTGTAAGTTTTTTGAGCCGATGTTGCTTTACAACTAAGTAGGCCAAAAGGAATTAGAAAAAAACTGCTTATTAAAAATAACATAAAAATTCATTTATTTTTTATTTTTCTTCTTTTTAGCATTTGAGCCCTCCATTAGTTAATGGCAAAAAAATCTAAAAAGAAGTAAAAAAAGAAAAAAACAGCAAAACTTGCTGAGTTTTTACAAATTTCTTTGATATGGCGCGCTAGAGAGGACTTGAACCCCTAACCTCTTGGGCCGAAACCAAGTACTCTATCCAGTTGAGCTACTAACGCAAAAGTGGTCTTAAAAAGATTTGGCGCACTCAAGAGGACTTGAACCCCTAACCTCTAGGACCGCAACCTAGTACTCTATCCAGTTGAGCTATGAGTGCATTGGAGGCACCAACCGGACTCGAACCGGTAATCAGGGTGTTGCAGACCCATGCCTTGGCCATTTGGCTATGGTGCCATATACGAATTTTAAGACATTTTTGTTTTTATGAATATAAAAACTTTATTGATTATATAAAAAAAATGCTTTTTTTATAAATAAACTATGATTTTTATAATTTTTTTTATATTTTTTTGTCATTTTTATAAAAATCATTTTCCAAAATAACTTTAGCAACTCCCCCTTTTTTGTAATGAGGGCCTATTCAAGAAGCATATTTAAAAAGATTTTTATCCCCTGAAGCCATAGCAACTAGATGGTCAAGGGCTTTTAGAGCAGGGGCATCATTCAAGGAATCACCAATGTGCATTGACTCAGAAGCACTAGCATTAATTAATGACATAATTTTTCTAGCGGCTTGGCCTTTATCAGCGCTTATGTTTGTAATTTCAATAATTTTGCCTCCATAAGAAGTAACAAAAGAAAGATCCATGTTATTTAGTGACTTAAGCTCTTGAAATGAGCTAGAAATTTTTTCTTTATCAAAGGAAAAAAGAGAAATCTTGTAAATTTTTAAGCCGTTTTCAATTGTTTTATTAATTTTTTTTAATATTTTTTTTGAACTGCTAAATCTATGAATCCAAAAAATCTTAGCACTTTTTTTATGGCTTAAGGCAATAGTTAATTTATTTTTAATGGCATAGTTTGCAAAAAAAGGAATGTGTTTTAAATCAATACTTAAATCTTGAATTATTTGGCCTTTGTGCAAAATAATTGATCCATTTAAAAAGCTTATGCTCTCCACATTAAGATTACTTAAAAGCTTTATATTTTTTTCATTCATATTTCTTCCAGTGGAGATAATGATGGCTTTGTTTTGAGAAAGGGCACTTTGAATGGCTTGTTGGTTTTGTTGGGAAATTTTTTTTCCTTGATCAACAAGAGTTCCATCAAGGTCAATAAAATAAGCTTTGATATTTGGTTTCATATAAAAAATGTTCCTTAATTTTTTAAAATTTTATAAAATTAAATTTGTTTATAATTTAAAAAGCTATTAAATTTGGATTTATTTGCTTTGATAACTATAACCTTATATTTCTATTAAAATTTTATAGTACTTTGAAGCTTTCAAAATTATTTAAGGACACACATGATTAAGTTAAGAAAAGATATCTGTATTATTGGTATTGGTCGTTTTGGCTCTGCCATATCAAAGCAGCTATTAAAAATGAGAAAAAATATTATGCTAATTGATATCAATCCAAGCAGACTCAAACCTTTTGAAGATGAAATTTCATCTCTTTATGTAGCTGATGCCACTGATATTAATGCTCTTAAAAATTTAGGAATCCAGGATGTTGAAACTGTTATTGTCTCAGCTAATAACAACATCGAAATTGTAGCCTCACTTTTAGAGTTAAATGTTCAATATATTATAGCTAGAGCTTCATCAAAAAACCACTCTAGAGTTTTAAAGCAAATTGGTGTAAATGTTATCATCAATCCCGAAGAGGAAATTGGAACTAAAACTGCTTTAATTGCAGGAAATGATAAGTTCATTCGTTTTAGTGAAAAACTTCAAGAACTTGAAGATGATTTTGTGATTGGTTCAACCAAGCTTTTTAACACTAAAATTGAAGGAAGAACTCTTAAGAGTTTGAACTTGAGTAAAAAGGGAATTAATGTTCTTTTAATCAAAAGAGGAACAATAGTAGAAGTGCCTACTGGTAACACTGTTTTAAAAAGAAATGACATCATAACAATCATCGGAAAAACTCATCTTGTAACAGCTGTTTTTGAAATTCTAAATCGACAAAGAAAAGAAACAACAAAAACTTCAATTCACACAACTGAACAGCAATAATAAAAATCTTATTTAAAAACCATCCTAGGTCATTTTAAATAAGATTTTTTCTTTAGTTTATAAAGCCATCACCTTCATCTTTTTTTGAGTTTTTTATCTTATCTTCTATTTTGTTTTTCATAGCTTCTATGAACTCTTTTTGAGCATCTTTTAAATAATCAAATTTGATTTTTATATATGCAACTAAAGTATCAACTTCTTTTTGTAAATTCTTAACTCAAGCTAGCTCTTCTTCTTTGTTATTTTTATCTTTTGAAAGTTTGATTTTTGCCATAAAAAGAAAAATTCGATTTAAGTTCTTTTTATAAATTGTTTCATTTCTTATATCAGGCAAAAATCTTTGGAAAATTACTATGTCTCTTAAGTGTTCACTATAGACTATTAAATCAAATTCATTTTCCTTTTCAATTTCCTTTTTCATTAGCTCATATTTATAAAAAATTCTTTCAACTATTTCTTGTAATTCAAAATCTAATAATTGCACTTGTATTAGTTTCATTTTTCCCTTATTTTTAATATATTTTTGTAGTTGAAAATTAGATTAGCTTTTTCATTAAAATCATATTCTCAATTTTCTTCTTTGCTTGGCTCTTGAACTTTAAAATTTAAGTCATTAGTTTTATTAAACTTAGCTAAATATTCATTGTAAAGTGAACTTATTATTTCTAAGATGTTTTTAGATAAATTCTCATAATTTTTACTACATTTATCTATTATGTTATTTTTAATTTCACCAAAATTTTCTAACTCAAAACATGATGAATTTTCAAGAAAATCTATATTTTTCAATTTTTTTAAAGTTAATTTATCACATAAATTAGTAGGTCTAATTTCTAACAAATTATTTATTTTAGATTTTATGATTCAATTTGTTTTCATATAGCCACCTTTTAAATTTTTTTATATAGATTTACTAAATTATTTTATTTTAAAATAGCCTCTTAGCTACAAATTATTGAATACTCAATTAAAAACTATTCTAAAATAGAAAAAAATACTAATAATTTTCACAAATTGTTTTTTAACTATATTTTGCATTACTAAATTTTTTTTATGTATTTACTGATCATATTTAGTTATTTTATGAATTAAAAAACCATAAAATTCCATATATTTAGGCTTTCATTATTGCCGTTTTTTTGTCTTTTAAAGTAATACATTAACTTCAATAACAAACCAAACTTCATTTTTATTTAAAATAACAAAACAATAAAGCTAGATAAAAAAAGAAAAAAATAATTTATCTTTCAAAGCTCTTGTGATATTTCTACAAGGCTAATAGGAGTTATTATCTTCACTAACAAGGAAAATAGAGCAATTATTACTCCTTATTTTCTGAGCCTGCTTCAAATTGATATTTTGGCACTTAATCTTAGGATAAGGGCTTAAATTAAAAATTTGTTATTTTTGCTCTATTTTATACCACAGCTAATATTGAAAAAAACCCAAAAAGAAACATGAGCAAGAGCTAGCTATACTATTTTTGATAATCAAAAACTTCACAAGAATAAATGTCTAATTTGTAATTACATGGTAAGAGATTTACTCACTTTGCAAGAGCCTATTAAAATAAATTAAAAAAAAGGCTATTTTTTAAAAAAATGCATTTTTGCATTCAAAAATAACAAAAAATGAACTTTTTTTATATTTTTTTGAAAAATATGTATAATTAAGATATATAGCTATATATAAAAAAAATTAAATTTAAAGGAGGAGTTGTGAATTACTCAAAACACGATTTCAATGATGCAAAACACTGTAACTGTTCAGAAATGACTTGCAGTTGTTCTTCATGTGGTTGCTCAACAAAATAAAATAATTTTTTAAAAAATTAGCTAACAATTTTAAATTGTTAGTTTTTTTTATGTTCTTTTTGATCTTTTTTATTTAAAAACAGGCTTGAATTAATTTATTTTAGTCAAATTAAGGATTAGAAAAAATCTAATAAATAACAAAAAAGTTCCTTTCAAAAAATAAAAAAACTATAATGTTTTTTGAATTTTTTTTCAGGAATTAACACTCCAAAAACTTTAAAAAATAAAAATAATAAAAGTGCTAATTCCAAAATCAAATTTGACAAACTATGAATAATTTTCTTGTAACATAAAAGTCAATATTTATCAATAAAACATAGCTAAATTATCATTGAAAATAATGGCATTATTCAAATAAACAAAATTGGAAATTAACTTGATAATCAAAAAGCAAAATATTTCTTTTTAAATATCAAAAGTGAGTTCATAAATAAACTAAATATTTCAAAGATATCATTTAATAAATTACAAAAAAATTATATTCGTTGATACAATAAAGAAAGATTGAAGTCAATCTCAGAATGAAAATATTTCAACAAAGTCAAGTGTTTTAAGTCTCTTTTAAATATTTTTTTATTCTAATTTATCAATCATATATTTTTAAAATTTATATTGAAACATCAATTTTAAAAATATAGAAAATTTTAAATTTTCAACTTATTTAAAAACATCTTTTTCAAATTCAAATTGAAGATTATTTTAATATTTTAAATTTATCTAAAGTCTATGTTTTATAGTCACTTTGCTTTTCTTGCTTAGTTTAAAAATATATCTTACAAAATGTAATATTAAATTTTTGTTATGTTACTAAAAGAGTAAAAATATTTTGTTGTTGTATTTCAAAGTTTATATAAAATAAATCTAATCTAGATGAATTTGTGACTTTTGTAAAAAATCAATTAAAAATTTAATCAATATTTTGTAAATTAATAAATTTATAAGGAATTCTATGAAAATAACCAAAAAATAAAAACTCTAGTATTAGGGCTTTTTCTTGCTGTGAATGTAGGTTTAATATCTTATATTTCTATTTTAGTCAATAACAATAAAAATAATGGTGAACTAGAAAAAAACGAAATAGAAAAAATTAAAGCTTTAAGTTTAAATAAAAGTGAAGTTTTAATCAAATCAAAGTTTGCTTCAGAAATATCAAAAGATGATTTGCTAGATATTTCAAAAGTTGAAATAACTCAAGAAAATAAAGACAATTTTAAATCTAAAGGAATAAGTGCTTCAATTGAACTTTTAGAAAAAAATGATGGTTCAAATTTTGATGATGATCAAGGTAGTTTAAAAGTAAATTTAAAACTTGAAAAAGGTAAATCTGTTTCACAAAAAATAATTAAAGTATATGGTTTTAAAACTAAATTAGATGCTGTAAGTAAAAATGATTTAACACTAAATGTAATAGATAAAGAACAAATATTAGTTAGTCAAATAATTGATGAAAATAAAAAGATTATAGATAATAAATTTTCATTATCTTCAAAGCTTCTAGATCTTGATAAATACACAAAAAACTTTGAATTAGTAACCATTAATGAAAATCAGCAAAATGTTCAATTAAAACTTAAATTGGTCTTAAAAGATAACCCAAATATTTATAAAGAATTTCTTTATTCATTTGAAGATTTTGGAAGTGAAAAATTACTAGAAAAAGAAATTGAAAAAATTCAAACTTTAAATTTAAATAAAAGTGAAGTTTTAATCAAATCAAAGTTTGCTTCAGAAATATCAAAAGATGATTTATTGGACATTTCTAAAGTTGAAATATCTCAAGAAAATAAAGACAATTTTAAATCTAAAGGAATAAGTGCTTCAATTGAGCTTTTAGAAAAAAATGATGGTTCAAATTTTGATGATGATCAAGGTAGTTTAAAGGTAAATTTAAAATTCGAAAAAGGTAAATCTATTAGACAAAAAACAATTCAAATATTTGGATTTAAAACTAAATTAGATGTTGCAAGTCAAAATGATTTAACACTAAATGTAAATGACAAAGAACAAATATTAGCTAGTCAAATAATTGATGAAAATGGAAAAATTATAGATTCAAAAATTAGTCTACATTCATCAATAATAAACTTAAAAAATTACAAAAGTGTTTTTCAAAAATTATGAGTAAATGACGTTGAAAAGCAAAGCAAAATTAAAGTAACTTTGACACATAATTTAAATGAAAATATCAAAAAAGATTTTACTTATGTCATTGGAGATTTTAAAGAATTTTCAATAGATGAAGATATTGTAATTTCGCAAACATTTAAAAAAGTTATTAGCGTAACTCACCTTGAAGGTCTATTATCTGAAATTCAAGAAAAAGAAAATAAAATAAAAAAATTGCAAGAATATTTGGATGTTACTATTCCTAAAAATTTAGATTTAAAATTTGAAGATTTTAGAGGAAGAGGTGACTATGAAAGAGATAAAAAAGCTAGGCTACGATACAAACTTTCTAAAGCAAACATACATAATGGAAGTGATGAAAATCCTGATTCAAAAAACGGAGAAAAATCATCAAAATTAAAAGAAATTGAAGTTACTAATTTCATAACATCTCGAGAGCACTTAAACTTAGAATTTCAAAAGATTCAAAGCATAAAAATAGCTGATGGATCTGACTTAAAAAATAAGTCAAATAAAGAAATTCCAGATAGATCAAAAATCGAAAATAATCAAATAAGCCTTCTAACAAAAGATAACTCAGAATTCTTAATTCCTGAAGGTTATGAACTTAGCCTTATTGCAGGAGTTAATAAGGATAAATCTTCTGAATCAGGAGAGTTGAGAGTATATCTTCAACTAAAAAATAAATTTTCAAGAACTCAAAAAGATAAAACATTTACATTAACAGGACTAAAGTCTGTTCCATCAGATAAAAAAGAAGATCAAAAAGCTTAGATTAACTTTTACAAAACTTATTTGTAAAAGTTTTTTTATTAAATTAATAAAATTAATTCATAATTTTAATTATGGAACTAAAAGGTGAAGATTCTAATGTTGAGTACAAATTATTTTTTTCAAAAGATGCTAATAAATGATTAAAAACAATTGTTGCTTTTTTAAATTCAGGTAAGGGCGGAAAAATCTATTTTGGAGTAGATGATAAAGGCAATGAAAAGGGCCTTCAATACTATGCATGAGAAAAGAGAAAAACATCAAATTTAAATATTGATAAAATTCATTTTTGTGACATTGCTAACATTGAAAAATGTGTTGATAAAACCCTAATTTATATTGCAAGCAAAATTAAATTAATGATTAATCCGTGATTGAGTAATTTGTATTTTTCAGTAAAAATACACAAGAAAAATCCTTACATAATTCTTATCAAAATATACCCTACTAAAGAAATAGTTTATGAACTTAAAAATACTTTAGGAAGTGAAAGTCTTGTCTATGAAAGAATTGGATCACAAAGCATATTATTAAGACCCAAAGAAATAGCTATTTTAAAAAACTATCGCAAAAATGAAATTGATTTTCAACTCATTCCTAGTCAAGTTGATAATTTGAATTTTATGCAGCTAAGAGAAATTTTAAAAGCTCACTATCATGACTATGATAAAAATCCAAAATTTTGAAAAAAATTCAAAGAGCAAAAGCTAACTATTTTAAAACAAAAATATCTTAATTATGAAGCCTTTTTACTCTCAGATGAAAACACTACAAAAATCAAAATTAATAACTTTTCAAAAACAGAAACTGATGCCATTCCTTTTGGTCAAAGTATAATCAAAAATAAGTGCATTTTTTATTACATCTTTTTTCTAGCAAAGCATCTTTTATTTTTTACAAAGGATAAAATCAAAGATGATTTATTACTTGAAATTATTTACAACATAATTATTCATAATGATTATTATCACTTTGGAAATAATGGTCCAATAATTGAAATTTTTGATGATCATATTCAGTTTCTTTCATATCAAAAAAACGCATTAGAAAAAATTCAAAAAAGACAATCAATTAGTTGAAAATATCCAAACATAGTTGAGCTTTTTTCATATCTAAATTATCAAAAAAGAGGAAATGGAATTTCAAATATAAAAAAGTGATATGGAGAAGAGTCCATATCACTTGATGAAATTTCATATCTTTACATAATTTACTTTAAAAAGTAATTATTTTTTTTCAAGTATTTTGAATAAATTAGATTTATAAACTTCAACTCCAGGTTGGTTAAATGGATTAACTTTTAATAAATATCCACTCATAGCAACTGCCCTTTCAAAAAACATAAAAAGTGCTCCAAGAGTTTTTTCACTACTATCTTCAAGTTCTAAAATAATGTTTGGTACAAGTCCAACTTTAGTATGAGCTTCAACTGTAGCTTCAAATGCCGCTTTATTGATTTGATGAAGGCTTTTATTTGTTAGATAATTAAGTTTGTCTAAATCTTCAATTTCCTTTTCAATTTTTAAGTCAAAAATAGGTTTATCAACTCAAATAACAGTTTCAAACATTATTTTTGAACCATCTTGAATAAATTGTCCCAATGAATGAAGATCACGAGTAAAAATTGCACTATGAGGTAAAATTCCTTTACCTTGTTTTCCTTCAGATTCTCCAAATAATTGTTTTCATCATTCTAATAAAAACATATGATTTGGCTCGTAAGAAACTAACATTTCAACTGGGAATTTTTTTTGCAATAAAAAGCGAGCTACAGCATATTTATAAGCATCATTTTCAAGTAAGTTTGAATTTTTGTATAATGCGTTGGCTTCTTTTGCTCCTTCTAAAAGTTTTTCAATGTCAATTCCAGCACAAGCTAGTGGTAAAAGTCCTACAGGAGTTAAAACAGAAAATCTTCCTCCAACATTGTCAGGAACCACAAAGCGAGCATATCCCTTTTCTTTGGCCATTTCAAAAAGTAGGCCTTTGTTTGCATCAGTTGTAGCTACTATGTATCTTTTGGCATTATTTTCACCTAATCTTGAATTAAGTAAATTTCTAAATTCTCTAAAAGCAATGGCAGGTTCAAGAGTTGTTCCTGATTTTGAAATTACATTAATAGCAAATTTTTTGTTTTCCACATAATAAAGAAGCTGGGTCAATTCTGTTGAAGAAATACTTGTTCCAGCAAAAATAATTTCCATATTTTTTTTAGTTGGATAGTTACCTTGAATAAAATCCATTGCACTTTTAGCTCCTAAAAATGAACCACCTATTCCAATAACAACTAAAACTTCAATTCCTTCTTTTTTAAAAAAATTAGCTGTTTCAATAATTTTGTCTATTTCATTTTTATTAATATTTTCTGGAAGGTCTTTTCATCCCAAATATTCAAAGCCTTCTAAAGACAAATTATTCATTTTTGTGTTAATTTGTTCAACTTCAGAGACATATTCCTTTAATTTTTCTTCATTAATAGCATTTTGAAGATTTAATCTTATTCTTCTCATTTTTTTAACTCCTTGTTTGTAAGATTTAATAAATTAGTAAAACCATTTTTAGTAGGCTCTAGCGTATATGAAAAAATTTTCTTTCTAAAATTTGCTCTTAAAGATTTAAAAGAGCATTTTAAAAATTTATTTTTGATGTCCTTTTCCAAAATTTGGACATCAATTACATTATTTACTGCTAGGAAACTACTAATATTTTTAGTGTTGAAATCAGATATTTCGTTTTTTTCAACAACTCCTTTATAGCCGTTTTTAAAATTTAAATAAATTTTTTCAGTATTAAATTTTTCAACTTTACCTTTTATTATAGAACCGACTTTCATATGTAAGATTATTTTACTTTATATTTTATAAAATAGCATAATCTAGCTTTAGCCTTTTTAAATTTTAAATATTTTTTTATATAGCTTATTAAGCAAACTAGCAATAATTTTTTTGAAAAAAAAAAAAAAAAAAAGATATTTTTTGTGTTATAGTAATAGTGAATTTTTACAAACTTACAAAAAAAAGACGCCTTCAATGGGTGTCTTTTTTTATACTTTGTTAAATTAATTTATTTTGTCTTTAAAGATTCTTTTTTGGCTTGTCTTTTTTGATAAAACTTGGTTAAAAAGTAAATACTAAAAGCTGATACAAAACTTCCTATAATAATTGAGCCAATTAAAAATAAAATTCCAAAAGCAATGCTTAATCCTTGGCTTTCAAATAAAGAAGATCTTGCTAAAAAGAAGACAAATATTCCTCCATGAGGAGCTGCTATACTTACACCCAATGAAGCTGAAAGAAGTGAAGCTACAGCACTTCCTATTATGTTAGAAGGAATCATTACTTTTGTGTTTCTTGAAGTATAAGGAATAGCTCCTTCTGAAATAAATGAAAGTCCAAATAAAATATTGGAAATTTTTCCAGCTTCAATGTCTTGTTTTGATCAAAGTTTTTTGTGAAGAAACATTGAAACAGAAATACCTAGTGGTGGAGTCATACCAGCAATCATAACTGATGCCATAGCTATTGTTCCTTTTCCTTGCATTTGAGCTAAGGTTAAAGTACCAAAAACATAAGCTGCTTTATTAATAGGCCCTCCTAAATCCACTGCCATCATAATTCCTAAAATTAATCCAAGAAGTCAAATGATTTCTCTTCTTGTTTCTATGATAAGAAGAAGTATTGTAAGACCATAATTAATGTAAATAAATACAATATTCAAAACTCAAAAAACAAAAGCTATTGTCAAAGTTCCTAAAATAGGAATAAACAAAATATCTCTAATTCCATACAAGTTTTTTGGTAGTTTTGAAAAAATATATTTTGACATCAAAATTAACATGGTAGCCGCAAAAAAACCACCTAATATTGCTCCAACAAATCCCGATCCTGTTTCTAAGACTTTATCTGGGCTTAGACCATAGTTATTTGTTAATGAGTCAGTTAAAAAACTATAAGTATCTTTTAATCTTCCTGATGAAATAAAACCAATTACAAAACCAGGCAAGAGTCCTTGACGGCCCACTAATGAATAAGTAATATAGGCGGCTAAAATTGCTACCATAATACTAAAGGCAATTCCACCTAATCTATTAAATCACTTAGCGACTATGTGATTTGATCCAAAATTTGCTAAAAATTTTGGATCAGAAGAAATTCCACTTGTAGCTCCATAAATTGTGTCAATTAAAAATCCAATTGAAATGATGATTCCACCAAAAACAACAAAAGGAAGCATGTATGAAATTCCACTCATAAGTGATCTATACATTCTTTTGAAAAAATTATCAAAAGTATATCCACCTTGAGTATCTTCTTGTGAAATTGGTTGAGAAGCTTTGATTTTTTTTCCTTGTAAATTTCTAGATTTTTCAATTAAATTTTTAGGATTATGAATGGCTTCTCTTGTTGAAGTTTCTATAACATTTTCAGAATTAAAAAATCGTTGCTTTTCAATTTCTCTATCGATGGCTAAAATCACACCTTTAGCTTTTTCAATATCTCTTGAACTAAGAACATTTTTACTTCCTTGAGCTCCTTGAGTTTCAACCTTAATTTTAACTTTCATATCTTTTGCAGTTTCAACTAATCTTTGAGCTGCTAAATAAGTATGAGCTATTCCAGTTGGACAAGAAGCAACAGCAACAATTTCATAGTCCTCATTGCTTTTTTGAATAACGTCATTTTTTGCTTCATCTTGAAGTAATTGATTTTCAAATTTATCAACTAAAGAAATGAATTTTTCAGCTTCATTAATACTATTTAAATTATTAATAAAATCTTTGTTTAACAAAAGTTTTGATAGTTGTGCAATTACTTCAAGATGAGAATTTTGACCTTCATCTTTTGACATGGCAATTACAAAAATATATTTAACATTTTTGCCATCAAGTGAGTCTCAATTTAGATCCTTAACTTTTGCAAACATGAGTGTGCTTTTTTTCATTACATCACTTCTAATGTGAGGCAGTGCTATTGAATCACCAATACCAGTGGAGAGCTCGTTTTCACGCTGGACAAAAAGATCAAAAACTTTTTTCTCTTCATGGGCATATCCTTGAGTTAAAAGTTGGTTTGAAAAAAATTTTAAAGCTTGATTTTTGTCTTTAAATTCTTTATTAAAATAAATGAAATTTTTGTTTTTTAAAAAATAACTTATTTGCATTTTTATATCCTTTACATATAGTAAATAACAATTTTTTTTATACTAAAAAAATTATACCATGCTAGCATATCTGAATTTTTTTAACTAAGCTTTAAAGAATAAAAAAGTTGTTAAAAATTTAACAACTTAAAAATCATTTTATCTAATTGGTTTTTTTATAATTTTATCTCAAGCTCTAGGATATTCTTTTGAAACATTTGCTGTTTTTATGTAATGAATCATAAAAATATTTTTGTCAAAAAAAACATCAATTTTTTTAGGATCAAAAACTTTTAATTTTAAAATCTTTATTGCATTTTGAGCTTCATTTAATTCACTTAAATAATTTGCACCTTTAACAAAAATATAGTTAGTTAGTTTTGGCAAAATTGATCCTAAATTGATAGTAAGTTCCATCAAAATATTTAAAGGAGCTAAAGCACGAGCAGTTATAAAATCAAAGTGAATTTCTTTGTTAAAATTTTCAACTCTTCCATTAAAAATTTCAAAAGATAAATTTAAATCTTTTTTTACTTTTTCTAAAAATAAAACTCTCTTTTTATTACTTTCAATTATTGTTAGTTTTACTTCAGGATTTACTATCAAAAAAGGAACAGAAGGAAAACCCACTCCTGCTCCTATATCTAGAAGTGAATCATTGGATTTTACAAATGGCTCAAGACATTTAATAGACTCATAAATACCCTCTTGTCAAAGTCTTTGTCCTTCAAAAGAAGTTAAATTAATTTTCTTGTTTTCTTCTTCAATTAACTTAACAAATTGCTCTAGTCTACTAGCTGTTTTTTGACCATATTCATTAGTTATTTTTTCCAAACAATTCATATTAAAAACTATTTAGATTCTAGATACTTAGCATAAATATCTGAAACACTTTTGCTATCCATAATTGATCTAATAACTTTACTTAAAAATGGAGCAAGTGAAACGATTTTAAGTTTTTTGTATTTTTTAGCCAACTCGTAATTGTCAATTGAATTTGTAACAATAACTTCATCAATGACATCTGCATCTTCGAATATATCAAAACCTTTTGAAAAAATTCCATGAGAAGCCACAATTGAAATTTTTTTGGCCCCATTTTTTTTAAGAACTTCAGCTGCATTGACAATGGTTCCACCAGTGTCAATTATGTCATCAACAATAACTGCGTTTTCATTATTAATATCACCTATGACACCTAAAACTTCAGTTTTATTTGTGCTTACACGTCTTTTATCAATGATGGCAATTTTTACATCATTTGAAATAATTTCAGCCATAATTCTAGCTCTAATTGTTCCTCCATGATCAGGAGAGACAATTGTAAATTTTTCATCTTTGATAGTAAATTCTTTTGAAAGAATATATTGAGCTTTTATATCATCAACTGGGATGTTAAAAAATCCTTGAATAGAAGGGTTGTGTAAATCAACTACAACAATTCGACTAATCCCTGCAACCTGAAGTAAATCAGCTAAAAGTTTTGCTGCAATTGGTTGTCTTCCTTCTGCTTTTCTATCTTGCCTAGCATAACCATAATATGACAATATAACATTAATTGTTTTGGCAGAGGCTCTTTTTAGAGAATCAACAAAAATTAAAAGATCCATAATATTATTATTTGCTGGATGACTAGTTGAAGCAACAATAAAAACATCTTTACTTCTTACTGTCTCTTTACTACTTAATAAAACCTCACCATCGGCAAAAATTGTTTTATTAACACTATGTAATTTCATCTTTAACTCATCACATATTTCTTGAGCTAAAACATGTGTATTTGGCATTGAAAATATAATTGTTTTTTCTTTATTCATAAAACCTTTCTTAACTAAATTATCAATTATACAAAGTAAATTATAAAAAAAATCAAAGATAGCAAATTTTGTTTATCTTTGATTTTTTGGGCTTTATTCATCCTTAAATTCAAATGGGAAAAATGGTGGATTATTCTTCATGAATCTATGATATTTTTCTTTAGCTTTTGTTCAATCTTTTTGAAAAGCCTTGCGAGTTTTATTTGCTAAATCATTTTTTAAAAAATTATATAAATATGCTTCTGCTTCAAGATACCATTTTTCACTTACATCAAATTCTCAAGTTGTAGAAAGTGAATCAATAGTTATTTTGAAAAAATCTAAAGAATTTTTTAAAAAATTGAATTCAACAATATTTTTGTACCAAGATCTAAAGTCATGATTGTTAATTAAAATAAAATGGAAGCTTTTTGGATTGTTAAGCAACTCTCCATAATATTCAATAAAATCAGATGATTTTGAAATTGTAAGCTTTTTAGCTTCTTCAAATAATTGAAGTTCTTTATCCTTTAAAGTCATTAAAAATAATTCAAATTTTAAACTAGGACAAAAAAAGTGACTATTTAAAAAACACTTAGAACATCTCAGCTTTGTTGAGGTGTTTTTCATTCTAAGATTGATTGTAATCTTTCATTATTGTATCAGTCAATATAATTTTGAATAATTTCTTGCAATTCTTTGAATGATAATTTTGAAATTTTTAGATCATTTAAGCACTCACTTTTGATATTTGAAAAGAAATATTCTGCTTCTCGATTATCAAGTGAATTTGCGATTCTACTCATTGAAATTATCCCATTGTTTTCTTTAATAATTTCACTATACTGATTTGATGAATATTGACTTCCATGATCTGAGTGAATTATTCACTCTTTATCAAATTTGATTTTAGAAATATGATCTAAAACTAACTTAACATCATTTCTTTTACTTAGATTTCAATTAATTATTTTCTTGCTTTGATGATGAATTGCAATCGATAAATAAACATGATTGTTAATTGCATCTTTGGGGCTTGGAATATAAGTTACATCAGTGGCAACTATGTTGTTAAATTTGCCATTGTAGTCTCTTTGAATTAGATTTTGATATTTAGTATTAAGATTTTTAATTTCATTTTTTCTTTTTGCTCTTCTAATTTTGCAAAAAAGATTTAATTTAAGCAAAATTCTACCTATTTTTCGATAGTTTATATACCTTTTATATTTATTTTGAATATAAATTTCTAATCTTTTTCTACCAAATATACCTTTGTTTTCATGAAATGATTTTCTAATAATTTCTTCAATTTCTTGATCTTTTTTCGGCTCTGCAAGTTTAGGTTTTTTTCAAGAATAATATGTTGATTTTGAAAAGAGAAATTCTTTTCATGAAATTTTAGTTAATATTTTTTCTTTATCTTTATGTTCTTTAATTTTTTTTCGAATTTCTTTTTCACTAATGTCATCAAAAATTATTCTATAAATTTTAACAATCTCTTCTAATTCTTCTCTTGTATATTCATTAACTTCTTTTCTTTTTGGTGGTCTACCGTTATTTTTTTTGTTAGCTGTAGATTTGCCAGTTTGTGAAATTAAAGATTGTTCATCTTTTTGAAAAGCAGAATATTTTTTGAAAAATCAAGATTTTACATATGTATTTTTTCAATCTTTACCAATATTTTTGTTTACTAAAAATATATATTTTTTTATATTAATTTTTCCATCATAAAATTCTTCATATAATGAAAATCATTTCTTTCATTGTTCTGGTTTTAGTTGTTTCATAAACACTCCTATTTAAAGTATATTTTAAAAAGTGTTTTTTATTTTTTTGTCCCAGTTTATTTATCTGGTTCTTTTTTTTCTTTTAAAGTTACATTAACTAGTGAAGAATAAAATTCTTGAGTTTCCTTTTGTCTTTTTTTAAGCTGAATGATCTCTTCATTTGGGTCTAATACAACATTTTCTCTATCTTCAACGTAAATTTGAGTATTTCCTATCTTAAGAATTTTTGATTTTTTAACATCTTTAACTATGGCCATTATTGATCCTCTCACTTGATTGACTCAATTAGTCTTTTAATTATACCAATTTTACATTTTGATAATGTATAATTTTTTTACAAAAAATAAGATGAAAGTTAAAGGAATTTAAGTGATACAAGCTAAATTGAATATTAAAAAATTAACTATTTTTGACAAAGATTTATCAAATAAATATGACATAAACTTAGATCTGGAATTAAAGGGAAAGTTAGCCTTGGTTTCTACTCAAGATTTTTTAGTTCAACAATTTCAAGAAGTTTTTATAAAACCAAAACACACAAATGCAGAAATTTTAGTTGATGACTTTAATGATTTTTATTTAGAAGCTGAAAACTTTTTATACATGAGGGCTGTTGATTTTGAAGAAAAAAATCCCTGTACATTATTGAGTTCATACAATTTTTTAAAATACCAATTTATAAAAAATCAGGTTGTTAAAAAAAGAAATAATGCTTTACAAAAAAAATCTGAAGTTGATATGAATTCAATAATTTTTTTACAAAATGGAGCTTCAAGTGAAGAAGTTGATGAATACAAAAATGCTCTTTTACTTCAATTAAATAATTTCAAAAATTACAATAATCAAATTAATGATATTGAAGTAGAAAAAAGGAAAAATTTAAAATCAGCTTTTCAAAATCATCAACAACTAAAATGATTAAAAAAAATGTTAAAAAAAGTCACTGATAACTTGCTATTTGAACAAAGTGAAAAAGACAAAATTCTCTCACAATTTAACTATCAATATAAAAGTAAAATTGTAGAAGCTCAAGATAAATTTAAAAATGAAAAAATTAAATTTATAAATGATTTTAAGAAGTTAATGTCAGAAATAAAAAAAGCAGATAATGAATTCAAAATTAAAGATGAAAAATTAAAAACTAATCTTTTATCAATTGAGAAAAATTTAAAACAACTATATGGAACAAAGATGCGTATACCAAATCTTGTTCATCAAGAAAATATTGATAAATATTATCTAAGAACTCAAAAACCTTCAGTTTTATTTAAAGGTGCTTTTGATAAATTAATTAAAAAATTTAAGTTAAATCATCTTCTAAAAAAATCATGATTATTTTTAAAAGATGAAGAAAAATTAATTCTATTTTTGCTTGCTCAACTTGTTCTTGTTCCTTCAATAGTTTCAATAAAACAAGAAGTTTTAATTTCACAAAAATACCAACACATATATGATTATTTGATAAAGACAATTTCTGAAAAATCACTAATTATTTATCGCACAAACAATATTAGAAAAGCAATTGAAAACAAAGCTAAAATTTTGTTAATTGAAGAACGTGGATGAAGTTTAATTGAAGATGGTTATGAATCATATAAATTACCTAAAAATGTTGATGAAGCACTTGTTTTAAAATCACTAGATAAATTAAACTTTTTAAAAGCAACTTTTAACCAACAAAATATCTGTTTTAATAATCGTGCTTTTCATACAATTGAAAACATAAGATTAAAAGAAAATGAAGGTTATATGATATTTTCATCTCTTGATGCTTTGCAAACATATTCTGAGTCATATGAAACAGGTGAAATACTTGAAATTGATAGTTTAGGTGATAAGAAAATAGCTCTTCTTAATTGAGAAAATTTTGACCAAAAAGTTTGAGTTACTTTGCTTGCTCATGAAATTCATTATATTGGACAAAAAATCTATTTTGAAATTCAAAGTCCTGTTAGAAATACATATTACAAAAAAAGTAAATGAAATCTTATTTATGACCAGGAAAATAACTAGGAGTAAGATATGAAAATTGCAATAATTGGAACAGGTGCATATGGAAGCGCCCTTGCTAATGTGCTTTTAAAAAATAATAATCAGGTAAGTTTTTATGGAATTGATGAAGGCGAAATCAATGATTTAAAAATGGGTTTAAACACTAAATATTTTGGTCAAAAAAAACTTTTTAAATTGCCTTATTTAGTAACAAATGATTTAAAACAAGCAACTCAAGATTGTGATTTTTTAATCTTATCTACTCCTTCAAAATTTGTTGAAAGTGTAGTTGATAAATTAATTGAAATTTGACCAAATAAAAATCTTAATATTTTAAATATTTCTAAGGGACTAAATCCCTCAAGTGAAGAAATTTTCTCTGAATTTTTTCAAAGAAAATATCAAGGACAAATTAACTCATATGCTTCTTTAATAGGACCTTCTTTTGCAGATGAAGTTTTCAATGGAGATTTTACAATTGTAAATGTAAGTGGAAAAGACTTAAAATTTTTAGAACAAGTTAAAACAAGCTTTGATCAAAAAAATTTTAAAGTTTTTATCTCTCCTTTTCAAAGAGAAATTGAATACTATTCGATCTTCAAAAATATCTATGCAATAGCTAGTGGTATTTTAAGTGCTGTTTTTAAAAATTACAACGCCCTTTGTTCTGCTCTTGTTATTGCTTTTCAAGAAATTAATCAATTCATAATTTCAAAATATGGTCAAAATCCTGGGATGATTGAAATTGCTTCTCTAGGTGACTTTATGCTAACTTGCACAAGTAATAAAAGTAGAAACTTTTCTTTTGGATTTTTAGTTGGTCAAAATGGAATAGATAAAGCTGTTGAAATTAATAAAAAAACAGTAGAAGGCTATGACAACATTAAGATTATGGTTAAAGTTCTAAAAGAGCAACTAAATGAATACCCATTTTTAAAATCAATCCAAGAAGTTTTATTACAAAAGAAAAAACCTGAATTAATACTTGATTTTCTTGATTAGTTTTAGTTAACCAATTTTAAAATTTAGCCTCTTTATATTGCAAGATAACTTGCTTTTTTAGTAATATAATAAAACTATGAAAAACAAAACAAAAATCAAAATGTTGTTTTTAAAAATTATTACTTTTGGTCTTATTAAATTACATTGAAAAAAACAAGCTAAAAAACTACTTATAAATAACTCACAAAATATTAAATTTTCATTTAATATTGATGATTTAATTACAAATTTAGGCGGTCTTGACAATATTTTAAATTGTTCATCAACTATTTCAAAATTAAAAATTGATTTTGTTGAAAAAGATAAAATTAATCTTGAAAAATTGAACAAAATTAAAGAAATTTCAGGAGTTTTTTTCTCACCAAAATCAATTAGCTTAATTGTTGGTAATGGAGCTAAAAACATCGAAAAATATATTCAAGATTCTAAAGGAAAATAATTATGAATGTTTCTAAGCAAAAACATTTGGAAGAGAAAAAAAATAAATCTCAATACCAAATTATTCTTGATAATTTATTAGATATTTCACCTAATGACTCTTCAATAAATTTCAAAATTAATGATAAATATTTTTTCGATGTATACAAAAAATTTGGTGATTCTTTTGTTAAATTAATTGCAAATAAAAACAAATTTTCAATTCCTCTTTTTGAAATTGAAAATAAGCTTTTAGTTGAAAAAATTAAAAATGCTTCTAGTGTTGAAGAGATAATTCAAATAGCTAATGAAAATAGTATTGAACTTTCAAAGCAAAAAATAGATTTAATAAAAAAAGACTTTACTAACTCAGTCAAAAAAATGATTGATTCAATTGAATTAAAATCACAAAAAAGCATTGTCAAATGGAAATTATTTTTAAATAAATCATCATCAATAAATAGAGAATCAAATATTTGATCCATGCATCTTGGTTTTGTGATTGTTTCATTTACAATTGATGATAAAAAAATACATGCTCCTTTGTTTTTAAAGGAAGTAAATTTAGAGTTTAAAAATTCAATTCCTTATCTTTCATCTAATGGTGAAATTAAAATAAATGAAAAGTTGATGTATCTATTAAATTCTCAAGGTTTTACCTTGTCAGTTGATTTTGACTTTTCTAATTTTTCTCTTCAAGAATTAGTTGATTATTTAGCTAATTTATGAGCTAATCTTTTTGACTTTCAAGTTGATTTATATCAAGAGTGTGTTGAAAATGAAATTGAAGATGTACAAAATTCAAAATTAAAATTTTTTGGAGGAATTGTACTTGGTCTTTTTCAACCTCTGGGTGGCTATCTTAGAAATAGAATGTTAGAAATTATTGATAACAATGATATTGACAATATTTTTGATATTCAATTTAATAAAAATGTCCACAAAAATATTGTCAAAGATTCAATTTATAAAAAGAATTTTGGTTTTTATAAAATAGTTCCTACCAACTATTCTCAAGACTATGCCATAGTCTCAGCTTTAAATCAAGACACTATTATTTGAGGTCCTCCAGGAACAGGAAAAAGCCAGACAATTGTTAATATATTAACTAACATTTTAGTTTATTCAAAAACAGCTTTGGTTGTTTCACAAAAAAAGGCAGCTTTAGAAGTTATAAAAAATAGGATGAAAGATTTAAAAATCTTTTGTTTATTCATATTAAACGATAGAAATATGAATAAGAAAAAATTTTATGAGCCAATAGTGGAATATCTAAACTATTTAGAAAATTTTGATAAAGACATTGAACTTGAGCCAATTAAAATTTTTTCTGAAGAGTCAAAAAAATATGTAAAAGATTTGCGTTTAGTTTTATCTATTGAAAATTGAGAAGAAACCTTAGCTTTTTATAATTTTTTAAAAAGCAAATTTATCTATTTAGATGAGCAAATAATTAACAATCTATATACAATCTCAAGAGATGTAAAATATCCTTTTCCAATTAATCAAAAAAGCATTAGTAAAAAAGAGTTTTATAAACTCAACTCTAAATCAAAGTTTCTATCAAAAATTAGATCAAATGCAAGTGATAAATTCTTTGAAAAAAATTACTTTTTTTTCATTAATGCTTTTTCAGTTTATGATGTAAATTTAAATGAAATAATTCAAGAAATAAGTAACTTTAATATTGAAGATTTAAAGCTTATTTTAAGACTTGATTTAGCTAATTTTGCAAGAGAGCAAAAACAAACATACAAACCAGATGAAATTTCAAAAATAGTAACTAAAGAAATTTTTAAGAAGTTAGAAAAGTTAACTGATGAGCAAAAAAAACTTTATATTAAATTTGCAGCTTCAGCTCGATTAGGAAATATAGAACCACAAAAGTTTATAAATGAATATGTTGATATTATCAAAATGATTTTTCCAATTATAATCACAACTCCTGAGTGTGATTTATCAAAATGAAAAAAAGATGAATTTGATTATGCACTTTTAGATGAGTCTTCACAGATTTTTATTGAAAAAGGTCTTCCAGTTTTATACCTTGCAAAAAGAAAAATTTTAGCAGGTGATAACAAACAAATGAAACCAACAAGATGATTTTCAACAAGGTCAAATGATGATTCCATTTTTGGTAGTGTAGATTCGCTTTTAGATTATTCAATTTCCATGGGTGTTTATACAATTTTATTAGACAAAAATTATCGATCTAATTTTGCTTCACTTATGAGTTTTTCTTCACGACATTTTTATGATTCATCTCTTGATGTTGTAGATAGATTTAATAACAAAATTACAAAGCCTTTAGAAGTTATTGAAATAAATGGTAAATGAGAAAACAATGCAAACATTGAAGAGGCAGCTGTTGTTTTAGATTTGACACAAAAAAACATTGATAAATACAAAAAAATAATCATTCTTTCATTTAATAGTAAGCAACAAGAATTGTTAGAAAAAGAGATTTTTACAAATCATCCTAATTTAGAAGAAAAAATAAATAATGAATCACTTTTACTTAGAAACATTGAAAACATTCAAGGTGATGAAGCGGATATAATTATTGCAACTTTAGCCTATGACAAACACTCAAAAATTCACTCAACATATATTGGTCGTCCTGGTGGGGCAAATGCACTAAATGTTGCTATTTCAAGAGCTAAAGACAAAATGATTGTTGTTAAATCAATTAAATCATCTGATTTAGTAAATGTTCAAAATAATGAGGATTTATACATGTTCAAAAAATGACTTCAATTTTTAGAGTTAAATCCTGAAGAACAAAAAAAATACTCATCTGGAAAAAGTGAAAAATCACTTGATGACTCAAGTGATTTCAAAAACAAAATTATGGAATTTTTCAAATTAAAGAAAAGTGAAAATATCGATATTCAAGAAAACTATCCAATAGGAACAATTAATGTTGATATAGCAATTTTCGAAGATAAGAAACTTAAAAAAATTATTATGATTGATGATTTTTCATATTCATCAAGTTATGAAGATTTTGTGATTTTTAAAGACAAGATAAAGTTTTTAGAATCTAAAGAATATAAAGTTGAAATTATTTCACCTCTAACATATCTACATAATTATTTAAGCACCTAATATTTGTGTTAAAACAGGTGTAAATCTTGAGTAAAAATAAATAATTAAAACTATAAGAGTATTTATCAAAATAAAGATCACTAGTCAACTAATAATTTTCTTTTTAGTTTTTGGTTTTATATCCTTCATTGAGACATTATCGAGTTCATAAATTTTTTTAATTTTTTTGATTTTAAAACTTGTTCAAATAATCAACAAAATATAAGCGGCAATTAATAAAATTGTAGCAACACCCATTAAACTAAAAACAAGTGAGTTTTGATCAAAAACATTTTTAAAATTTATTAACTCTATAGAACCAACAGTTCATTTTTTATCTCTTAAAAAATAAAATAATAATGAAGATAAAATTGAAATTCATAAAAGTGATATAAAAGTGAGTGTGTAGCTTACTTTGTTTGTATACAACTTGATATAAATATTTTTTAGATTATAGTATTTGTCATTACTTTTAAATTTTTGAAAAATATAAGCTAAATAAAAAAATCTAGATAAAACTAGTGCTATAGCACCTGCAATCATAAATGAAATAAATCTATTTAGTTTTGTTGCATCTTCATAAAATGGATCAGATGGATATACATAAACATTCAAAAATAAAATTGCAATTAAAGCAAAACTTATGCTAGCTAAAATTATTAGATAAATCGTAGTTTTGATTTTTTCTGCCCTTATAATATTTTTATATTTTTTATCTGACATTTCTTTCAAAGTTTCTTGATTCATAACATTAAATTTTAAATCAAAGTAGCTTTTTAATAGATAAAATAAAATTAAAAATTATTAAATAAAGGGAAGATAAACTTTTATGAACAAAAAAATAATCATTAAAAATTTGGATCAAATAGAGCAAGTAGTAGATTTGATTATGCCAATTATAAAAAATAAAATTTTGCTTTTAGATGGCGAAGTAGGATCAGGAAAAACCACTCTAGTTCAACACATAGCAAAAAAATTAAATATAAAAGAAACAATCACTTCCCCTTCGTTTAATATAATGAAAATCTACCCAAATCTAGTTCATCTTGATCTTTATAATTATCAAGGTGATTTAGATGAATTTGAAGATTTTTTTGAAGACAACATTGTAGTCATTGAATGATCTAAAAAGCTAGCAAAAAAACCGAAAAATTTTGTTCACATTGAAATAAAATATGATCAAAAAAATAACCAAAGAATCTATGAAATTAAGGAGTGCTAATGAAAGTTTTTATAGACACAACTGGAAGTGATTTTTTCTTGAGTTTATATGATGAAAATTTCAAAATCATCTCCTTTAAACACATCAAAAAAGTTCAGAAAAAAACTGAGCTTATTCCTGTTGAAATTGATGCAATTTTAGCAAGTCAAAATAAAAGTGTTTTTGATATAAAAGCTTTTTACATAACATTGGGTCCAGGTTTTTTTACAGGAATAAGAACTTCACTAACTTATATAAAAACTCTAGCTCTTTTTTTAAATTTTCAAATCTTTAGTATCTCTAGTTTTGCTTTGGTAAAAGCTCAAAATAATTACAAATATATTGATGCAAGAGGAAATCTTTGTTATGTTGAAAATCAACAAAATAAAAGCTTAAGTGTCCAAGAGTGCTTTGAGGATCAAATAGTTGATTTTGACTATCAAGATTTAATAGATAATTTTGAAAATATCAAGGATAATTTCAAACTAGAAAAAAATATTTTTGAAATTCAACCTCTATATATCAAAAAACCACAAATAGGAATTAAAAAATGATAATTTTAGGTATAGAAACAAGCCATGATGATACATCAATTGCAATAATTGAAAAAGGCAAAATTTTGAAAATGATAACTTGAAGTCAAAGTGATTTTTTTGCTCAATATGGAGGAACAATTCCAGAGCTTTCTTCAAGACAACATAGTCAAAATATTATTAGAATAATAGATAAGTTAAAAAGTGAATTTGATTTTTCAAAAATTGATGCCATAGCCTACACAGAAAAACCAGGACTTATTGGTACTTTGCAAATTGGTTTTTTAGTAGCTCAAGCACTCTCAAGAGTTTTAAAAATAAAGGCCTATCCAATTGATCATATTGAAGGACATTTTTTTTCAGCTTCTTTTGAAAAAAATTATCTTTTTCCAGCACTAGCTTTAATTGTCTCAGGAGGACATAGTCAACTTATGCTTGCAAAAGATAAAGACAATATTGAAGTTATAGGTTCAACTCTTGATGATGCTATTGGTGAGGTTTTTGACAAAGTTGCAACTAAGTTAAATTTAGGCTTTCCAGGGGGACCTAAAATTGAAGCTTTATGTAAGGATAATGATTTTGATCTAGTTAAATTAACTAAGCCAAAAACTCAAGGAGAATTTGACTTTTCATTTAGTGGTATGAAAAGTCAAGTAATTAATTTAGCAAATCAAAAAAAACACTCTAGCAAAAATTTAGCTTGTTCATTTCAAAAAGAGGCAGTTGATTATCTACTAGAAAAAACTAAAAAATGTTTGGAAAAATACAAAATTAACTCTCTTATTTTAGGAGGAGGAGTTGCTGCTAATTTTCTTTTAAGAGAAGGTTTTAAAAAGCTACATGAAAATGTTTATATTCCTTCTAAAGAACTAGCAACTGACAATGCTGCGATGATTGCAAAAGTTTTATATGAAAAATTAAAATAAAAATTTATCACCTAATTGGAGCGATAAATTCTTGATTATTTAAATATTCAAATTCACCTTTTAATGAATGGAATTTAATTTTGTATGAATGTAGATAAACTCTTTTATCTTTTTTTCCACCATATTTTACATCACCAAAAATCGGAAAACCAAGCTTAGAAAGAGTTGCTCTGATTTGATGTTTTCTTCCAGTAATTAATTCAGCATAGTTATTATTTTTTACTTTATATAAAAGAGTTTTTGTAATTTTACTCTCTTCAACATTTTCTTTAAAAAGTTCTGCTTTTTTCTTAATTGGATTGTATTTATGATAAAAAACATGTTCAATTTTTTGATTTGGCTCTAAAGTAATGTTTGACATAAAAACATAAGTTTTTCTTAGGTGTTCATTTGATTTTAAAGTCTTTAAAATCGAGTAATTTTTAGCATAAACAACAACTCCAGAAGTAACTTTGTCAAGGCGGCCAATGCTTGAAGGAACAAAAGAATCAACTTGTTTAAAATTTAAATAACTTAAGACTTGTTTGTCTAAAGAATTTTCATCACTATGCATTGAAACACCAGCTTGTTTGTTAATAACCAAAATATTTTGATCTTCAAAAATTACATTAAATTTTTGTTCAATTTTTTTAAAAACTAGCTTTTGTTTTACATTGGTTAGACCATAAATTTGAATTAGATCATCTTTGGATACAATAAAGTTTTTGTCAATGTTTCTTTTACCATTGACTTTTATATCTTTTTCTCTAAAAAGTTTTTGAATTCTTGAAACAGGAACATTGTTTAAATAACTAAGCAAAACTTTAAAAATAATTCTGCCATGATCGTTATTAGTTGCTATAAATTCAAACATTTAATTTTCTCTTTGAGAAGAAAACAAATTAAAGCCTTCATAGGATTGTTCTTCTTCTTGTTCTTCATCAATACTTTGAACAAAATCAAATTCACTTAGGTTAGGTAATTCCTGAAGTGATTTGATTTTGAAATAATCATAAAACTTGTTAGTTATTCCATATAAAACAGGTTTTCCTGGAGTTGGAGAAATTCCCACTTCTTCAATCAAGTTTTTAACCAAAAGAGTGTTAACAACTTGATCACTTGCAACTCCTCTAATTTCATTAATCATTGATTTTGTAATAGGTTGTTTATAAGCTACAATTCCAGCTACTTCAATTGCTGCTTTTGAAAGTTTTTGATACCTTACAATGCTTACTAATTTAGAAACATAATCTTTAAGAGGTTCAATTGTTGCAATTTTATAAATTTCTCCAAAAACAAAAACTTTTGTTCCGCCTTCTCTAGCATTATAAAATTCCATAAAATCATTTAAAAGTTTTTTTCCTTCTTGATCTTTTTCAAGGTCAAAAACTTCCTTTACTTGTTCAGGGCTTAGTCCTTGATCTCCTTGAAAATACATAAGTGCTTCGATAATTTTATTCTTCATAATTTGGTCCTTTTTCAATTCTAATTGTACCAAATTGCTGGTCTTGATAGATCAACAATTCTTGCCGTCTTGATAAGTCTAAAAGCGCAATTAAAGTAATAACAAAATGGCTAAGTGATGGAAGCGAAAAAATCATTTCAAAAGTCACAATTTCATTTTCATTAAAAAGTTTTTTAATATACAAAACTTGATCACTTGGAGTTAGATTAAAATTGTCAATTTTAGTTCTTCTTAACTTCTCTGCAAAAGTTCTTTCAAACATTTGTCTTAGTGTTAAAACAAGTTGAACCATGGATGAGCGCCCATCTAAAATTTTTTCATCAATTGGTCTGATAAACTCTTCAGCTGGTGAACTTTTTTTCAAAAAGATTTCTTTTCTTTTTTCTTCTTGGTATCTTAAAATTTGCGAAATCTCTTTGAATTGTTTATATTCAGCTAATTTCATCAAAAGTCTTTCTTTGTCTAGTTCAACTTCTTCATCAACTTTTTCTCCTTGAAGGGCCATTGATGCTTTAATTTGAAGCAAAGTAGCTGCCATAACCAAATAATCTGAAGCAAGATCAATTTTGTCATCTTGAAGTTTTTTTATTATCTCTAAATATTGAGTTGCTAACTCTACAAGATTAATTTCAAAGATGTCTATGTTTTTATCTTTAACAAGAGAAAGAAGTAAATCTAAAGGTCCTGAAAAGTTTTTGATATTAAAAACTGGGCCATTTTCATGTAAAGATGTTTGCATTATTTTTCTCCTAATTTTTTAGCTTCAGGTTTTATATAAGCACTTTCAATTTTATTTTTTACAAGCTGAGCTAACTTAGTTGAATCAAGATTTCCAAAGTTAACAGGCTTAAGAGCAGGATGAATTATTACAGTAATTTTTCTCTTAGTTTTATCTTTAAAATTAACTGCATCAAAGGAGTTATTAATTGTAACTGGAATAATTGGAAGTCAAAATTTTTGAGCGACTTTAAAAGCCCCCGATTTAAACTCACCAAGCTCTCCTGTTGTAGTTCTTGTTCCTTCAGCGTAAATTACTCCATATTTTTTATTTTCCTTTAAAAAATCGCCAAAAACTTTCATCTTATCTCAAGATTGTCTAATTTTAGTTCTGTCGATAAAAAGGCATTCTATTAACTCCATTGCTGCACTATAAACTTTGTTTTTTTTAAGCTCAATTTTTGCAACAAAGCTCATTTCTTTTTCAACTTTATCAATATCATCACTTTTGTTTTCAAAAGCACTCATTAAAGCTAGTGAATCAATGTTGTTTGCATGATTTGAAACAACTATAGCAGGAGCTTTAATTATATTTTCATATCCTTTAACTTCAACTTCAATATTCATAAGTTTTAGGACCTTATTTGATAGTTTGTTAACATATCCATATCTGTCATATTTTTTTAGACTTTCAGGTTTTTTTCTGAACTTTCTAGCTTTTTTTAACAGCCCTAGAATTCTAAATCCTCAAATAGGACTTAAGAGAATTAACTTTAATCGCGGTGACATGCAACTCCTATCTTTTGAACAAATGCAATAACGTATTCTTTTTCACTACTAACACTTATTGCAAATCCATCAAATTTATAAACATTATCTTTTTTTGTAATGTTAATTTTTTTAAAACAAAAATGTTGATTATCAGCTTTAAATAAAGCCTCCTTGATAGCTCATCTTGTTGCTAGAAAAATTGCTTTTGCTTTAGTTTTTTGATAAAGCTCATACTCGTCTAAAGAAAGAATTTTTCTTACAAAATGATCACTTTTATTTTCTAGTCTTTCTATCTTTACTAAATCAACACCTATCATAATTAATGTCAATTATACTATTATAAAATAAGTTTATATTAAATGCTTTGAGATAATAAAAAATGAACATTAATTTGTCAATTTTAATAAATGTTCATAGAATTTTTCAAAGCTCTCATCTTGGCTTTTTTCAATGTTTTTACTTCACTTTTCAAGGGCATTTTTAATGTATGAAATTACCTCAAAAGTTTTTTGATTTGCCGGGTAGTATAAAATGTCAATTTTAGATTTTTCTAAGTTTAAATAATCAAGCAAATCAGCTAGTGAAAGAATTGATGATTCTAAATAGTTTGCTTGGATAAAAAGTTTATCTTTTAATTTTTCATCACTTGTTTTTTCTATTAGTATTTTTTTATCTTTTAATTTTTGTTCAAGCTCTTTTAAAAATTGTTTATTTATTATTGTTTTTAAGGGTAAAAAATATCCAGAATTTTCAATTATAAAATCACTTACATTCATATTCAAACTTTCAATTTTTCCATTGTAGAGTCAATTGACAAATTTTAAAGTTGCTCTATTTTCTCTTTGATTTGTATCAATTAAAACCAAAGATGATCCGCCTTTAAAATAAGTTGTTTTTTCTTTGTTTTTATCCGAGAAAAAACGAACTTGTCTTTCATGTAAAACATCTTTTTTTAAAGCTAAGTTTTCTTCTTTTTTTCATGAAAGATTTCTCTTACCAACTGAAGGACCAAAAGCAAAAGCACATTGATAAGATCTAATAATTGTATTTGTTCATCCATCATCAAAACCTAAGTATTTTATTGAACTAAAATTTTTATTTTTAATTTCAACATTTCTTAAATTTTGTTTGTATGTATTGTAAATTTTTTCTAGTGATAACTTAACTTGTGGATCTTTAAAATTAAAGATGATTTCATCTTTTGTTTTTGATAAATTTCATAGTTTAATATCTTGATAATTAGACAAATTTTGCTCATAGTTATCAAAGGATTTTAAAAATAGTTGTAAGTGATAATCCATTGAAAAAATAGTTGCATTTAATGTGCTTTGATCAACTAAGTCAGAATCAACAAAAACACCATCTCAAAATTTAGATGAAAATTCAAGGGCATTTTCAATAGATCTAAAGGTTGAATCATCAACTTTTCAACCTTTAAAAATGTCTTTATCTTTTACTTTTATTAAATTAAAAAAACTTTTTTTAGCAAGGGAATTTTCTTTGTCAATAGAATTTTTAGATTTAACAAAAATACTAGATTGTTCATCAACAAATCCTCCACCTTCTTTTATTAATTCAAAAAGTCTATTCATAATATTTAAATTAAAAATAATAGTGTCTAAATTAGTTATATTAAAAGGCAAATCATAAACTTTTTTGTTTTGATAATCTTGGCAAAATTCACTATTGTGAAAGTCTAAAATTTCTTGATTTATTAACTCTTTTAAATCACTATTTATATCAAGTATTTTATTTTTTCTTTTTAAAAAAAGTGCTCCATATTTATCTGACAAAATTATATTTGGACTTTCAGGATTATTTTGCTCTATTTTATCAATTGTCTCCAAAGCTAATTGATGCTCTGATTTAGCCAATGTTTGCTCATGGCTCATTAGTTTAACTGGTAAAAAATCTTCATCATTTTTATAGTCATTATTATAAATTTCAATTAAATCTTTTAAAGCATACATTAGATGAAATCACTTTGGCTGAGAGCTTGCAAAAATTATTTGTTTTCTTTGTTTCATTTTTCCCCTAAAACACAAAAAATTATTTTAAATTATATAAATAATAGATTTAATCTATAATTAAAAACAAATTACTTTTATTATAGATTTTTTTAGGAGAAATAATGCTAACAAATGCTAGAGAAATGGTACAAAAAGCAAAAAAAGAAAAATATGCTGTACCACACATTAACATAAACAATTTGGAGTGAACTAAAGCAGCTTTACTAACTGCTCAAGAAAAAAACTCACCTATCATCTTGGCAACAAGTGAAGGGGCAATAAAATACATGGGAGGAATGTTAACTGTTGTTTCTTTAGTAAAAGCTTTAGTTAAAGATTTAAATATTACAGTGCCAGTGGCTCTTCATCTTGATCATGGTTCATTTGAAGGGGCTTTAAAAGCTATTGAGCTTGGTTATACTTCAGTAATGTATGATGGCTCACATGTTCCATTTAAGCAAAATTATGAAAACACAAAAAAAGTTATTGAAGCTGCCAAAAAACATAATGTTTCAGTGGAAGCTGAAGTTGGAACCCTTGGTGGAGAAGAAGATGGAGTTGTAGGTGATGGAGAGCTTGCAAATGTAGAAGAGGCTAAAAAAATTACAGCTCTTGGAATAGATTTTCTAGCAGCTGGAATTGGAAATATTCATGGTCCATATCCAAGTTCATGAAAATCTCTAAATTTTGATAAGCTAAATGAAATAGCTCAAGCTACAGGAATAGGAATTGTTCTTCATGGTGGAAGTGGAATTCCAAGTGAACAAGTTAAAAAAGCAATATCTTTGGGAATATCCAAAATTAATGTAAACACTGAATTACAAATAGCTAATTCAGATGCAATTTGTGAGTTTGTTCTTTCTGGAGAAGTTAAAAAAGGTAAAAACTTTGATCCAAGAAAACTTTATGCAAATGGAACTAAAGCCATGATGCAAACTGTTGCAAACAAAATGGATGAATTTGGTTCTACAAACAAAGCTTAATCATAATTAAAAACATTCAAACAAAAGAGCACACATTACAAAAGCTCTTTTGTTTTTTATTTGATTTTTTAATATGTTTTTAAAAAATCAAATGATTGTTTTTTGTGTTGCAAATTTCTAAAACAAGCACTCTAAAGTCAAAACAAAAATTAAGCAATATTAAAAAAAGAGCAACTTTACTAGTGCTCTTTTTTTAGTCAACCATATTGGTGTTAAATCGTCCAAATACATTAACTGGTCCAACTTGTTCTATTCACGCATGAGGCTCGTAGTGTTTAATATCATTAACCAGAATTTTTGATTCTATAAATAAAACAACAGTTTCTATTTTGTAAATCTTTCTACCTGTATAACCACTTATTCCAACAATTATTTTGTAAGGATGTCAGTATTTAACTTCTTTGAAGTACTCTTGTATTTTTGCAAGGTTTGTAGTTGATATTGAAAGTTTAACTTTTTTATATTTAGGATACAAAATATTAACAACTAATGAAACAATTACAATGTAAGAAAAGCTTCCAATCATTTGCATTACATAATACTTTGGTTTAACAAGAGGTATGTAAATTATTGTATAAATAGATGACGTTGCTATTGCAAATATTAAAGTTATATTTCCTATGCTTTTTTTCTTTTTGATTGAAACATAATAAACAACAATATCAGTTCCGCCACTTGAACCACCTGCTCTTCAAATAAAGGCATTTGAAACACCCATAAAAATTGAACCTATGATTGAGTAGATAATAATTGGTCAAGTAGCATATGATTTAGTGAATTGAACTTCAGCGTTATTAATGACTGTTGATGTTTTTTCATTTGTTAATTTTTCAATAGTTCAACCATCTGCTAAGTCAATATATTTTTTCAAAAAGTTATTTATTAAATCAATGTTGATTATAGAGTTTATGACAAAGTTAAATAACATAAACACTATGGTTAATAACATAAAGGATTTTTTGACTTTTTTAAAATAAAAAATGATTAAAGGTAAATTTAGACCAAAATAAAAAAGTGAAAAATACTTTGCTAAAAATGGATAAATCAACATTAGTGTTGTAGGTATACCGGTTACTCCTGAAGGAATAGTAGCTGCTCTTGATAAAAAGAGCACAATCGCAAAGTTAAAAATAAGTGCTCCAATAAAAATTTGAAGTATGCTTTTCTTTTTATATAGAAAGAGAATTTGATATCAAGGAAGTTTTTCAATTTTTCAGTTTAGAAATTGCTCACCAGAAATAAATGTATTTTTTTTTCTTCAAAAAAACCGACTGCTTTTTTCGTTTTCATTCATGTTTATTTATTTTATTCCTTTTGTAATTTTTTTTATTTATTTTTTTACTTTATTTACAGTAACTATTTTAAGTCACATTTTATCAAAAATACTTTTAGATCTTAGACTGTTTTGTTTAATTCTAATTAAATGTGCAAAGCTAAATAAAACAAAATTAAATATTCAAAAAGGAATAACTAAAATAAAAATTGAATCTCCATTTTTTACGTCTAAGTAAACATTTCCAGGAGCACTTAGTTCTGTTAAACTTACATATCTAAAAAAACCTAAAATGATAATTGCTTGAGCAATATCTTCAACAAGTCATGTAATAGAAACTTTTAAATCTTTTCAAATATGAGGAACAATAATTTTGCTTATTTTTAAAAATAAATTATATGAAACTTTTAAGTCAATTTCTTCTCAAAGATTTTTTTTGATTTTATAAATTGATGAATTTACAAAAGCTGCAATTGTTGAAGTTGAAATCAAAATCATAGCAACTGTTGTAGCTGCAATTGGATTTTTTGGAAATGCTGCCAGTCATAAATAAAACATCAAAATTGTTGGCATGATTTTGACAAAATATATTAAAGTCTTGGTAATAAAAACAAATTTTCTTTGTTTAAAAATTGTTCTGTTTTGTAAAATACCAAAAATTAATCCAAGAAAAATGGAGAAAAATAAAATAATGTAAATTTGTGAAAAAATTTGAAACAAAGTTACAAAATTAAAGTTAAGAAAAAACTTATCTGTTTCAGTTTTAAAGATATTAAAAATTTTTTCATCGCTACCTATAAATGTGGAATTTAAATCACTAAAAACATAAATCAAAGATATAAAAGTAATTAAAAGTGAAACTAGCATAATTGATTTTTGAATAAGCTTAATTTTAAGTAAAGTTTTATTGATATTTTCTCAAGTTACTCCCTTTGAGTCATATCTCATTTTTCTAATTAAATTAACTATTAAACGATCAAATAAAATCATTGAAATTAAAAAGATAAAAAAGGGTATTCCAATTGATTCAAATTTATTAAGTTTTATATCTTGTGAAATTAAAGTTGTAATATGAATAATTGAAAAGCTAGCTAGAAAACCTGTAAATCTAATATTTGAATCAAGTCTTTGTAAAAATATTTTAAAAAAGCTAGTTCTTAATAAAGGAATTACTCCTTTTCTTAAAAGAAAAATTTTTGATTCATTATTCTTTTTAAAGTTGTTATAAATAGTCAAATTCATTGAATCAAACTCATAAGCTAAAGTTTTATGAAACTGAATAAAACTAACTCAAGTTACAAAAATTAGTGTTGCTAAAAAACCATCAAAGTTGATTGTAAAAAAATGAGCAAAAAAGATAAAAGGAAGTGATCTCAAAATGATAAAAAAAATATTCATTATTTTTGAAAGTCATTTTTTATTTCAACTATTTGTTGTAAAAAAAGCACTTCAAAAACCAAGGAAAAAACCAATAGTTGTTCCGCTAATACAATATATAAAAACAATGCTCAAATTTCTAAAACTATCAACAAAAAGTGAATTAGATTTTGAGTTAGTATTTTGTAATAAAAATAGCTTCGTTAAATTAGAAAAAAAGTTAAAAACATTTACCTCTTCAACAAATAAAGCGTTATATCAAATTGCATAAGCTAAAAAAACAAATAAGATTAACAAAAATGTATATTTTCAAAAAGGCAAAATTTTTTTAATACTTATTTGATTATCTTTTTCATATCAGAAAAATAGTAAGTTTCTTTTTTTCATATTTAGGTCTTAGGTTTTATTTTTAATTCAACAGTTTTACTTTGTTGATCAATTTTGTAAACATTTTTAAAATACTTTTTAACAAGCTTCATATCATGAGAGACAAAAAGTAAAGTTGCCCCTTGTTTTTTGGCTTCTTTAATAATAATTTCAACTATTTTCTCTGAGTATCTATTATCCAAATAATTTGTTGGATCATCAGCTAAAATAATCTTAATATCTGATACCAAAAACTTAGCAATTTCAACTCTTTTTTGTGATGTAGGAGAGAGAGTTTCTGTTTTGGCAAAACTGTATTTTAAAATATCCAATTCAGTAAAAGCATCAATGATTTGTTGCTCTTGTTTTTTGGATAAAAGTCCAAAAAAACTATGGAATTTACTTTTATATCCTCTTAAATAATTTTTTAAATTTTCATAAGGACTAATATCTTGAATTAAAGCAGGATAAGTACTTATAAAACCCATTTGCAAGAGATAATTTTTTTTCTCTTTTTTGTTCATTTTCATAATGTCTTTGCCATTAAACAAAATTTCGCCATAAGTAATATCAAGGGCGAAAGCTAAGGATTTTAAAATTGCTGTTTTTCCAGAAAATTCATCACCAACAATTGCAATATGTGATTTATCAGGGATAACTAAGTTAATTCCCATCAAAATATTCTGAACAGCATCTTTGTATTTTAAGTGTACATTTTTAAATTCAATAATAATGATTATTATTTTACCAATAAATTAAAATTTTTTAAATGCAAAGCGATTTTTTCCATTAATGTCTTTTATAACTTTAAAATTTTTTTCTAAAAAAAGCTCTTTGTGCAAAGGATTTATTTCAAAAAAAAGCATTCCATCTTTTTTTAAAAATGATGATGCTTTTTCTATGATTTTTTCGTAAAAATATCAACCATTTTTTGGAGCATATAAAGCCTTTAAAGGTTCAAAAAATTTTACTGATTTATCTATTTTTTGCTCATAAGAAAGATAAGGAGGATTTGAGACAATTATGTCAAAATCTCCTTGGATATTTTCAAATAAATCACTTTGAATTATTTTGTAATTTTTTACATTATTTATTTTTACATTTTTTTCAATTTGTTTAATTGCCTCAAGTGAAATATCACTTAAAGTTAGATCAATTTTTTTCATCTTAGAAAGGGCTATTCCAATAAAGCCTGAACCCGCACAAAGATCCAAAACTTTCATGTCATCTTTTAAAAAATCTTTTACCAAAAAAATGAGCTCTTCTGTTTCATATCTTGGTATTAAAACCTTGTGGCAAATATCAATTTTTACATTAGCCATTTCAATGTAACCAATGATTTTTTGAACTGGCATATTTTTCTTTAAAAGTCTTTTTTCTTTTTGACTAATTTTATTATTTAAGTTGTAGCGTCTTTTTTCTAAAATCAAATCATCAATGCTAGCCATTAAATTCCAACTTCTTTTATTTTCTCAGCTTGCTCTTCTGCTAAAAGTGAGTCAATTATGATTTGAAGTTTTCCTTCCATGATTTGTTTTAATGAAGACGAAAAATTAATTCGATGATCAGTTACTCGATCTTGAGGATAGTTATAAGTTCTGATTTTTTCGCTTCTAGCTCCTGAGCCAGCTAATTTACGATACTGACCAACTTTTTCAAGTTTTTTTTGATTTTCATGATCATAAAGTTTTGCTTTTAAAATTTTTAGAGCAAGTTCTCTATTTGAAATTTGACTTCTTCCTTCTTGAGATGATGAAATGATTCCAGTTGGTATGTGAGTAATTCTAACAGCTGAATCTGTTGTATTAACTGATTGACCACCTGCTCCTGATGATCTAAAAGTATCAATTTTGAGATCACTTGGATTAATTTCTACTTCAATGTCATCATCAATTTCTGGCATAGCTGTAACAGTTGCTGTTGAGGTGTGAACTCTTCCTTTAGATTCAGTTACTGGTATTCTTTGAACTCTATGAACACCTGATTCAAATTTCAATTTTGAATAAGCTTTTTCACCACTAATTGTAAAAACTATTAATGTAAATCCTCCAGTAGTTGCATAGTTTCTATCTAAAACACTAACTTTCATGTTGTTATTATTAGCTCATTTTGAATACATCTCGAAAAGATCACCAGCAAAAATATTGGCCTCATCTCCTCCAGCTGCTCCTCTAATTTCCATGATTACATCAAGTTCATCATTTTTATCTTTTGGTAAAAGTAAAATTTTAAGCTCCTCAACTAATGAGCTCATTTTTTCCTCACACTCTAAGATTTCTTTTTTGGCAAGTGATATTAATTCTTCGTCTTTTTCTTGGGCTAAAATTATTTTTGAACTTTCAATAGTTTTTTCATAATTCAAATATTTACTAAACTCTTCTGAAATTGATTTTATTGAGTTTAATTCTCTAGAAAACTTTTTATATAGTTTTATATCTGAAAGAACCTCTGGTTTTAAAAGTTCTTGATTTAACTCTTGATATTTATCTAAAATACTTTTTAGCGAGTTATACATTGATTTTTCCATAGTTATCTTTTACATTATATTTATTTTTTAAAATATGAAATTAAAAGTTTTTCTATATTCTAAAAAATAGTTGTTTTTAAGTTTTAAAGCTAGTTTTGCCTTAATTATTTAAGGCCTTTTTATGGGATATTTTGTAAAATAGTAAAAGATATGATCAAAAAACTAAAAGAAATACCATTTTTTAAATCAACTGAAATGAAAATTGCTGAAAAAACTCTCCAACAAATTAATGACCTTGAGCCTTCTGTAGTAAATTTAACTGATGAAGAGCTTCAAAACAAAACTGATGAATTTGTAAGAAGAATTCAAGAGGGAGAAACTCTTGAACACATTCGTCCTGAAGTTTTTGCAGTTTCTCGAGAGGCTACAAAAAGGGTTTTGAAAAAGCGTCCTTATGATGTTCAAATGCTTGGTGGAATTATTTTGGATTTAGGTTCAGTTGCAGAGATGAGAACTGGAGAGGGAAAAACCATTACTTCAATAGCTCCAGTTTATTTAAATGCTTTGGAAAAAAAGGGAGTAATTGTCTCTACTGTTAATGAGTATTTAGCAGAGCGTGATGCAGCGGAGATGGGTGAGGTTTTTAGTTTTTTGAAAATGACAGTAGGTGTTAATAAACCTTCAATGAGCCCTGAGGAAAAAAAACAAATTTATCAGTGTGATATCACCTATTCAATTCACTCGGAGCTAGGTTTTGACTATCTTAGAGATAATATGGTTACAAACATTAATGATAAAGTTCAAAGAGGTCTAAATTACATTTTGCTTGATGAGGTTGATTCAATTTTAATTGATGAGGCTAGAACTCCTTTAATTATCTCTGGAGGAGAGAGTTCTTCTTCATATATGTATGAAGTTGCCAATCAATTTGCAAGAACTCTTCAGCCAGGTGACTATGAAATTGATGAAGAGTCTAAAACCATAAAGCTAGTTGACTCTGGAATTGACAAAGCCAATAAATTTTTTACTCTTTCAAATCTCTATGACATTAAAAACTCTGAATTAGTTCATAGAATCCAAAATGCTCTTAGAGCTAATTTCATCATGAAAAAAGATGTTGAATATATTGTCAAAGATGAAAAGATTGAATTAATTGATGCTTTTACCGGAAGAATCATGGAAGGAAGAGCTTATTCAGAGGGTCTTCAGCAAGCTATTCAAGCAAAAGAGTTTTTAGAAATTGAAAGTGAAACTAAAACACTTGCAACAATTACTTACCAAAACTTTTTTAGGATGTTCAAAAAACTCTCAGGTATGACCGGAACTGCCAAAACTGAAGAGCAAGAATTTATTGACATTTATAACATGAGAGTTAATCCCATTCCAACCAACTTACCAAACATTAGAGTTGATGATGAAGATTCAATTTATTGAGGTACTCGTCAAAAATTAAATGCTATCTTAAAAGAAGTAAAACAAGTTTCAAAAACAGGTCAACCAATTCTAATTGGAACAAGCCAAATTGAGCAATCTGAACAACTTCACCAGCTTTTTGATCAAAATGGAATTGTCCATACTGTTCTTAATGCAAAACAAAATGAACAAGAAGCAAACATTATCTCTCAAGCTGGTCAACTAAATGCTATTACCATAGCAACAAACATGGCAGGACGTGGAACTGATATTAAACCTTCAAAAGAAGCCCTTGCAGTTGGTGGTTTATATGTTTTAGGAACTGACAAATCCGAAAGTAGAAGAATTGACAATCAACTTCGAGGTCGTTCAGGACGTCAAGGTGACATTGGTTATTCTAAATTTTTCCTCTCTCTTGATGATCAACTTATTTTAAGATTTGCAGGAGCTGATAAATTAAAAGAGATCTTTCCAAAAAGTGAAGAAGCACTTAATTCTAAACAATTAAAAAGACACTTTAGTAATGCTCAGAAAAAGATTGAAGGTTTTAACTATGATAGTAGAAAAACCGTTTTAAACTATGATGATGTTATTAGACAACAAAGAGAATTAATGTATTCTCAAAGAGATCTTATTTTAGTTAGTGAAGATCTATTTTTTGTAATTGAAAGAATGGTTTTTAGAAGCGTTGATGATGTTTTAAAAAATAGTATGTTTCTTTTAAAAAATGGTGGTTTTGATTATACAAAACTAACTGAGTATATTAATGATCAATGACTTAAACCTTTTGATTTTAAATTTGAAGAGTCAAAGCTTAGTCACTTGCATGAAAAAGATCTAGCTGAATATATTTTCCAAAACTTGATGGAACAATACATGATTGTAAGACAAAGATTAATAGATAGCTTTGGTGAAGATTCAATTTTATACCATGAAAGATCAATTTTAATTTCTACAATTGATAGTTACTGACAAAACCACATTAACTCAATGGACAAACTAAGATCAAATTCAAATATGGTTCAATATGCACAAAAAAATCCTTATCAAGTTTATACTCAAAAAGGATCTAAAAAATTTGAAAGATTAATAGTGGAAATAGCTCTTCAATCAAGTGTGCAACTCTTTAATAATCCAAGTGCTTATAGACAAGATCAAATGGAAGAAGTTATGATTGAAGGCTACACTCAAGAATTCATTGATAAAATTCCTGAAAGTGAAAGAGAATATTTCAAAACTCTTCCTCAAGATTTAAAGTCTAAAATAGTTAAAAATTTAATTCAACTTGAACAAAGCATTGCTATGGTTGAATCAAATGATCAAAGTCAAGATCTACAATCTATAACAATCGACATTTTACCTGATCAAAATTTAAATAACTCCTCTGATGAAGCTAAATAAAATTAGCTAATTTTAGAAAAATAAAAAGCCAACTAAATTTCATAACTTGAAAAAATTAGTCGGCTTTTTTTAATGGTCAATTTTATTGATATGGTGCCCGAGACTGGACTTGAACCAGCACGCCGTGAAGCGGTTGATTTTGAGTCAACTGTGTCTGCCATTTCACCACTCGGGCAACTCTTTCAATTATAAAACAAATAATTTTTTTTAAATCTTTTTTGTTTTTATTTTATTTTAAAAAATCACTAACTTTTTTAAAAAAGCATGGCTTTATCATATGCAAAAAATTACTAGATTTTTTTAATGTCTTTTTTAAGATTTGTCAAAAATTTTACTAGATTTTTTTAATCTTTCTAAAACATAAATTTTATGTAAATAAAAGTTAATAAAAATGCATCAATCCATTGATTGATGCATCCAATTAAATTAAATAAAAATTTATCTCATTTTTCTTGCTTAGAAATAATTCTATCAAAAAAAAAAAAAAAAAAAAAAAAAAAAAAACATACATAATCAAAAATAAGCTCTTTTTTTCATGTTTATTTTCACTTTAAAAGCCCTTTAATCTTCCGTTTTATAATTTTTTATATGGTAATTTTATTAAATTAAAACCTAAATTTCAAGCACTTTAAAAGCTTATTAAAATCATTTTAGTAATTTAATAAAGTTATCAAAAAAAAGAAAGTAGGTGAGAATTGAAAAATAAAGAATTATGATGAAGAACAGGCTCGATTTATCAAGTTTATGTGCGTTCATTTAAAGATTCAAACAATGATGGAAATGGTGACATTAATGGATTAATTTCTAAGCTAGATTATCTTCATTGATTAGGTATAAAAGCAATATGAATTAACCCAATAGCAAAATCACCAATGGTAGACAATGGCTATGATGTCTCAGATTACAAAGACATTGATCCTTTGTTTGGGACTATGAGTGATTTTGAAAATTTAATTGAAAAAGCTCATAGTAAAAATATCAAAATAATTTGAGATTTTCCATTAAATCACACATCAAGTGAACACCCTTGATTTAAACAAGCTCTTAAAGGAAATCCAAAATATTTAAAATATTATTATTTTACAAAAACATACAAATTAAATAGAGATTCTGTTTTTGGTGGATCTTTTTGAACAAAGACTTCAAATGGTTATTACTATGCTCATGTTTTTGCAAAAGAGCAACCATGTCTAAATTGATTTAATCAAGATGTAGTTGATGAATTTGTTGAAATAATTAACTTTTGATTAGATAAAGGAGTAGATGGTTTTCGTTTTGATGCCTTTGATGAAATAGGTAAGCCCACTGATCTTTTTACAAGAGAAAACTTCTATGAACATGACAAAAAATTTGTTATAGAAAAGTTTAAAGAGCTTCGTCAAAAAACATGAAAAGATGATAATGAAATTATGAGTGTTTCTGAATCATGGGCGATGAATTCCAAAGATGTAAATGAAAATACAAACTTAGAAAACAAAGCTTATAGTTTAACTTTTAATTTTGATCATATGATTAGTGAATTTGAATATGTCGATGGTAAAAAAACATGAAAAGGCTTTGATTTTATTAAGTTCAAAAAAATCATCGCACAATGACAAAAAGATGTAAGCAATGGTTGAAATAGTCTTTATTTTAATAACCATGATCAACCAAGAGCTATTTCAAGATTTTTACATGATCAAGTTGATTTTCTTGATCAAAAAGCCAAAGCTTTTGCCCTTACATTACATGGACTAAAAGGCACTCCTTTTATCTATCAAGGTGAAGAAATAGGAATGGATAATTCAGATCATACAAATGACATTTCTAAAATCAATGATGTCAATGATCTTAGAACTTATGAGTATCATGTTCTTAAGCAAAAAATAATGACTCATAATGATTTTATGAAGCTTAGTTCCATCTTTTCAAGAGACAATGCAAGAACTCCAATTCCTTGAAATTCAAAAGGAGGCTTTAATGACTCAGGCAAGTCTTGACTTCCATATAACAAAAGCTTTAAAACAATAAATGTTGAAGATCAAATTGATCAAGAAAATTCAGTTTTAAGTTGATATAAAAAAGTTATTGATCTTAGAAATAATCCAAAAATAAGATCAACAATTATTCAAGGTGATTTTGAATTAATTGCCGATGAAGATCCTAACATTTTTGCATACAAAAGAAAAGATGATTTTCAGGAACTTGTCTTTGTAATTAACTGATCTCAAAAGTTAATTGACAATAATTTAAATTTAAAAAATTATGAAGTATTTTTAAATAATTATCCAACTTATCAAAGTTCAAAATTACTTCCATGACAAGCTTTGATTTTAATAAGAAAGAGCTAGTATGTATAGCAGAAAAACTTTTTGAGTAATGGTTTTACCAGCAATAATAATTTTTTCTATTGTTTTGATAATTCCAATTATTTTAGGATTTTTACTCTCTTTTACTGATTGGTTTAAAGAGCAATTAATTTTCGAGGGAAAATGAATTGGTTTCAATAATTACAAAATTGCAATTACCGATCCTAGATTTATTCACTCAATTTGATATACAAGTGTTTTTACACTTTTGAGTTTAATTTTGACCAATAGTTTTGGCTTTGGTTTTGCCTATGCTTTAAGTAAAAAAATCGCTGGTACAAACATCTTTAGAGGAGTGTTTTTTTTACCTAATATGATTGGTGGATTAATTCTAGGTTATCTATGACAATTAATCTTTGACAATGCCCTTAGTTCTATTTTTTCTCATTCATTAAGATTTGGTAATAAATGAGAAGCAATGCTAGCAATGTCCATGGTCTACACTTGACAAATGGCAGGATACATTATGGTTATTTACATAGCTGCTTTACAAAATGTTAATAAGAGTTTATCTGAAAGTGCAAAGATTGAAGGATGTGGAGTTTTTAAACATTTTTTTAGTGTTATTTTACCTTCAATAATGCCAGCTATTACAATTGTTTTGTTTTTACTTGTTTCAAGGTCTTTTCAAATGTTTGATCAAAACTTAGCCCTTACAAAAGGTGATGGACAAACTGGCTTAATTGCCTATAACATTTATGCCTCTGCTTTTGTAAGTGCCTATCAAGAGAGCTTTGGAATAGCTCAGGCTAAAAGCTTTATTTTTGTAGTTATAGTAGCTGCTATTTCAGTAACTCAAGTTTATATAACTAAGAAATTCGAGGTACAAGTTTAATGTCAAAAATGATAAGTAATATAAAGTTTTATTTCTCAAAGAAAAAAGCTTTAAAAATAAGTTTAATTTTACTTTTAACCTTGATTAGTATAATGTGGCTTTTTCCATATTTTTTAATGACCAACACTTCATTTAAAAATATCACAGAGTTAATTACCAAAAACATTTTTGCTCTTCCTTCAAAATATGAAGGTCCAAACTATCAAAGAGCTTTTCAAGCTTTAAACTTTGCTGAATCTTTTAGTGTTTCACTTTTAGTTACTATAGTTTCAAATATTTCAATTATCTTTTTTTCTTCAATTACAGCATGACAACTAGCTCGATCAAAAAGGTTAATTTCAAAAATTATTTTTTACATGTTTTTAATCACAATGATAGTTCCATTTCAAGCAATAATGCTTCCTTTAATTTATCTAATGGGAAAAATGAGATTTCTTAATTTATTTGGTTTAATTTTTATGTATACAGGTTTTGGAATGCCAATTTCAATTTTCATGATGCATGGATTTTTAAGTAACATCCCACTTTCTTTAGAGGAAGTTTCTAAAGTTGAAGGATATAGGCCAATAAGAGTTTATTTTAAAATAATTTTGCCTCTATTAAAGCCAATAATTGCAACAGTTGCAATTATTAATACAATTTGAATTTGAAATGATTTTTTACTTCCATATTTAGTTTATCTTTCAAATTCACACTCACCTACAACTACTATTATTCGTCTTCAAGGAGGACTTGTAGGAACCTATGGAACAGACTTTACAGCTATTATGGCAGGACTTACAATTTTAATAATCCCAATTGTCATCTTTTTTATAGTTATGCAAAAAAATATTATTTCAGGAATTACTAACGGAGCAATTAAATAAATGAAACAATTAAATAAACAAAAAACTATTATTCCTAGCTTTTTATCTTCAATGAAAAATGACATTGTAAATGAGCAAAATCAACAAGAAAATCAAAGCTATATTTTGGAATTGAAAAATGTAAATAAAATTTATCCAAATGGATTTCAAGCTATTTTTAAAACAAACCTAAAAGTTAAAAAAGGTGAATTTTTATCATTGCTTGGTCCTTCAGGATGTGGTAAAAGCACAACACTAAGAATCATAGCAGGACTTGAAAGTCCAAATCAAGGTGAAGTCTTTATCAATGATCTAAATGTAACTTATTCAGAGCCTGCTTTAAGAAACTTAACAATGGTTTTTCAAAACTATGCACTTTTTCCTCATTTAAGTGTAAGAAAAAATATTTCTTATGGTCTTGATGCAGACAAAAATAAAGTAATTCAAGATGGTCAATATTGACAAAAACTTAATTTTTTGAAAAATGAAATAAATGAAATAAATTGAAAAATCACCAACACAAATTTAATTGACAAACATAAAAAAGAACTTGAAAAAAATAAGCTTAAAAGAGAAAAATTAATTCAAAAATATAAAGAAATTTCAAAGCAAGAAAACTCAAAAGATAAGCTAAATAATTTGCTTGCTAAAATCACATTTTTAGAATCAAAAATTGAATTTAAAAAAGATATCATCAAAAATTTTGAATCACTAAAAGATCTTGTTGAGTCACTAAAACAAAAAAGAAAATTAATTAAATCAAATATCAAAAAATTCAAACAAGATAAAGAAAAACTTAATAAAAATCAAATCAAAAAAATCATCAACAAAAAAGTTGAACAAGCAGCTAATTTATTAGGTCTTGAATTTTATCTAAATCACAAACCATCAGAGCTTTCAGGAGGTCAAAGACAAAGAGTTGCCCTTGGAAGATCGATAGTAAATAGTCCCATCTTGTTTTTAATGGATGAGCCTCTTTCAAATCTAGATGCTCAGCTAAGAGCTACTATGCGCCAAGAAATTAGAAAGCTTCATGAAAGAATTAATTCAGGAACAATTTATGTAACTCATGATCAAGTTGAGGCTATGACTATGAGTGATAAATTAGCAGTTATGAATGATGGTTTTATACTTCAAATTGGCTCACCAAAAGAAGTTTTTACAAATCCTTCTTGTTTGTTTGTTGCTAAATTTGTTGGCAGTCCTGCTATGAACTTAATTGAAGGAATTTACAAAAATCAAAAATTTATCTCACAAAATGGACTTGAGATAAATTTGCCCAAATATAAATGTAATCATCTTGAAGAAAATCAAAAAATTACAATCGGTATTAGACCAACTGATTTTTCAACTGATGAAAATGTTTTTCATAGTTATCAAAATAAACAAAAAGTCAAAATTACTTCCAAAGAATTGCTTGGTAATGAAATTCAATATAAAGCATCAATTGTTCCAAGTAATGAACAAATAAGTTTTATTACATCATCTTATGATGATTTTCAAGTTGACCAAGAAATTGAAATTTTCATGATTTTATCTAGGATTCATATTTTTGATACTTTTTCAAGTATTGCTCTAACTTCAAAGCTCAACATCGAAACAATTGAAGCTTTAGAAAACTGATTAAATTCAAGTTCAAAAATTTTTCTAAGAAGGCTTATATTAGAAAAATCAAAAAATAAAAATACTAAAAAATCACTAATTAAAACAGCTTATTTAGCTATTAAAAAACAAATACAAAAAAACCAAAAAGGAAAATAAAATGAAAAGAAAAATTTTTAGATTTTTATCTCTATCTTTACTTACCATAGCCCCTGTTATAACTTTTGTTTCATGTGCAAAAGAAGATGAACAAGTTAAAAAGCTTGTAGAAGAGTTTAAACAAGATCAAAGCCTTAGTAATTTAAAAACTAAATTTGAAGGCTACTCTAAAGATTCGATGGAAATCATTGGAACAAAAGTTGAAGTTGATCTTCAATCTGATAAATTGATTAAAGCTTTTAATGAATATTTTGGAACAAATCTAAGTTTTAAACAATATGGAGGAAGTGTCAATCCCGGAACTATTCTTTCAAGTAAATTTAACGCAGCTGGAGGAGTTGGAAATTTACTAATGTTTAATAGTGAACCTAGAGAAGCTTTTGAGTCAAGATACAATAGTTTAATTGACACCTCTGCTAAAAACATCATAGAACATGAAGGAGAAGTTCCTGGAACAATAAGCGTAAAAGACAAAAGTTTTATGCCACAAGTCTATGAATACTATGGAGTAATTTACAATAAAAGTCTTTTTAATCAAAAAGACATTATTGTCCATGAAGGTAAATCAATTGATGCTAGTGCTACAAAACCAGCTAACTATGATGGGCTAGTTGAAAAAGATGGTAAAACTCATGTTTACACAAGTGATCTTAAAGAAACGGGTTATAGAAAAGTAGTTCAGCTTCTTAAAGACAAAGGAGTTGCAAAGCCTTTTTATTCTTTTGCCAAAGGTGATAGTGGAACACTTTGACCAATCTCAACACACTTAATGGCAGCTGCTGTTTCAACTTTATCAAATCCTAGCAAAGAGGATTGAAATGACTCAACAAAAGTTATTACTGATGAGGTAATTAAAGCAATGAAAAATGCCTTAGAAATAATGGGATACACTCCAGAAAATGATGGAAGTCAAACCAACAATGTCAATAGTGGTAATGCTTCTTTAGCAGCTAATCAAAGTGCTCTAATACAAGGAGGAACTTTTACAGAGCCCGATATTAAAAGAGTTAATCCAACTACTGAAATAGGAATTTTTCCTTTACCTATTTTCAACAAAGTTGATGGAACAGCCATGGTCTATCGTGGAGCTGCTCAAAAATGAGCAATTACAACACTTGCAAATGATCCAGCTAAGTTAAAAACTGCAAAAATGTTTTTACAATTTTTGTACAAAACAAAAAGTGGTTATAACTTCTTTTCAAAAGAGTTTCAATTTATTAGCCCATATGGAGCCCCTGACGGAGTTGAACAAGCTCTTGATCCTAAAGGACTTTTAAAATCAGCTACTAACTATCAAGGAGCCACTAATGTAGGACATTGAGTCCACGATAATTTCCCTGAAGGTTTTAACACTGATAATGCAGTTTTAAAAGAAATGGCAAACAAAGGCTACACTCAAAGTGATGCTCTTGAAAGAGTTCAAAAAGCATGAAGTGATTTAAAAACTAAAAAATAACTTTTAAGCTAAAAAATTATTTTTTAAGATTTTCAATAAATTTTTGATGACGAATTAAAGTTGAGTTAATTTCAATTTTGTCATAATCAGGAAAGATCAAAATTGTTTCAACTTCATTATTAATTTTTTTGTTTCCAGCAGCTAGCACTAATTCATATTGATAGTCAATGTCATTTCTAGCACTACGAATAATAAATTTTGCTCCTAGTTTTTTGGCTATTTCAGCTGTCAGGCTATCTTTATTTACTAAAACTTGAACACGAGATTTATCAAAATCTAAGATCTCGTTTTCAAGCAAAGTTTTCCTTTGATCAAAACTTGTTTTTGTAATTTTATCTGGATTAATTGTAATGACTAAATAGACTAAATCAAAAAGAGCAAGTGCTTTGTTTAAAATATGTTTGTGACCGTTGTGAAATGGATCAAAAGAACCTGGAAATATAGCAATTTTTTTATTCATAGACATAAAGATAATTTTACTAATTTTAAAAACATTTTGAATGTAAAATTATAAATTGAATTATGTTTAAACTCCATTCAAATTATTCTCCTTCAGGAGATCAACCAAGAGCCATTCAAGAGCTAGCTGAAGATATTGAAAAAAACAAAAAACATCTTGTTCTTCAAGGAGTAACTGGAAGTGGTAAAACTTTTACCATTGCTAATTTAATTGCAAAGTTTAATCGTACAACTTTAGTGCTTTCTCACAACAAAACTTTAGCTTCTCAACTCTATTCAGAATTAAAAGAATTTTTTCCTGAAAATAGAGTTGAGTATTTTGTTTCATATTTTGATTTTTATCGTCCAGAGGCTTATCTTCCTTCAACTGATACTTACATTGATAAAACTAGCAAAACTAATAATGAATTAGATGCTATGCGAATGTCAAGTTTAAATGCACTTTTAACTAGAAAAGACACAATAGTTGTTTCATCAGTGGCTGCTATTTATGGGGCTTTTAATCCTCAAGAGTATCAAAAAAACTTTTTTTCAATAGAAGTAGGTCAAGAGTTAAAAAGAAAAGATTTTTTTCTTGATCTTGTCAAAAGACACTATAAAAGAAATGATGTAAATCTAGTTCCTGGAAGTTTTAGTGCAAAAGGAGATGTAGTTGAAATAGCCCCTGCTTGAACTAGTGATTTTGCCATTAGAGTAGAATTTTTTGGAGATGAAATTGAAGCAATTGCTACAATAGATCCTTTAAATAAAACTCTTAAAAAAAGACACAAAAACTATTTAATTTTTCCAGCTAATGCATACTCAACAAATAAAGATATAGTCTCTAGAGTTGTTCTTCAAGTAAAAGAAGAGTTAATTGATCGACTAGATTATTTTGAAAAAAATAATAAGCTTCTTGAAATGCAACGTTTAGAGCAAAGAGTTAAATCAGATATGGACTCTTTAGAAGAATTTGGTATATGTAGCGGAATTGAAAATTACGCTCGTTATATTGATGGAAGAGAGCAAGGAGAAAAGCCTTATACTCTTTTAGATTATCTTCCTGAAGAAGCACTTGTTTTCATTGATGAATCTCACATGATGGTACCACAATTAAATGCTATGTTTAATGGAGATCGCTCAAGAAAACAAAACCTTGTTGACTATGGCTTTCGTCTTCCTTCGGCTCTTGATAATAGACCTTTAACATTTAGTGAATTTGAAGAGTACAAATTCCCAAAAATCTATATCTCAGCTACTCCTTCTGAATATGAAATTGAAAAAGCTGATCAAAAAATAACAAAGATGATAATTAGACCAACTGGACTTTTAGATCCTATTATTGAAACAAGATCTAAGACAAATCAAGTTGAAGATATCTATGATGAATTACAAAAACAAAAAGCTAAAAATGAAAGAACTCTAATTCTTACAACTACAAAAAGATTTAGTGAAGAGCTAACTAGATACTTCCAAGAAAAAGGTGAAAAAGTTGCATACATTCACTCAGATCATAAAACTTTTGAACGTAATGAAATTCTAAGAAAGCTTAGAAAAGGTGTTTATGATTTAGTAATTGGTATTAATTTACTTAGAGAAGGTATTGACCTTCCTGAAGTTTCTTTGGTTATCATTTTAGACGCTGACAAAGAATCATTTTTAAGAAATACAAAAAGCTTAATTCAGATAGTTGGAAGAGCTTCAAGAAATAGCTCTGGTAAGGTTATTTTTTATGCTGATTTTGTTTCAAAAAGTATGAGAGAAACAATTGAAGATAACTTTGAAAAAAGACAAATTCAAATCCAATATAACAAAGAACACGGAATTGTTCCTCAAACCATAATTAAAGATATTCCAGAGCCAATTGAAGGCCATGGATTTGAACATTCAATTGAGTATTTTTTATCAAATGAAAAAAAATCAAAAGCTCAATTAAAAGAAAAAGAAAAGCTGATTTTAGATCTAAAAAAACAAATGCTTGAAGCATCTCAAAAAATGAATTATGAAAGAGCCATTCATCTTCGAGATTTGCTTATTGAACTTGGAGAAAAATTATAATTTTTCATTAGCTTTTTTTTCAATTTTTAAAAGCATTTCTTTCATGTCAACTCCAGTGGCATAACCTACTAATTTTCCATTTGAACCAACGACTCTATGGCAAGGGACAAATATAGAAATTGGATTTTTATTATTTGCCATTCCAACAGCTCTTGATGCTCTTGGATCTCCTATTGCTATAGCAATTTCTTTATATGTTTTTGTCTTGCCATAAGGAATTTTTAAAAGTTCATTTCAAACTCTTTTTTGAAAGTTAGTTCCCTTCAAAAAATAAGGAAAATTAAATTCAATTTTTTTACCATCAAAGTAGTCTAAAAGTTGAAAATAAACCAAGTTTGTAAGATCAGTTTTTGTTCCAAAATCTAATGGATCAAAAACTCTTTTTATTAGTTTTATTTTTTCATCTTCATGGGCTATTTTTATATATCCAAAATCAAATTTATAAACAGCAAATTTTTCATCATTTTTACTGTAAAGATGATTTGAATTTAAGCTTTGTTTTTTAGTGTTTTTATCATTAGAAAAATCCCATTTTCCAGAGGCTATTTCTCATAAATATAAACTAGCTATACTAGCAAAAGGTGAATATCTTTTTTCAAGTTTTTCAAAAGTAATTTTATCAACATCTTTATATCCATAAAGCATCTTTATTGCTCTAATAATTGCAAGATCTTTATAGCTTAAGATGTTTTTTCTTTGCATTGAAAAAATCATTGCCATCTCAGCTGTTCATTGACCTATTCCTTTTAAAGAACTTAGTGATTTTATAGCCTCATTATCAGACATTGAATAAAGAGCATCTATATCAAATTCTTTGTTATAAACTTTTTTAGCAAAGTCTAAAATGTAAGTGAGTTTTCTATTTGCAATTCCTATTCCATCAAAATCAAAAAGATCAAAAGATGCTAAGGTTTTAGCATCAATGTTTTTGACTTTTTCTTCAAATCTTTTTCACAAAGTTTTGTGTGCTTTAGTTGATATTTGTTGACCTATAATGCTATGCACAATTGCAACAAATAAATTAGGCTTTATCTCTCTTTTTATAAAGCCAATTTTTTCAATTGCTTTTGCTAATTTTTTATCTTTTCTTTTTAGATAGTTGACTTCATTTTCACTATATTCAAAATACAATTTTACCTACTTAAATTCTCTTTATTTTTTCATCAAATAAAGGCTCTGTTAGTGTTAAAGTTTTATGATCAAAATCTATTTCTAATTCAATTCCATATGGAATTATGTTGTGAGGAAGAGCATGTCCAAAATTGATGTTATAAAAAATAGGTAAATCAAATTTTTCGCTTTTATCTTTTAAAATTTTTTTGTATTCATCAAAGAAAACTTCATCTTGAGGTTTTCCAAAAATTAGAGCTTTTACGTTTTGTAAAATTTCATTTTCTATTAACAAGTCAATCATTTTTTCAAATAATTTTGGCTCTGGTTTATACTCACTTGTTTCTAAAAATAAAATAGTTTTTTTCAAGACGTCTTTTGATGGTATTAAATCAAAAGTTTTAAAAGTGCTTTTTCCTTGTTGATCTTTGTTTAAACCATTATAAAAAACTTCAAGTGATCCACCAAAAAGCTCTCCTTTAATTTTGCCTTTTCCTCTAATAACTTGAAAGCCTCTTTTTTCATCATGTTTTACTCTAGCAGTTCCTAATTGTGATTGAGAAAAATCTTTTCTTTCTTCATATCACTCTGGTGATAAAAGAATTTGTCTGCTAGGCTTATTTTCAAAAAACATTTTAAAATTTTGCTCTGTGTAAGAGAGCATATTTTTGTCTAACTCTGCAAAGTCACTTAAAAAATTCATTCCATAATAACTAACAACATTTAGTTTATTAAAAAATAAATGATTGTTTGTTGAATCAGAATAGCCAATAAAAATTTTGGGATTATTTTTTACATAGCTCATGAATTCTTCATCATTAAATAAATACTCAAAAATTCTATGTGTATCAAGGCCACCTATTGCACAAAGAATTGCTTTTATTTCAGGGTTATAAAATGCACTTTTTAAATCGTTTGCCCTTGCTTGTGGATTGTTCTTGATAAATTCAAGTCCTTTTAAAGAATTTTCCATAAAAACAGCTTCTAATCCAAATTTTTTTAGTCTCTCAATACCAAGGTCTAATTGATGTTTACAAAAAGCCTCTCCAAGTACACCACTTGACAAACTTACAATAGCAATTTTGTCTCCAGCATTTAATTTCTTAGGTTTAATCATATTTCCTCTTTTCTCTTTTTTAAAATTTTTAAACTTATAAAAATTATAAGTCTCTAGAGCCAAATTTAAAGTTTTTAAAATAATTAAAAATCTTTATTTTAAAAGCAAAAATGCAAATAAGTTTTTAGCTTTGTTTTTATAAGATTTAAAAGTGAGATTAGTAAATTATTAAGGCTAATTTTGTTTTTTTAATTTAAAATAAAAAAATATGTATAACCATAAAGAAATAGAAAAAAAGTGACAAAAAATTTGAGATCAAAGCAAAGCTTTTAAAACAGGAAATAAAAGCGATAAAAAATATTATGTTTTAGATATGTTCCCTTATCCTTCAGGATCAGGGCTTCACGTGGGTCATCCTGAAGGATACACAGCAACTGATATTATCGCTAGATTTAAAAGATTAAAAGGCTTTGATGTTTTACATCCAATGGGTTGAGATGCCTTTGGTCTTCCAGCTGAACAATATGCCATTAGCACAGGAAACAATCCCAATGAGTTTACTCAAAAAAATATTGCAACTTTTAAAAAGCAAATTAAATCACTTGGACTTTCATATGACTTTGACAAAGAAGTTAATACTACTGATCCAAAGTTTTATGAACAAACCCAATGAATTTTTAAAGAGCTTTATAAAAAAGGATTGGCAGTTTTAGCAGACATAGATGTAAACTGGTGTGAAGAGCTTGGTACTGTTCTTGCAAATGAAGAAGTTTTAATTGACAAAGATGGAAACAAAGTCTCTGAAAGAGGCTCTTTCCCCGTTGTCAAAAAAAAGATGAGACAGTGAGTTTTAAAAATAACTAATTATGCAGATAAACTTTTAGAAGGTCTTGAAGATTTAGATTGAGAAAATTCTCTAAAGCTTCTTCAAAAAAATTGAATAGGAAAATCAACTGGAACTAAAGTCAAATTTGCTCTAGAGCTTCTTGATGAAAGTATTGAAGTTTTTACAACAAGAATTGAAACAATTTTTGGAGCTACTTTTTTAACTATTTCTCCTGAACATCCTCTTGTAGAAAAAATTGTTACTAGCGAAAATAAAGAAAAAGTTAAAGACTTTATAAAAGAATTTGAAAAACTTGATGATAGACAAAAAGCTGATAAAAATGAAAAAAATGGAATCTTCACAGGTTCTTATGCCATTAATCCTTTTAACCAAAAAAAAATCCCAATTTGAATTGGTGATTTTGTACTACTTTCTTATGGAACTGGAGCTATTATGTCAGTTCCAGCTCATGATAAAAGAGATTATGAATTTGCAAATAAATATGGCTTAGAAATTAAACAAGTTATTGTTTCAAAAGAAAATGTAGAGCTGCCTTATCTTGAAAGCGGTCATTTAATTAATTCCTCTGAGTTTAATGGTCTTAGCTCAAAAGAGGCCATTGAAAAATTAAATCAATATGTTGAGAAAAACAATCTTGGACAAGTTGAGACTTTTTACAAATTAAGAGATTGAATTTTTTCAAGACAAAGATATTGAGGAGAGCCTTTTCCAGTTGCCTTTGATGATGAAAATAATGTTTATTTAATTGATGGCTTAGTTGAGCTTCCTTTTATGGAAAACATTAAGCCTTCAAAAAATGGTCAGTCTCCTCTTTTTAATAATAAAAAATGGCTTTATTTTGAAAAAGATGGGAAAAAACTAACTCGTGAGACAAACACCATGCCTCAATGAGCTGGTTCAAATTGATATTACCTAGCTTATATTTTAAAAAATGCTGATGGCTCATATGAAAAACTTGACTCAGAAGAGGCAAAAAAGAGATTTAAAAAATGGCTTCCAGTTGATTTATATATAGGTGGCCAAGAACATGCTGTTTTACATCTTTTATATTCAAGATTTTGACATCGATTTTTATATGACATAGGAGTAGTTCCTACTAAAGAACCTTTTCAAAAAGTTGTAAATCAAGGAATGATTTTAGGAACTGACGGCCAAAAAATGTCAAAATCTAGAGGTAACATTATTAACCCAAGTGAAATAGTTGATGAATTAGGAGCTGACACTCTTAGAGTCTATGAAATGTTTATGGGTCCACTAACAGATGACAAAGATTGACAAGTTGAGTCTATTAAAGGAATAAGAAAATGACTTGAAAGAGTTTATAGACTCTTTGAAATGTTTTTTGATGGACAAAAAACTATTGAAAAATCAAACGAGGATCATTTAATTTTAAGTCAATACAATAAGTTGATTAAAGAAATAGAAAACGAAGTTGAACTTTTAAAATTTAATACAGCCATTTCAAAATTAATGGTTTTTGTTAACTTGCTTTATAAAGTAGAAAAAATTCCTTCTTGAGAAATTTTAAAAAACTTTGCCCTTATTTTGTCTCTTTTTGCCCCTCATATTGCAGAAGAGCTTTTAGAAAAAATGAATCAAAAGCAAGTTAAAGATCAAATATGACCTACTTATGATCCAACTTATTTAGAAAGCAATCTCACAAAATATGTAATTCAAATTAACGGAAAAGTTAGAGCTATAGTTGATTTTGAACTAGACAAAACTCAAGAGGAAGTTTTAGCAAAAGCAATGCAAATTGAGAAAATAAAAACTTTATTAGAAAACAAAAATATTATAAAAGTTATTTTTGTAGCTAACAAAGTTTTAAACTTAATTGTTAAATAGTTTTTTATAAAAGTTAATTAATAATCTAACAAACTTAATATTTTAGTTTTACTTAATTATAACTACCATGGTTTATGCTCACTTAGTCATGGTAGTTTTTTTATACAAAAAAGTTTTGCCTTATTTAAAGACAAAACTTTTTTAAATTTTTTGGTTATTAATTTTTTATTAAACTTTAGTAATTGGCATTAGAGCAAAAATAGAAGGTCAAAGTGGTTTTAGTCTATTTTCAAAGACAATTCTAACTGAGTGAATATTTGCTTTTTTAATTTCAACTACATCTCTGTAGTAATGGTAGCTTTTTGATGGAACAAAAAATACATTTTGAGCTTTTTTAGGATAGATGTTTACATTCTTTCATGGTCCATCTTTTGTTTCTCTATATTCAACTCTGTAGGCATCTTTTATATAGTATCTATGGTCTCCTTTTCAGAAAAGAAGCTCAAATCCATAAATAGTTCCTCTTTTACCATTTTTTCAACTAAATTCAAATCAAGGATTTTTATCACCTTTACCAGCTGATCAGTAATAATTTTTTCAAGTATAAGGTGATCAAACTCTTACAGGAGGATATCCACTTGATCAACTTGAACTAGCTTTTACATCAAAGTCTTGAGCTCTTCTACTTCCACCATAGTCTTGCTCGTGGAAATTAACTTTAGCTAAGTCTTTAACAGTTATTTCTAACTCTTTTTTATTACCATCTCTATTAACTTCAAAGACTAAACTAGCTTCTCCTTTGTAGTCATCTAGATTTTTGAATTTTTTAAGGCTTACTACAACACCTTCTTTTAGATTTATTTTTTTATCTGCTATTTTAACTTCTTTATTATTTTCTAAAACAGTTAATTCTTGCAGCATAAATGGATGAAGATCTTTTTTATTTTTAAAGTAATTATTTAAAACATAATCTTCAAATTCTTTGTAACGTGGATTATCTTTTACAAACTCTCCAAGAATGTCTTGGCTGTTTTTGTAACTTCATTCTATAGATTTTTCAATATTTTTAAATACAGAAGATTTATTTAAAAATTGAATTGAAAATGTTCCTAATCTTTTTCTTTCAACACCTTTATCAGTTGTTGGTGAAAAAGTAATTTTCATATCAACATTGCTAATTCCATTGTTTTTTAGTGTTTCTTCAGAAAAACCAAAAATGTCACTTCTATCCTTAGTTACAAGTCCTAAATTAAAATCACTTGATTCTAGTCCAAAAAAGTTTACAGTATTTTTCTTGTCTTCTTTAATATTAAAGTTAAGTTTTGACAAGATTTCTTTTATTTTGTTGTATTCTTCAAGATCTGATTTATGATCAAAACTCTTAGTTGATTTTGGTGTGTATGTTGAAGGACCAAATTGAATTTTTGAAACTGATCATTTAGCTGATTTTAAATCACCTAAGTTAATTTTGTAATCTTTAGATTTTGTAGTTTTAAATTCAAATGTTTTTTCTTCACTTGGACCACTGCCCTCTTTTTTAAGAGTTAATTTTGAATTTGAATTTTCTGGAAGATCATCTTTAAATTTTAAAGATAGACTTATACCATCAGAACTTAGACTTAGAAGTTCAACTTGAGCTTCACCTTCAACTTCTCACCAATTTGGCTTAGGTTTTTCAGGTTCTGGAGCTTTTGGAACTTCAGGTTCTTTTGGTTGCTCAGGATTTTTATCCATATCTTGTTTTTCAGGAGTTTTAGGTTCTTCTGGCTGTTTGCTATCTCCTTCAGGTTTTGCAGGAGGTTTTTCAGATTCAGGGGTTTTAGGAGTTTCTGGTTGCTTGTTATCACCTTCAGGTTTTGCTGGAGGTTTTGGACTTTCTTGTTGATTATTTTGATTAATCTGGAGTGCTTGGATTGTTTGATCACTTGGATTAGAATTTTGATTTCTTTTTTCTATAGATTGAGCACTACATGAGACAAAAACAGTTGGAGTTAAAATTAATCCTGATAAGGCTATTAAACTTACAATTTTTTTAGTTTTCATAATTTCCTTTCGTATAAAAAATCTTTATGAATTTATAAATTGAGTGCAAAAAAATTAAAAATAATACTTTTTGTACATTAAAAGAAAAAATGTTGCACATATAAATTATAATGGAAAAAGCTCATCATTGTCGCTTTTTGTCTTGGTCACTAGTCAAAGTCACATTAATTTCAAAGGACTTTTTCATTAAATTGCTAAAATTAGAACATTATTTTTTTAAATCTTATGTATAAAGATTAAATTATTATGAAAGGTAAATAGCTTATGAGTGATGAAAAAATAGCTAAAAGAATGGATAATTTCAAAGATTTAAGAAAAAATCTTTTTAATGAAAAAGAGATGAGAATTAGTTTTTATCAATCAAATCCAAATTTAAAATCTATTTATGTAAAAGCAAAAAGTTTTATTCCAAACTTAGATATTTATCTTTTTGATGTTAAAAAAACTAACATCAATAATTACTATGAAGAAAAAAATGATTTAAAAAAGTTGTCTTATGAAAAATTCAATAAAAATCTTTTATATGATTTAAAAAAAAGTTATGATTCTCTTTCATATAAAAGAGCTGATGTCAAAGTTGAAGATATCTTTGATGATGAATTTTTTGAATCACCTGCTTTTTCAGAAATCTTAAATGAGCCAGATTTACAAACACATAAAAAAATAACTAAAAAGAAATTTTCAACTATAAAATAAAAGGAAATGAACATGACTAAAAATATCAATATTGCAATAGATGGTCCTAGTGGAGTAGGTAAAAGTACAATTGCAAAAAAACTAGCAGATCATCTTAACTATGTTTTTATCAATACTGGTCTTTTTTATCGTGCCATTGCTTTTTATAAAGATAAATTTAATTTAACTCAAGACTTGCTTGTAAAAGAACTTAAAAACATCAAAATCAATTATGTAAATGAAGATCAAATATTCTTAAATAACCAAGATATTGCTCCTTATTTAAGAGATGAAAAAATCTCTGAACAAGCTAGTGAAATTTCTACTATTTTAGATATTAGAAATTTTATTAACCAAATAATTATTGACACCATGAAAGTTAAAAAAGGTTATGTAATTGAAGGAAGAGATACCACCTTTAAATTAGCCCCCGATGCTGAGGTGAGAATTTTCTTAGATGCAAGCTCTCCTATAAGGGCAAGACGAAGAGTTTTACAAAATTCACAGTTAAATACTGAATCAAACTATGAGAAAATTCTTGATAACATCAACAAAAGAGACTATAGTGATAGAAATCGAGAAGTTGATCCTTTACATGTAGCTCAAGGGGTTATTGCCATTGTAAATGATCATATGAATATTGAAGAAACTTTTGAAAAAATTTTAGGACTAGTAAATGAAGCCATTGACAAAAAATAATTTAGTAGCAATAGTTGGAAAACCCAATGTTGGAAAATCAACTCTTTTCAACCGTCTGGTTGGAAAGAGAGTCTCTATTGTCTATGATCAGCCTGGAGTAACTAGAGATAGAATTTATGAAAATATAAACTGATCTGGTAAAAACTTTAGAATAATTGACACAGGTGGAATTGTTGTTTCTGATCAGCCTTTTGTTGAACAAATTCGAATTCAAGCTCAAATTGCAATTGAAGAGTCAGAAATAATTCTTTTTGTAATAGATGGCTCTGAGGAAATTACCTCTGATGATTTATACATAGCCTCAATTTTGAGAAATTCTAAAAAGAAAGTTTTAGTCCTTGCCAACAAGCTAGATAACAACAAAAATGAGGATTATTCAATTTATTCACTAGGCTTTGAAGATTACTATAAAATTTCTTCAGTTCATGGAGAAGGAATTGGTGAAGTTCTTGACAAAGTTATTAACTTAATGAATTTTGAAAATGATCAAGATGAAGATCTTTTTAAAATTGCTATTTTGGGTAAACCCAATGCTGGAAAATCATCACTTTTAAATGCCTTAACCAAGCAAGAAAGATCAATAGTCTCAGAAATTGCTGGTACAACTCGTGATTCAATTAAATCAACAATTGAAATTGAAGATCAAAAATTTTTCATAATTGACACAGCTGGAATAAATAGAAAATCTAAGCTAGTTGAATCAGTTGATCACTATGCTCTAATGAGAGCGATGGGTTCTCTTGATGAATCTGATTTGTCCATTATTATAATCGATGCAACTGAGGAACTTTCTCATTTTAATGCTAGAATAATTGGCTATGCAAGTGATAAGAAAAAACCAACAATCATTGTAATTAATAAATGAGATTTAATTAAAAAAGAAACTAACACAATGATTGAATATGAAAAAAAATTAAGGGAAAAAATGCCCTTTATTTCATGAATGCCAATTGTTTTTATCTCAGCTTTAAAATCGCAAAGATTAAATAAACTAGAGAAAGTTATTATTCAAGTTAAAAACAATCTCTCTAGAGAAATTAAGCAAAACTTATTAAATGATTTACTAGTTGATATGCAAACTATGAATCCTTTAACTTTTAAAGGTAAAAAACTAGAGATAAAACACATCAAAAAAACAAATGATCCAGTGCCGACATTTTTGCTTTTTGTAAACAATCCAAATATTGTTCACTTTAGCTATTTAAGGTATATTGAAAACCAAATTAGAGACTATTTTGATTTTACTGGATGTCCAATAAATTTGGTTTTAAAGAAAAACAAATAATGTTTGTTTATCTATTAAAATATATAAATACTAAAATTAGAATTATTCAAAATCGAAAGGTTAAGACAATGACTAAAAAAGAATTTATGCAAAAAATTTCAGAACATAGCTTCATTTCACAACGTGATGTTGAAGCTATTATAAACTCTATGGTCTTTGTAATCAAAGAATCTCTAATCTCAGAGGAAAAAGTTACTATTCCAATGCTAGGAACTTTTGAAACTAAAATTAAAGCAGCTAGAGAAGGAATTAAATTCACAACTGGAGAAAAAATCCTAATTCCAGAAAAAAGAGTTGTTAAATTTAAACCTACTAAATACATAAAAGAAGTTGTTAATTATTAATAAGCGATTTTACTCAAGGTAAAAAATCAACTATTCCAGGAAAGCTTAGCTCTATTTGCAATGCATTTTTTTTAATTTGCTCAATAGATATAGATTTTTTTGTGAGATTGTTTAATTTTTTAGATTCCATTAAATAAAACTTTTCTTCATCTTCATGAAAGAAAAAATAAAAGCCAAGGCCTTTAAACTAGGACAAAAAAAGTGACTATTTAAAAAACACTTAGAACATCTCAGCTTTGTTGAGGTGTTTTTCATTCTAAGATTGATTGTAATCTTTCATTATTGTATCAGTCGATATAATTTTGAATAATTTCTTGCAATTCTTTGAATGATAATTTTGAAATTTTTAGATCATTTAAGCACTCACTTTTGATATTTGAAAAGAAATATTCTGCTTCTCGATTATCAAGTGAATTTGCGATTCTACTCATTGAAATTATCCCATTGTTTTCTTTAATAATTTCACTATACTGATTTGATGAATATTGACTTCCATGATCTGAGTGAATTATTCACTCTTTATCAAATTTGATTTTAGAAATATGATCTAAAACTAACTTAACATCATTTCTTTTACTTAGATTTCAATTAATTATTTTCTTGCTTTGATGATGAATTGCAATCGATAAATAAACATGATTGTTAATTGCATCTTTGGGGCTTGGAATATAAGTTACATCAGTGGCAACTATGTTGTTAAATTTGCCATTGTAGTCTCTTTGAATTAGATTTTGATATTTAGTATTAAGATTTTTAATTTCATTTTTTCTTTTTGCTCTTCTAATTTTGCAAAAAAGATTTAATTTAAGCAAAATTCTACCTATTTTTCGATAGTTTATATACCTTTTATATTTATTTTGAATATAAATTTCTAATCTTTTTCTACCAAATATACCTTTGTTTTCATGAAATGATTTTCTAATAATTTCTTCAATTTCTTGATCTTTTTTCGGCTCTGCAAGTTTAGGTTTTTTTCAAGAATAATATGTTGATTTTGAAAAGAGAAATTCTTTTCATGAAATTTTAGTTAATATTTTTTCTTTATCTTTATGTTCTTTAATTTTTTTTCGAATTTCTTTTTCACTAATGTCATCAAAAATTATTCTATAAATTTTAACAATCTCTTCTAATTCTTCTCTTGTATATTCATTAACTTCTTTTCTTTTTGGTGGTCTACCGTTATTTTTTTTGTTAGCTGTAGATTTGCCAGTTTGTGAAATTAAAGATTGTTCATCTTTTTGAAAAGCAGAATATTTTTTGAAAAATCAAGATTTTACATATGTATTTTTTCAATCTTTACCAATATTTTTGTTTACTAAAAATATATATTTTTTTATATTAATTTTTCCATCATAAAATTCTTCATATAATGAAAATCATTTCTTTCATTGTTCTGGTTTTAGTTGTTTCATAAACACTCCTATTTAAAGTATATTTTAAAAAGTGTTTTTTATTTTTTTGTCCCAGTTTAAAGGTTGCTTTTTTAATTTTTAAATTAAATAAAAGGCTATTTAGAAATTTAAAAAAATAATGTTTATTTAGAAAATTTAAATTCTATACAATAAAAACTTTGAGTTGTAGAATTTTTAATCCCCATACTAAAAGGCTCTTCTTCAGATTCTTTTTTTATCATCATCTTGATTTTCAACTTTTTTTATCTTTTTGGTTGAATAAATTTCAATTTTCTTGATAAAGATAATATGATTCACCATTCATATTATTTTTAAATGGTTTGTTTAGTCCATGTTTTTTTAATTTCTTTTTGTTAATATTTCATTTTTTATATTTTTTCATACTTGTTTTCTATTCTATTTCTATATTATTAGTTCTCCATTTGTATATTCTGCATGTGATTGAAATTCATTTTTAATTTCATTATAAAAATTTTCATTGCAGAAAGATATAGTGGTATCTCTTTTACATTTTTTGCTATATTTTCAAGATAATCATAACTAAATATGAATCTAAGTAATGCGTGTAATGAACATTATCAAAATCTACATACTTTTCCAACTCCCCTTCTTTAATATAATAAATTTTAGTTATATTAATATATGAAGCTTTTTTTGAGTAAAACACTTTTTCTTCACCTCTAAAAGATGGTTTTTTTATCAAGTTATCTTTTTCATTTACATATGCAGATTTTGTCTTTTACATAATAATATTCTTCATCATATTCATCATAAAATGATTATTAAGAAATGATATAAATCAACTTTTAAATTATTAAAATCTATACTTTGTTTATCTTTTGTGAAAATAGGTTTTATTTTATCTAGAGTTTTTCCATAATTAAATTTCTTTTTTATGAATGTTTTTTGTTATTTTTTATAATGGTGATTTCATACATAATAAACTCAATAAAATCATTAAATGATCTTAAGAAAGAAATAATTTAATATATAAAAACTCTCTTGGAAAAAAGGCAAAGGATTGACATATTCATTCAAAAATTTTATTAGAAAGATATAACTCATAAATGGTTTTTTATAACCAAAAGTAACTAAGTTATTCCAAATTCTACAGTACAACAAAAAAGCAAATTACTAAGCATTTTACTAATAAATTTTTAGAAAAAAACCAAAGAATTGATGATCAATATAAAAAAACTTTGTGTTATTTTGTTTTTGAAAACTATGTCTTCGCAAGAATTGCTCATGAGATATAAAATAGATTCTCTAAAAGTTCTATTTTTAATTGAATTCAAAAATATAGGGATAAGGTAAATAATTAGGATTTTAAGGATATAGCCAAGAGTAAAAAATACCTTTATATTGATGCAGATGATGCTTATTTAAAGATTAAAAATGATAAGAAAAAAACTATCAAAATATGCTTTAGAATGATAACTTTACATCTTGGCAAAGAAGATTATAAAGATAATAAAAAAAGACTAAAAATAATTGGAAAAACAACAATTTTCAATATAAACAAAGGAAACAAAAGTCTTTTAAAAGCTAGTTAATTAGCCAATGAAATTAATAAACAGATTAGCGAAAATTATGGCGAGCACTTAGAAATAAGGATTGCATGAGATGATGCAAAATGAGTAAAAACTCTTGCTAAAGAATTTGGTGAAAAATATAATTTAGACCTTTTTCACATTAAACAAAAGCTATGAAAAATTTTGAGCTACAACAAAAAAATTGATCTTCACAAATACTAAAATTTTTGTTTTTTTGAAAAGAAAAAATAGTGCAAGGCTCTATCGAATATTTTGCGATTTAATAAAGATTTTTCATTTTAAAAAAATTTACAAGTTTCTAGATTAGCTAATTCAAAGCTTTAAAAAGGAAATTTCAAGATCCAAAATTAAAGAAATTTTTCAACTTAAAAAATACTTAAAAAAATAATGTAATTGATGAAAATTATGACAAAGAAAAAGGTTATATTAGAGGCAATGCTGAAAGTTGAGTTAGTCATAATTTGAAGTCAATAATTAGACAAAAATTCAAAATTTTTAAACTAAAAACCATTGTTAAATTACTTCAATTTAATAGATACAACAACTTAAATTATCACTTTGTCTAAAGCTAATATATTTTTTTTATATTTTGTTGACAAAATGCATTTTTGATGTATTAATGCATACAAGTTTTCCATAAATTCATATCACTAGTAATATGGTTTTTTTTGTACACATTTATGAATTTAATTTTAAACTGGGACAAAAAAATAAAAAACACTTTTTAAAATATACTTTAAATAGGAGTGTTTATGAAACAACTAAAACCAGAACAATGAAAGAAATGATTTTCATTATATGAAGAATTTTATGATGGAAAAATTAATATAAAAAAATATATATTTTTAGTAAACAAAAATATTGGTAAAGATTGAAAAAATACATATGTAAAATCTTGATTTTTCAAAAAATATTCTGCTTTTCAAAAAGATGAACAATCTTTAATTTCACAAACTGGCAAATCTACAGCTAACAAAAAAAATAACGGTAGACCACCAAAAAGAAAAGAAGTTAATGAATATACAAGAGAAGAATTAGAAGAGATTGTTAAAATTTATAGAATAATTTTTGATGACATTAGTGAAAAAGAAATTCGAAAAAAAATTAAAGAACATAAAGATAAAGAAAAAATATTAACTAAAATTTCATGAAAAGAATTTCTCTTTTCAAAATCAACATATTATTCTTGAAAAAAACCTAAACTTGCAGAGCCGAAAAAAGATCAAGAAATTGAAGAAATTATTAGAAAATCATTTCATGAAAACAAAGGTATATTTGGTAGAAAAAGATTAGAAATTTATATTCAAAATAAATATAAAAGGTATATAAACTATCGAAAAATAGGTAGAATTTTGCTTAAATTAAATCTTTTTTGCAAAATTAGAAGAGCAAAAAGAAAAAATGAAATTAAAAATCTTAATACTAAATATCAAAATCTAATTCAAAGAGACTACAATGGCAAATTTAACAACATAGTTGCCACTGATGTAACTTATATTCCAAGCCCCAAAGATGCAATTAACAATCATGTTTATTTATCGATTGCAATTCATCATCAAAGCAAGAAAATAATTAATTGAAATCTAAGTAAAAGAAATGATGTTAAGTTAGTTTTAGATCATATTTCTAAAATCAAATTTGATAAAGAGTGAATAATTCACTCAGATCATGGAAGTCAATATTCATCAAATCAGTATAGTGAAATTATTAAAGAAAACAATGGGATAATTTCAATGAGTAGAATCGCAAATTCACTTGATAATCGAGAAGCAGAATATTTCTTTTCAAATATCAAAAGTGAGTGCTTAAATGATCTAAAAATTTCAAAATTATCATTCAAAGAATTGCAAGAAATTATTCAAAATTATATTGACTGATACAATAATGAAAGATTACAATCAATCTTAGAATGAAAAACACCTCAACAAAGCTGAGATGTTCTAAGTGTTTTTTAAATAGTCACTTTTTTTGTCCTAGTTTACAATTATAAGGCCATATATATAAAATTTAAACTTATCAAATGGAAAAGATACTGTAATTATTATTCCTAAAATACAAATTAAAATTAAAAAAGTGATTAATGAAAGATAATAAAAGGCAAAAAGTCATTTATTAAATGTTTTTTTATATATGTATTGAATATTGTTGTTGATAAAATGATTTTTTTTAAACATCATGAATAAATTTTGTTTTTTTAATAACCATATCAATATCTTGAAAAATATCTTTGTCCTTTTTCTTCTATATCTAATCTGTTTTTATCAATTTCCTCAATTTTTAAAATTCCACCTACAAGTTTATTCGCTTTAGTAATCAATTCTTTTATTTTTGATAAATAAAAATCTTCATAAGAGTCATCATCTATTGAAGAGATAGTTCTAAAATAATTTGATAATTCATTAATTATTGATGGTAATTCTTCAATGGATTCACTATAATAGGATTCATATCCTATATGAACAATAGTTGAAATAAATTCAGTTAAAGAACCAATTGCCAAAAAAACCAAACTTCAAATTGGCACTGAAGTAAATTCAGAAATAGTTGATACCACTGTTCCAACATTTTTTGCAATTTGTGTTCCAAAAGTTGCATTATCTAGTGATGTTTTATACGACTCAAGTTTTTCAATCAAGGTTTTTATTCAATCACTTAGAGTTTCTCTTTGTCTTGAAGATAAAATAGCTCTTCTACCTCTTTTCTTTGGTAGTTGATCTTTTACTTCATTATAAAATTTTTGATAAATAAAATCATTTTTTAAATATTCATCAAAATAAATATTTTTTTCTTCTTCATTTTCAAAAATTTTAGTTTCAAAAAATGAATTAAAATCATCAAAAGAAAAATTTTTTAATTTTTGAGAATTGATAACATAATCAATTTTGAATTTTTTTTGCTCTTCAATAGTTAAATAATTTATCAATTCAAAAAGATAATTTTTTTCATTTAAATTTTTTGCAAATTCTTCTCTTACTTCTTGGTTTAGTTGAGGAGAATTCACATTATTTTCATGAATGGCTACTTGTGAGCTTTCTTGTATTGGGCTAACAGGTGATACTAAGCCTAATAAATTTAAAAATAGAATACTTTTCATTGTTGTTACCTCGGTTTATATTTAATTTATATGTAGAGATTCTACATATAAAAAAATTATAAAAAAATACATGAAAAATATACTTAATTCAATAAAAAATTTTCATTTTATAAGTTTTTATAGATAAAAATTTTTACCATGAAAAAATTTTATTTATTTGTTAAATCAATGTCTATTAATTTTAAAAAATGTCTATATAAAATTAAGCAAAATGAAAAATGAAAATTTTTAAAATTTGATCATTTATCAGATTATTTTTAATCAAGTTGTTTTTCCAAAATTAAACCATTTAAAAAAACATAAAGAATGATTATGTTTTCTAATAATATCTTTTGATTTTGAATTGGTAAAAATATTTGATTTTCATCAATATCATTGCTATAAATATATTTAATATTTCATTTTTCTAATATATTTTTATACTTAAACTTTTTTGAAATTAGGATGTTTTCATGGTTTCATAATTTTGAATCTCTGAAAAGAATTTGAATTTCATCAATAAAATTAACTTTTGTTTCATTTATAAATATCTTGAATAGGAAAAATTTTATTGCATCAACTATTAATTCAAAATTATTTAAAAAAATAACATTTCCATAAAAGAAATTGGATTTATTTTTTGAAACAAAATTTTGCTTTTGTTCTTTTAATTCAAAATTTTTAAAATTATTTTTTTCAAACAAAATATCCAAAAAAACAATTTTGTTTCTTATAAAAATATCTACAATTTTATTTATTATTTTTATCTTTTGAAAATCTAGACTATAAAAAAACTTTGTCATCCATTTTATCAATCTTCGATCAGCAAATACCTTATCTATAGATTTAATTAATGTAAAGTCTTCACTAAAAAATGTGCAATAATTTCAATTTCTAAGAAAAAATAATATTGAGCTATTGCTAAGAATTGTTAAATAGGTAATATTATTTTCATTTTTTATTAATTTATCTACTTCATTTTCGGAAATGAAAATGTTTCCTAGATCTTCTATTGTTTGTTTTATTTTTTTCTCTTTATTAACAAATTTTCAATTTTTTGTATCTTTCAAATCATAAATTTGAAATATCTTAGCTATTTTTGCAAATTCAATAGTAACTGCATAAATATTTTTATTAAGTAATTTATAATAAAACTTTTCATCTAGTTTTTTCATAAGGTGAATTTCTAGAAAGATTTTTTTATTATCAAATTCTATCAATACCTTTTTGAAAATTGGATTATCAACATAAGTAGAAATTATCTTTAACTTGCTTTTTAAAATATTTCAATTTTTATTTTTTGTAATTGAATCAATTTCATCTGAGATCAATATCAAATCTAAATCATTTGGATTTCTTGAAATCACTTTTTCTTTCTTTAAAACAAAACTACCTTGAATTACCAATTTAAAATTGAAATCTTGTAAGTCTAAATATTCTAATAAATTTTTAATAACATTTTCACTAACCATCCCAATCCTTTGCAAAACTTAATTATCAATTTTAATATTGAAGTTATATAAAAATTTTATATAAAAAATTACATATTAATTTTTAACCTTTATTAAATCAAAATTTTTAGTTTTAATTATGGTTTAATTAATAATTAAAAAATGCTTTTGAATTTATAAAATGATTAGTTGTTTTGTTATTCTAAAAATTCATTATTTCATTAACACAAAAAGAACTTAAATGTAATTAAAGAAGTTTATAAATTAAAACAAAAAAATAATATTTAAAATACTTATAACATCTCAACTTTTTGACTTATTTTTCATTCCAGTATCGATCACAATTTTTCATTATTCTATTAATGAATATACATTTCAAATTTTTAAACTAAATATGTTTTTGTTTTTATGAAATGATTTTTTATTTTTTTGATCTTGAGTATTATTTTTTTCTTTATGATAAGAAATTTTTTGGTTTGTAAAATTAAAGATTTTTTTTGTTTTTTAAAGAATTTAATTTTGTACTAAAACATGCATTTTTTTATCTTAGTTTTGCATCATAAAATGTCTTAAAAAATGAAATCATTTCTTTCTTGCTCTTATATTTAGTTACTTGAGAATCACCCCTATATTAAAGGAGATTATTTTATTCTTTTTTAATTTGTTTAAATGTTTAATATTGATAATTAAAATTGGATTTTAATAATGGATTGAAATAATATGTTTCTAAAATAAAAACATCATCAAAAACAATAAAAACACTCTTAAAAAAATTTAAGAGTATCATTCATATTTTTTTCTATTTTAAAACTTAGCTTGTTTTATTAAATTTTACTTTGAATTTAATATTTGTAAGTTTTCACTCTCTAATTCTGTCTAAGTATTTTGTTCTATCTTCTGGTTTTTTAATTCAACCTCAGTGACTAATAAATGAAATAGTTAAATCAGCTTCAATTTCAACTTCACCTTGATCATTTAGTGTTAAGCTCTCTTTTTCTTTGGTTTTATCAGTTAATTCAAATTTTAATTCTTCAACAGCTCTACCAACTCTAGCTTTTGGAAAATCACCGTGAGTTTTAGAGGCATCATTTAATTTTGCATTTGTTTCATAAAGTTTTATTAACTGATGAATTTTTGATTCAGGAAGTGTATATTTAATTCCAATGATTTTAGGATCATTTTTTTCAGTATCAGTTAATTCAATTTTTTGATTTTCACCAGAAACATTTTTAAAAATGAATTTTTCATTTTCATCGATGTTGCCTTTTAAAGGCCAGTTTGGACTTTGGTGACCATGTTGAGCAACTTTAAAATATTGATTTAAATAATTTATTACTTTTGAAGCTTCAATTTTATTATTTACAATTGAATCATTGCTAACTGTTAATTTAGTTAAATCAATGACTGGATTTTTTGTTGTTGCTTGAAGTGTGCTTGAATCAACTTTTCGATAATCATCTAATTTGATTTTTAATTCACCACTGATTTCAATAACATTTTTATCTTTTTTAATAATTACAAATTTTAAATTTTCAGTGACTATTGGATTTTTGTATGTACTTTTTACAAAGTCATTGTCAATATTTTTATTTGTATCAACATTTGTTGAAATATAAACTTTGTCAATATCTTCAGATTTTATTTTTAGCTGATCTTTTGAATCTAATAGATTATTAACATGCTCTACAAATTTACTTTGACTTGAAAGGGAATTATTTGCTTTGATTCCTAAGTTTTTGTAAATTCCTAAAATCATCACACTTTTTCTAACAGGAAGTCCTGCTCTTGTTGTTACATTTTCAGTACTAAAATCAAAAACTGCTTTAGCTGATAAATACTTTTCGTGATCAGTTTGTTTGTCTTTTGAAATAAAAGATAGAACTTGTCTTTGGATTTGATTTTTTCCATTGTCATTGATTTTACAAGCGATTGTAGCTAAGGCTGGCACACCAATCAAAAAAGGCAAGCCAAAAGTTAATAAAAATTTTTTATGCATTTGTTTCCTTTTCTATTTTTGGACAAACTTAAAAATTATAATTTTTAAGGTAGTTAAATTATAAATGGGCTCTAGCAATTATTCTTAGAATTTCACTATTTTTTTAGACTTTTTTAAATTAAGTGAAATTTTAAAAAACTCAATTGTATAATTAAATTTTATTGATTACATTTTTACAAAAAAAAGGAGTTAAATTTTATGAAATTAAGAAAAAAATTATTCTTGGTAATGTCTTCTTTTTTAGCCATTCCAACAATTTTTACAGTAGCAACTAGTTGCAATGTTAGTAAGATAGAAAAACCAAAAACCGAAGAAAAAACCACTCAAGTTAATAAAACTAAAACTGACACAGAATTAAGAGAAGAATATTTCAAAATTTTAAAAAATTACAATGAAAAATTGTCCTCTTTAGCTAAAAAACATCAAGACATTTATAAGGAAATTAATGGATTAGACAAAAAGCATGATAAAAAATCTCTTGAATATAGATCAGCTTTAAGTGCACAAAAAGATTTATTGTTTTCAATTTATGCTGAATACCAAAACAATCTTAAGCCCTTAGTGCAAAATTTAAATTCACTTAATAAACAAATTAGAGATAGTGAAAAAAAATCTCACTTAAAATCAGTGAAAATTTTTCATACAAATGATGAACATGGAAGATTAAAAACAGATACTGGAAGATTTAGTAATTATGTAGGTTTTGAAGCAATTTCAGAATTTTTAAGTGATAAAAATCGTGATTTACTAATCTCAGCTGGTGATTTAATACAAGGACTTCCATTGTCAGATTTTGACAAGGGTGAAACAATTTCAAAAATTGCTAAACATTTGAAATATGATTCACTAACAATTGGAAATCATGAATTTGATTTTGGTTTAGAACATATTAAAAAATTAAATGAATATAACTCTAAATTAGATAATGGAAAAGCTAGTCCTTTTCTTTCTGCAAATATTTATTATAAAGACTATGAAGGTAAAGTTGCTCCAGCAAATTATGATCAATCAAAAGTAGGCCAAAGAGTTTTTAAACCATATTTAATTAAAAATTTGGAAAATGGTTTAAAAGTAGCAATTATTGCAATAACAACTCCAGATACAGCTTATACTTCAAGCCCAAAAAATTCAGTTTTAGTAGAATTTAGAGATCCAGTAACTGAAGCTAAAAAAGTTATAGCTGAAATTAAGCAAAAAGAAAATGTTGATTTAATTATTGCCACAACTCACCTAGGAATTGGAAGAGATAGAGTCGAGTGAGACTCTTCAACTTTAATATCAAAAGTTAAAGATATTGACTTATTAATAGATGGCCACTCTCATACTTATATTCCAATTAAAAATCAAAAGTATGTTTATGATAAAAGATATTTAACTCAAACTGAAGCTTATAGTAAATATATTGGTGAAATTGATATTGTTTTTGATACTAAAACTAAAACAATTTCAAGAGTTGAACAGTCTCTAAGAAATGTCAATGAAGTTTTAGTTGCAAATGCAAACTATACCTCTGAAGTAATTAGGTTACTAGAGGATTTATATAACGTTGAAAACAATATTGAATTATTTACAACTGAGCAAAGTTTTAGACACACCGAAGATGTAGTCATTGGTGGAAATACTTATATTTCAGGAAGAACAAAAGCTACTCCTTTAGGAGTTTTATGAGCTAATTCCTTAGCTCATGCAGCTACTTTAGCTAAGTTCTGAGAGGCAAATTCAACTAATGAAAATTTAGCTGCTGCAACTTTAGACAATCACATTGCCTTAGTAAATGGTGGTGGATTAAGAGTTGATTTAAAAACTGGAAAAATTAAAAAAGGTGATCTAGTTGCCATTGCTCCTTTTGGTAATAACTCTGTTACTTTAAAAGTTAATGGAACAGTTCTAAAACAAGCCATTACTCATGGACTTCAAAAGGGACAAACAGGAGGATTTTCTCAGCTTTCTTCAAATGTGAGTTATGAAGCTATAGTTGAAAAAACTCTAGTACAAGGAAGCAAAAAATACCAATACAAAGTTAAGAAAATTCAAATTAATGGAAAAGACATAGATGAAAATCAAATCTATTACATTACAACTAATGACTTTATTTCTATTGGTGGAGATGGTTATACAATGCTAAATCTTGATGATCCAGGAAATAAAAATAAAATTGTTAAAGTCTTAGAATTAAATTCTCAAGTTGAAATCTTTACAAGCTACTTTGAAAAATATCAAAATCCTAATGATGAGGCTAAAAAAGAATTGTTTGGATATCAAGTAAATGAGGTTAATAAACCAGAATTTTTAGCAAAACAAAAAATAATTTTTCCAGCTCAATAATGCTAGAAACTTAAAAAAATAATTTTAAACAAAGTTCATTTTTAAATGATGAACTTTGTTTTTTGTTTTAGAAAAAAGCATAAAAAAATGGGGTGAATAACGGGATTCGAACCCGCGAATGTCGGAACCACAACCCGATGCGTTGACCCCTTCGCCATATTCACCACAAACAAAAAGAATTATACATTAAATATCAAAAATGCTAAGCTTGTTTTATAAAAAAAATAAGTGTAAATTCACCCTTAATACTCTCACCTAGCTGGTCAATAATTTCATCAATTGTTCCAGTGTAGTCGTTTTCAAATTTTTTAGTTAACTCTCTTGTCAAAAATACCTCTACATTCAAACCAAAAACTTCTTTTAAATCCTTTAAGGTTTGAATCAATTTATACTTTGAAACATAGCTAATATAACTGATTCCAGCACTAAGTTTTTTAAGTTCATTTTTTCTTTTGCCAGTTTTATCATTTAAAAATCCTAAAAAACTAAAAGGAAGTGGAAATGATGATTTTACAAAAGCCATGCTAAAGGCTGAAACTCCAGGAATTACTTCAAGGTCGATATTTTTTTTCTTAGCTTCTCTAATTAACAAAAATCCAGGATCAGAAATAACAGGCATTCCAGAGTCACTTATTAAAGCTACATCACTGCCTGATTCAACAAGTTCAAAAATGTAATTAAGTTTTGATTTTTCATTAAATTTGTGATAAGAAAAAAGTGGTTTATTAATTTGATAATGGTTTAATAAAATCTTACTTACTCGCGTATCTTCGCAAGCTATATAATCAACTTTTTTAAGTGTTTCTAGAGCCCTTAGAGTAATATCTGATAAATTACCTATGGGAGTGCCTACAATATAAATTTTAGCCATAAATATCCATAATTGAAATCATCAACTTTTCCTTTAAAATAAAGAAATTAAGTGATGTTTGAGTCTTTTTAAAAAATGAGTCAAATATCAAAGAAACCTCTGAAAAGTTGATGTTCATTAATTTTAATTTTTCAAAAGTATTTTTAATTTTTGGAATCTTAAAATTTTTATCCTCACTTCAAATTAACTTAAATAAAATATGAGCTAACTTTGAGATAAACTGGCAATTTTTTTTGTTTAAATTTTTCTCTAAAAATAAAACTAAGCTATATTTACTTTTTCTACTTTGACCAATGGCTTTAATAAAATCTTTAATCAAATTATCATTTTCTAAGTTAATCATTTTTGCAAGATCTTCTTTGTTTTTGTAAATTTCTAAATAGATTTTTTCAAATTCACTTTGGTAATTTAGACTTTTAACAAAAGCCTTTAATTCTTGAATGTCAGGTTGGTTTACTCCAATGATTTGACAGCGTGAGCGAATAGTTGAGATGATGCTATGAAAATTGTTTGTAACTAGCAAAATCACCACGTTAGGTGAGGGCTCTTCTAAAGTTTTTAAAAGTGCATTAATCATTTGTTTAGAAGATTTTTCAATGTCCTTAATTATTAAGATCTTTTTTTGTCCTCCAACAATTGGAGAAAGAGATATTTTTTTCAAAGAAACAATTAAATTTTCTTTTGAAACATCACCTTCATCTAAGAGTAAAACATTGATTGGTAAAGTCTCTTTATTTAGATTTTCTAATTGTAATTTTAAAAATTTATTTACAAAATATAAAACATAATAATTAAGATCAACATTAGCGCTTGATTTAATAATATAAGAGTGAGAAATCTTATTTGTTTTTTCTAAATTATCAATGTATTTAATTGCACTATTCATAGTTTTATTTTAAATCCTAACTAAAAAAATCTTTGTATATTGGATGAGTTTGAAAAGTCTTGTGATCTTTTAAAATTTTTAAAACACTTTCAAAAATTTCTTCTTGATTTTTGCTTGCATCTATGACAAAAATTCTCTTTTGAAATTCTGGATAAGAAGCTAAAAAATCATAGCCTTTTATTACCTTTTGATAAAAAGAATTTTCTTCTTTTTCAAGACGATCTTCATCTTCTTGTCTTGCTTTTCTTCGCTCCATTGATTCTTCATAACTGATTTTTAAAATAAAAGTAATATCAGGATATTTTTTATCAGTTGCAAGTTCATTTAAGAGTTTAATTTTTTCAAAACCTAAATCTCTACCAAAGGCTTGATAGGCAAAAGATGAATCTACAAAGCGATCACAAAAAACCACTTTGTTTTTTGCTAAGTTGGGAAGAATTACTTTATCAAGATGAATTCTTCTAGCCGAAGAATATAAAAAAGCTTCAGCTATTGGGCTTAAGTTACTTTCTTTGTTTAGAATCAAATGTCTAATAGTTTGAATTTCAGGACTTTTTCTTCCACCTGGCTCTCATGTAAAAGTGCACTTTCCTTGCAAATTTTTTTGCACTACATGTGCTTTTAATTTTGCAAGTAAACTTGTTTTACCTGAAGCGTCTATTCCCTCAAAAGTTATAAACATTTGATCCTCCTCTTTGTCGCTTTTATTTTCTATTTTCAAAAGACAAATTAAGCGTTATTGGGTCTATATATTCAATTTGTGAATTAATTGGAAGACCTTGAGCTAATTTAGTAACTTTTAAAGCAACCTCTTCTAAAATAACTTTAATGTAATTACTAGTTATTTGTCCTTCAATAGTTGGATTGAGTGCAATTATAATTTCTTCAAAATTACTTGCATAATGAAGGAGTTTATCTTTTCACTTTGGTTCATTGGCATTTTTAACATTTTCAATGAGGTTTTTAATGATAAAGTATTTTCCTCGATAAATCCCAAGTTTTTCAAATTTCAATGCATCACTTGTAGTTTCAAAAATCATAAGTTGTTTGTTTCTGGATTTATCCATACAAAAATGGCAAATGTTATTTGATTGTAGAAAATTACAATTTTGACATTCTTTAATGTTTTTCTTTAAATCAACAATGGAATTGATAATTTGTTCAACTTCATTTTCATTTTGTTTTAATAAAAAAAAGCTAATTTTCTCAGCTTGTTTTGTTCCAACTCCAGGAAGCTTTTTAAGATTTAATATTAAATTATCAATATACTGGTTTTTCATTTTTAAAAACTTTTAAAATGGCAATTTACCACTTGGAATTTGCTTTTCAATTTCCTTGTGAGCCTCATCAATTTTTTCCATAGCTTCATTAAAAGCTAAAAGCAATAAATCCTCTAGGATGTCTTTATCCTCTGGATCAACTAATGCTTCATTAATATCAATTTTTAAAACTTCTCTTTTACCATTTAATACAAGAGTTAGCCCTTGTTTTTCAATTGTAAACTCTTTTTTATAAAGCTCTTTTTCCTTAAGCTCAATTTCACTTTGCATTTTTTTAGCTTGTTTTAACATTTCATTTATATTCATATTATTCACCTCTTTTTTTTGTTGTTATGTTACCAAAAATTTTTGAAAAAAATTGGGTTGCTTTTTTATCTACATTTTCAATTTCAATTTTTTTTATCTCTGGAACAGGAATTTTTTTGTTTTTAATATCTTGTCATTTAATTTTAGCTAATTTTCAAAGACTCTCTGTAATTGGAAAAACATATTTTGGATAGCCATATAAATCATTAATAAAATTTTTAAATTCAACTTTTTCTATTGATTCAAGTAAGTTAAAAATATCTAAGTTGATTTCAGAAGAGACAACCACAAAATTTTTGTTTGCAGCAACGCAATGAACTGCTGAAAAAAAATGAGCATACTTTCTAAATCTTGGATTTGCCAAAAAGTTATTTGCATTTTGAATTGCCATTTTTGACTCTTCTCTATAGTTAGCATTGTCATGTTGTAAAAACATATTTATAACTTCATCAACGCTATATTTATCTTCATTAACTTTTTCAATTACAACATCTTGACTCTCTGTAGTTGTAGTAGTTGTTTTTGTTTTATCTACTTTAATTTCTTCAGTTGTTTTTTTATAAAGATTATCAACTTTTACTCTCTCTAAAATTGGCTTTTCTTCTGTAAAAAATAAATCAGATGTTTTTAGTTTTTCTTTAGTTGTATAATCAAATTGATTTGTATCAATTATTTCATTTTCTTTGCTTGAATTATCAGTGTAAAAATCTCCTTGATCCACTTCAATTTCTTGGCTTTTTTTACTTAATTCTATTTTTAAAGTTTCAAGAATTTCTTTAACAGAACTATCTTGCTCTTTTGTAAAATTTTCATTTGCTTTTTCTTGATTTTTTAAAGTGGCATTTATGGTTTTTGTAAGGTTAGTTTCATGAGGAATTTCATTTTTAGCACTAAATAAAAAATCTTCAATTTTACGTTGATTTGATTGAGCGCTACTATCTTGATTTTTTAAATAATTCTCAAGTGAAAATTCTCCAGTTGATATTAAATTATCATCTTCAAAATTGTTATCAATTTCTGAGGTAATGATGTTTTGATCTAACTCAGATATGCTAGCTTCATTTTCATTTAAATTTGTAATTATTTCATTTGTTTTTGAAATCAAATCAGTGTTGCTTTGTTGTTTATGATTTTGGGTTTTATCTCAGCTATTATTAGTTTTTTCTTTCAATTTTAAATCCATTTCTCCACTATTTAAAATTTGGGTAAGACTTTGAGCCTCTTCATCTTCTGAAGTTTCTAAAATAGATGTTTCTATGGTGTTTGTTCCAATGGATCCTTTTGAAGCACTTGCATAGTTTAAAAGTTCATCTTTAATTTTTTCATTATCTATTGAGTTTTGAATTATTTTTAGTTTTTCATTTTCATTTTCTTTTTCTTCTTCTTGACCAATTTTTTTATGAACTTTAATAATCAATATTTCAATTGCATCAAAAGGCATTTCAGAAATTCTTAAAAACTCAAGAGTCTTCATGGCCTCTTCAATGATGAAATAACTTTTTTGTAAATCTATTTTAATAAGATCAATTTCATCAAAGCTTAAAAGAGCTAAAAAAGAAAGGTTATTAGTTTTTTTAAAAACAATAAAGTCTTTAATTATGTTGATTAAAGATATTAATAAATATTCAGGATCTGCTCCATTTTTTTTAAACTCATCTAAATTATTAATGGCCTCATAAAGATTAAAAACAGTGTTATTAATTAAGTTAATAACTGATTCATTTGAACTTATGCCAAATGAAGTTATTAAATTTTTAAGAGTAATTTTTCCTTGACCATAAATGGAAGCTTGATCTGCAATGGAAAGGGCATCTCTAAAGCTTCCTGAAGCTAGAGATGCTATGTAAACTAACGACTTAGGTTCATAGTTAATTTTTTCTTTTTCAAGAATATTGGCTAAATGACCAATGATGACATCGTTGGAAATTCTTCTAAAGTTAAAGCGTTGAACTCTTGAAAGAATTGTATTGGGTATTTTGTGAGACTCAGTTGTAGCAAAAATAAAAATTACATGTTTAGGGGGTTCTTCCAAAGATTTTAAAAGAGCATTAAAAGCAGATTTAGTAAACATATGAACTTCATCGATGATGTAGATTCGATATTCTCCTTTTAAAGGCAGAGATTTTAACTCTTCATTTAATCTTCTTACATCATCGACACTATTATTTGAAGCGGCATCCATTTCAATTATGTCAATATTTTTATTGCTATTTTCAATACAAATTTGACATGGATTAAAATCATCATTTTTGTGAATACAATTAAGAGCTGTTGCAAAAATTTTTGCAACAGAAGTTTTACCAGTTCCTCTTGGTCCGTTGAATAAATAACCATGAGAAATCTTGTTTGTTAAAATAATATTTTTTAGAGTTGCAACAATATGATCTTGTCCATTAACTTCATCAAAAGTTGTTGGACGATACACTCTATATAATGCCTTATAATTCATTTTTAATACTCCAGAAGTTATATCATTAATAATAATATAGAATTTTAAACTCAATAATAGCAAAAAGTATTTGCTATTTTATAACTTTGCATAATTTATCTTGTTTATTTTGCATAAAATAATTAAAAACCAACTTATTGAAGTTGGCTTTTTTTATGCATTTTTGTTTTGTACTTTTTTGAATTTATTTGAAAATTCTTTATAGCTATCTACAAAAAACATTCAGTTAAATGAAGGGATAATTTTAATTGTCAGTTTTTTGTTAACATAAATAATTCTGACTTTGTCTTGTAAAAAATAAATAATCAAAATAACTGTAGTTGCAGCAAAGCCAATAAAGCTAAAAGTAAAGACATGAAATGGTCAAGAAGAAGCTTTTCCAAGAATTGATGAATAAGTTGTATTGATTGAATCAATTGATAGATAAAATCAATTACTTTGTCATGAAGGATCACTATTAGATGAAAGGATGTAATTTAAAACAAAAATACTTAGTGCAATTGAAAATCCTACAAAAAACATTGCTAGATAATTTGAAAAAGTTATTTTTTGCCCAAAAGCAATAAAAACAAAAATTGGAACAAAAAAACCAATTGTATGAATTAATAGAAAATCTCAATATATATATGAATCAATACCTATTGAAACTCCTCCTCTTGCTTGTCAATATTCATTATTACTTAAATCAGGTAAAACTAGACCAACAAAAGCAGAGATAATTGAGGTGTATCCAATGTAGTTAATTCATCTTATTTTTTTTGTATATAAACAAAACATTAAACTAAAAACTAAGATTCTACATAAATGAAGTGGTAAATATTCTCATTTGTTTGGATAATTTGAGCCAATTAAAACATAAAGCCTTACTACATTTAAAACTAGAATTAAAGATGCACTTGAGTAAATGAAGATGTTTCTTGGAGAGAGTGTTTTTCTTCCGTCTATGGAATTAAAATATTGAAAAACTTTATCTTTAAAAAGCCATAGTCCAAAAGCAATAACTAAAAAGCTAACTCAAAAAATATTAAAAAATATAAAAGAAGCCCCTTCAAAAGATAATTGATTACCCTGCCATTTAAAAAATCCTCTCATCTATAACCTCCTAGTTTTCGCACATTTAAGATACAATTTTACCTTTTTTAAAGAAAAAAATAAAAAAATATTTTCCTAAAGGTCAAATTTTAGAAAAATATTTTCAAAAAAAGTCTTGTTAGTTATTTTTTACCAAAAGCTAGTGCTGTTCTAACAAATTGGCTAACAAATGAAGCTTCATTGTCATATCATGCATAAAGTTTGTATAGTTTATTTTCACCGCTTCCAATAATTTTGGTTAACTTAGAATCAAAAATTGATCCATAGCTTGATCCAATAATATCTGAAGAAACAAGTGGATCTTCAGAGTATTCAAATGATTCTGAAGCATATTTTTTAATTGCTGCATTAAGTTCTTCAACTGATTTAGGATCTTTTTCTAATTGAACAGCTAAGTCAACAAGTGAACCTGTAATAACAGGAACTCTTATAGCAACTCCATCTAATTTACCAACAGCTGAAGGAACAACTAAACCAATTGCCTTTGCAGCTCCTGTTGAAGTAGGCACCATGTTTTGAGCAGCTGCTCTTGCTCTTCTTAGATCATTGTGTGGTGCATCTTGTAATCTTTGATCTGCTGTGTAGGCATGAGTTGTTGTCATAGAACCTGTTAGAATTCCATATTCTTTTTCAAGCGCATTTACAAGTGGAGCCAAGCAGTTTGTTGTACATGAAGCAGCTGAGACAATTTTATCCTCTGAAGAAAGAGAAGAGTCATTAACTCCATAAACAATAGTTTTAACATCTGAGCCACTTGGAGCTGAAATAAGAACTCTTTTAGCCCCTGCATCAAGGTGAACTTGAGATTTTTCTTTTGAAGCAAACATTCCTGTACACTCTAGAACAAGGTCAATTTCCAATTTTCCTCAAGGTAAGTTTCTTGGGTCTCTTTCTGCAAAAACTAGAACTTCTTTTGAATCTACTGAAAATCCTTTTTCTGTTAATTCAACTTTTGAGTTAAATCTTCCATATGCTGTGTCAAATTTTAATAAGTGCATTAAAGTTGAAGATTGAGTTAAGTCATTTACTGCAACAATTTCCACTTCATTTTTGTGTTTTTCAACTAATCTTTTAAAAGTTAGTCTTCCGATTCTTCCGAATCCATTAATAGCTATTCTGATCACTAATATCTCCTTAAAAAAATAATAATTATTTGTTTTACATATCATCAATTTACATCTTAATAATAATTAGTTTTTATTATATAACACTATTGAAAAATAGTAGATTAAAATTTAATTTAACTCTTTTTTTTCCTTCAAATTGATATTCATAACAATAAATTTTTTGACCTTGAACTTCAACTACAAAAGCATTTTTAACCAAAGAAGTTGTTGCTCTAAAAATTTTGACTCTTTTTCCATCTTTTATTAAATAAGCTCCTGGATTTAAACTAAAAGCTCTAACTTTATTTATAAAATCTTTTACACTTAATTTATCAACTTCAAGAAGAGCATCTTCTTTTAGCAGTTTTGGACTTAAACTTACTTTTTCTTCATCTTGGACTATTTCACTAAAGTCTTTTTGATAAATCTGCTCAAGTCAAAGGACAATGTTTTTAGAGGCTATTTTTGACATTTGCAAAAATAGATCATCTGCATTTTCATTTCCGTTTAATTTTATTTTTGCAATTTTTAAAATATTACCAGCATCCATTTTTTTAGTCATATAAATTAGTGATATTCCAGTTTCATCATCTCCATTTAAAAGAGCATGTTGAATAGGAGCTGCTCCTCTATATTTTGGAAGTAAAGATCCATGGACATTTAAAGATGCTATTTTTGGTAAATTTAAAATTTTTTCAGGAATGTATTGTCCATAGGCAGCTGTTAAAAAAAAGTCAAATTCTAAGTCTTTTATTTGATCATAAATAGTTGAAATTTTTTCAGGATCATAAACTTTAATATCATATTTTTGTGCTAATTTTTTAACAGGTGAAGCCTCAAGAGAATATCCCCTGTTTTTTGGTTTATCAGGTTGAGTAATAATTGCTACAATTTCAAATTTTTTAATTAGTTCTTCAAAGATTGGAACTGAAAATTCTGGTGTTCCTGCAAGTAGTAATTTCATAGTTTTGAAATTATACTTAAAATTTTTTCTATAGATATTTTTGTTTTAAAAAGCCTTTGCTTAGCAAAAGCATAAATTAAACGCGCTATAATTCAAATAATTTTATGAGAAAAGAAATAAAATTATTCGAAACCTTTGCAGGAATTGGTTCTCAATATCAAGCGCTAAAAAACATTTCAAAAAAACTCAACTTTAAAGCAGTATCTTTAGGTGCAGTTGAGTGATATATTGATGCAATAATTTCTTATCAAATAATTCATTATGGCAAAATGGAAATTGAAAAAAATTTAACCAAAAATCAAATGAATGAAAGGCTAAAAAATTTTATTCTTTCAGCTGATAGCAAAGCGCCAGTAAAAGCAAATTATTTTTTAAAAATGAATGAGGAAAAATTGAGAAAAATTTTTCCATATTTAAATTCATTTTTAAACAATGTTGTTCCTAAGATTAATTCACACACACACACACACACACACTAACTTCAGTGATATCACAAAGTTAAATTCAATTCCAAAAGACATCGATATTTTTACATATTCATTTCCTTGTCAAGACATCTCACAGCAAGGTAAACAAAAAGGTTTACAACAAGGAAGCAGAAGCTCACTTCTTTTTGAAATTGAAAGGCTTTTAATTAATTCCAAAAATCATTTACCTAAGTTTTTGATTTTAGAAAATGTCAAAGCTTTGTCACATAAAAAATTTGAAAATGATTTGAAATTATGAATTGACAAACTTGAGAAATTAGGTTATAAATCAGAGTGGAAAATTTTGAATTCAGCTGATTATAATTCTTGCCAAAATCGTCAAAGATTTTTTATGGTCTCTAGCTTTGATCTTTCAAAATTTAAATGACCAGAAAAAAGATCAAGAAAAAAAGATTTATCAACATTACTTAATAACAAATATACAAAAACACAAGACTATGAAAAATTTGAATTTCTTTTAAAGCATCAAAGAAGTGAATTTTCTATTACAAAAAATAACATTTGAAAATCACATATAAAAAATTATACAAATTTTAATTCAGAGGCTTTTTTGTATTTGCCAAAAGAAGTAGGCCCTACTTTAACTGCATCAGGAGCTAATTCAAGAATTAAATTTTTCTTTGATGAAGATGGTAATCAAAAAATTAGAGCAATGAATGCACTAGAGGCTTATCAATACATGGGTTTTGATTTAGATAAAGCAAAACAAGTACAAGAAGAAAATTTAATTTCTCAAACAAAAATAATTTACACATGTGGAAATTCAATTTCTGTTGAAGTTTTAGAATCGCTTTTTGAAGAAGTTGTTAAATGCTTAATAAAAAATTAAAAAATAATAGTAAATTAGAGCTTTTGGAATATGGTTATAGATGATCATCTTTTGAGTTTGTATCAAGCAATTTTGATCTAGAAGACAATAGATCAAAATTTTTGGGACAAATAAAATTTATACATGATAAAAATGGAATAATTTATGATTACATAATTGAATTTAAAAGCTTAAGTATTGATATTTACACAACTAAATCATGATTTGAAAATAAGAACAAAAATTACTTGCGAAGAAAGGCATTATTTGAAAAATTAGAGCCTCTTTTTAAACAAGAAATAAGACCTGAAAAAGGTCTTAGAAATAAAGTTGTTGAATTATCAGAAAATAATCTAAAAATATTCAATAACTTTATCAATTATAAAACTCAAAATTTAAATTTAGAAACACTAAAGTCAATAATAGCTTTAATTAGAGGAAACAATCCTTCAGGGGAAATTCAAAATCACAAATCAGGTCAAATGCTTTTAGTATATAAAAATAAAAAATATAATTTTGTTACATTTTTTAAGCTATTCAAAAATAAGAATACAAATGTAAATAAAAAGCAAGCAAATATGATTTATGAAAGTGAAAATTTAAAAGATGATTATCTTGAAAGTGTAAGTGAAATAACCAAAAAAATATTTTTTGATTTTAACCAAAATTTAACAGTTGATGAATTTAAAATTATTGAAAAAAATATTGAATTACAAATGAAAAAAACTTTTCATTCATTTCAAAAAATTGATCAAGATATTCACAAACAAAGAAGAAAATTTAGAACAAATAATGAAAATACTTTTAGTTGAAAATATACTCCTGATTTAGAAAAAGCTCATATTTTACCAGTGAGTTATTCTAAGAAAAAATTAATGGAAATAGTCTTTAGTTCTTCTTTTAAACATAAATATCATGATAGTGTTTTTGAAAGTGATGAATATCAAAAATTTTTAGGTTTTATTAGTGATAAATACAACTTTTTATTTTTACACAAAACAATGCATTTTCTTTTTGATAAATTATCTTTTACATATAGTGCTAATTCAGGAAAAATTAAAAAAATAATAATTGATGAATTAGATGAAAATAACATTGAAAATTTCTTCAAAAAATATGAGAATTTAAGAGAGTATTTTTCAACAATTCCTAAAGAATATTTGTCTCCTGAAAGAAAAAAATTTTTAGAGTTAAGGCAAAAATATATAGATGAAATATTGAATATTTAATGATTAAAAAATTTAAAGATGTTTTTAATTTTTAAGATGAATTTTTTTCAAATCTAAAACTTCATCAAATTTATTTTTTTGTTCATCATTTAAATGATGACTTACATAAATTAAAGTTTTAGTTTTATCATTTAATAAGTTATTTAAAATTACATCAATGTTATTTTTATCAAGGTTTGCAAGGGCCTCATCCAAGAGAATAAAGTCTTTGTTGTGAAAAAACATTCTAGCTAAATTAACTCTTTGTTTTTGACCTAAAGAAAGTGAATTTTCTATATCGAAATTTTGATCATTTAAATCTTTATTAGCTAATTCATCTTTTAAATTTGTTAGTGTTAATGAATGGTCCAATTTTTCTTTTTGATTTTGTTGATCCATTGCAATATTATTTACAATGCTATCTTTAAAAAGGAAAAAATCATTTGACAAGTATGTAATTTTATTTCTTAAAAAATCATCATTAACATCTTTTATTTCTTTATTGTTAATTTTTACAGATCCTTCATAATTTAAATTCAAACCTAAAAGAATTTTTAATAGTGTACTTTTACCACTTCCTGAAGGGCCAACTATTGCATATTTTTTTCCTAATGAAAAAGTGTAATTAAAATTATCAAAAACTTGATTTTTGTCAAATTGAATTTTTAAATTTTGTAATTGAATTTCTTTAATATTTTCATTAAATACAGGATTTTTATCTTCTTTTAAATTTAAGTTCATCTCATCTAATGCAGGTTGAGTACTTTTGTATTCAGAAATATTTGAAAATAAATTAGGAATAAAATTTGAAAAAGTAGGAATTGATCCAACAAAGAAAATAAAACTACCAATAGTTATAATTTCTTTATAAACTAAAAACGCCATTATTATTTGTGCAGCTATGTTGACAAATAAAATAGAGTATTTAGAAACAAATTCAATTATTGATTCAATGTTTTGATATTTGTTGTTTTTTTAAATCATTTTATATTTTCATTTTCAACTTGCTTTGCTATTAGTTTTTGTTTGTTTGAAAAATAAAAGCGAGAAAAACCATTTAATAAATCTTCTAGTTTTGTATAAAAATGCTCTTCGGAATTGTTTCTTTTTTCTAGATATTCTTTTTTCCTTTTTGTTAAAAAAATTAATGGTAATCCAGAGACTAAAATTATACAAAGCATAAAAGTTAAAGTTCAATAACTAAACAAGGCAAAAGATAACAAAGCAAAGACAATTAAAGTTAAAAAAGTTGAAATTATGTTGACAATAAGAACAAATCTATTAGCAACCATTCTTGAATTTCTAGCTATTATCAAAAAGTATTTTGATCCATTAAAATCATTGATATATTCATAGTTTGATTTTATGAATTGCTCTTCGATTTTTCTAATTGTTAGGGATATAATTTTGTGCGTTAATTTTCATTTTCATGTTTGCATAAATCAAGAAAAAATAAGAGCTAATAAATAAAAACTAACATAATAAATTATTTGATAGTAAAGATTTTTTAAACTAGAATCACCACTAATTAAAGCTTTGTCAAAGTATTCTACTAAATATGCAAAAGGCACTTCTAAAGCAAGTGATAATAAACTTGCTGAAGCAGATACAATTAAAAAAAATAGAAATAGAAATTTAGATTGTTGTCATAGTTTTTTCACTTAAATCTCCTATCTCATTCATTCTTATAATTTCATCATAATCATTGTTGTTTTCATCTAGATGGTGTGTTACATTTATTAACAACAAATCTTTGTTGGAAAAAAGTTGCTTTGAAAGTGCTTCGACATTATTTTTGTCTAAATTTGAAAGAGCTTCATCTAAAATTAAAAAGTTTTTATTTCTATAAAAATGGATAGCAAAATTAATTCTTTGCTTTTCCCCTGTAGATAAATTTTCAAAAGAGTCTTTTTGACTAAATTTATCAAGAATTTTTTTGCTTAATTGAGCTTTTTTTAATGCTTCATAGGCACTTGTTTCGTTGTTAGTCTCTCATAAAGTTACATTATTGTAAATGCTATCTTTAAAGATAAATTCAGTTGAATCAAGAAAAGTAAAAGAGTTGTAATAAGGGGTTTTGTCAATGGATTTTAAATCTTTGCCATCAACTAGAATTTTTCCTTCATAATTTTCGATATTTTTTGTTAATATGTCAATCAGTGTTGATTTTCCACTTCCTGAAGGACCAACTATTGCATATTTTTTACCAATTTCAAAAACAAAATTAAAATTATCAAAAATTTTCTTTTCTTCATTTTCATATCCAAAAGTTAAATTTTTAATTTCTATCTTTTTAAAATTAATTTCTGAAATGTTTTCATTTAAATTAACAATCTTTTTATCTTTATTTGAAAATTTTAAATATGGTAGATGGCTAAAAAACATAATGACTTCTCCTCCAAAGTCTCTAGCTCTATCACCTGTAATAAAAAATAAATTAATAATTAAAAAAGTTGAATAATCTAATTGAACTATTTTTTGTTCAATTATTAACACAATAGATATAAATATAAAAACTATAAATGCTAAAATTTGTGCAAAACTCTGAAAAAGTTCTACAAAAATTAAAATTTTATATTTTTTTAATGCACTATCTAAAAAATCTCTAGTTTGTTTTTCTAATTTAAAGAAGAAAAACTTGTTTTTTCCAAATAAATAATAAGCTTTGTATTTTGAAAATGATCTATTGATATTTTCATGATTTTGACCAAAAATCTTATAGATATTTTCATATTGTTTTCTTGAAATTCTTGAAAATAAAAAATATGGAATTATATTCAAAAATATAATTATAGAAATAGCAATTGCTCCAATAATAGGATTTATAACAAAAAAGAAAATAATAGAAATTGTTAAAAAAGAAAGTGAGTAGATTAAATTATGAGATTTGGAAAAAGTATTTTCAAATCCAAAATCATTAAAATTTTTGATTTCAGAAATATAATGAGATTTTCCATTTATTTTAAAATCACTGTTTTTTTCTTTAGATATATTTTCAACTAAATCAAAAATCAAGTCACTATTTATCTTGTTTAAAAATTTATTTTTTGTAAATCTAGATAAAAGGAAAATAATTACACCCAAACAAAAAAGTACAATATTTACTATTAAAACCAAGTACAAATCATTTATGTTTTTTGTAATACCTGCAGCATAAATTAATTGTGAACTTAGGTAAATAACTACTACTGCATCAAGAGCTAATAAAATGTATAAGAAATAGCTAATAAAAGACAAAAAAGGATATTTTTTTAAATATTTAAAAAATTGTATTTTATCTCCTTTTTTATAGTATTCTTAAGTTTACATTATTTTTTTAAGTACAATTGATTTTAATAAATGTAAGGAAGATTAAATGCTAAGTAACTATGTTAATGAGAACAACTATGATTTAATAAATGAAGCATTGCTTGCTTTTAGAATAAGAATCACAATTGATATAAAAATAGGTAAATAAAGTTTTATAACCAAGAAAATTTTGTACAAAAAAACTATCTAGATAAATAGATAGTTTTTTGTTTTTGATTTTTAGTTTTCTAAAAATGTGTGAATTTCTTTTCAATAATCTTTTGGATTTTCAACCATTGGCATATGTCCTGATTTGGCTATGTAAACTATTTTTACATTTTTTTGATTTTTAAAACACTCTACCGTTCCTTGAGTTGGAACTAGTCTATCATCTTCACCAACAATTAATAAAGTTGGGGCTTGAATTTTATCAATTCCTTCTTGAATTAATTGTCCAAATCTTTTCATACGATTTGGATCAACCATTATTCTAAGATGTTTCATTTTTTGAAGTTCATCATAGTAGCTTTTAATTGCAAATTCATATGCTTGCTCTGTTTGAAAAAAATCTTTTGCATTATAGTAAAGACTATCAATAACTACTTTAGTATCTTCAATAGTATTTGGCATCATTTTAATTATGTGTTCTACTTTTTGATCAGTTGAAATAACTTCACGATTGGCAGGGTTAACCAATATTATTTTTTTAACAAGTGATTTAGGTAAAATTCCTTGAAGAATGGTTGTAATTCCCCCTCCCATTGAATGACCCATTAAAATTACACTATCAAGTTTTAGCTCTTCGATAAATTCTTTGTAAAAATGAGCGTAGTATTCGCCTGCTAATTCTACTGGGTCTTTAAATGGACTATCTCCATGTCCAGGAACATTGATTGCAAAGACATTGTAATCTGGAAAGTGTTTTACTATGTCTAGATGATTTTCAAATCTAGATGTAAAACCATGTAAAAAAAGAATATTTCCTTTTGGTTCTGGTACATAAATTCTTAGTTGTTTACACTCACTGATTTTTGTTTGATTCATTTTTTTCTCCTAGTTTTTAAAATTTATTTATTTAGAAAATCAAAAATTTGGCTTCAATAGACAAATGGATTTTCTAAATGTGGCATATGTCCTGTTTTAGGAATAATAATTGTTTTTACATGTGGATGATCTTTAAAATTTTCAATAGTTTTTTCACTTGGAACTAGTTTGTCATTTTCACCAACAATTAATAAAGTTGGTGCTTGAATTTTTTGAATTGACTGACTATTTAGTTTTCCGATTCTAGCTCTTAGTTTTAAATCAAGCATTGATTTTAAATGCTTTAGATTTGCAAGTGATTTATAGTAATCATTTAAATAAAGATCATAGTTTTCTTGTGTTTTAAAAAAGCTCTTTGCATCATAGAAAAGTCTGTTAACTATTTCTTTAGAATCTTCAATGCTTTCAGGAATCATTTTTGAAATATCATTTGCATTTTGATTAGTTAAATACTCTTGTGGATCAAAGTCTTTTTTTCTACTACATGGATTTACTAAAATGATTTTTTCAACCATGTCTTTTGGTAAGAGGCTTTGTAAAATTATGGCAATTCCTCCACCCATTGAAATTCCATAAAGTATAACTTTGTCTAGTTTTAACTCTTCAATAAATTCTTTATAAAAATGTGCAAAAGCTTCAGAGTTTAATTCACTTTCATCTTTAAAAGGACTTTCACCATGACCTGGAATGTTGATTGCAAAAACATTGTAGTCTTTTAGATTTTTTAAGTTTTTTAAATGGTTTTCAAATCTAGATGTAAAGCCATGTAAATAGACAACATTTCCTTTTGGTTCAGGAACATAAATTCTTAGTTGTTTACACTCACTTATTTTTGTTTTGTGCATATTTTAGCTTTCTAAAAATTGATGAACTTTAGTTCAATATTCTTTTGGATTTTCAACTTGTGGCATGTGTCCAGATTTTGAAATGTAAACAATTTTTACGCTTTTGTGATCTTTGAAATTTTCAACAGTTTGTGCTGTTGGAATCAACTTATCATTTTCACCTACAACTAATAAAGTTGGTGCTTGAATTTTTTCAATTGACTGAGCAATTATTTTTCCAATTCTTAATCTTAATTCAGGTTCAACCATTACTCTTAAGTGTTTGTAATTTAAAAGATTTTCATAGTATCTTTTAACATTGGCTTCAAAGTTTTCTTCTGTTTGAAAAAAGCTTTTTGCATCATAGTAAAGTTTGTTCATGATATCTCTTGTATCATCAACACTAGTTGGAATCATCTTTAAAAGTTCTTTAATATTTTTATCAGCAATAGGCTCAGCTTGGCCATCAGTTTTTTTCCTATTTGAAGGATTAACTAAGATTATTTTTTCAACCATGTCTTTGGGTAAAAGACTTTGTAAAATTATGGCGATTCCTCCACCCATAGATAAGCCATATAAAATAACTTTATCTAATTTTAGCTCCTCAATAAATTCCTTATAAAAATGAGCATATGATTCCATATTTAACTCAGAGCTATCTTCAAAAGGACTTTCACCATGTCCAGGAACATTAATGGCAAAAAAGTTATAATCTTTTAAATTTTCAACATTATCAAAATGATTTTCAAATCTAGATGTAAAACCATGTAAATAAAGAATGTTTCCTTTTGGATTAGGCACATAAATTCTTAGTTGTTTACATTGACTTATTTTTGTTTTGTGCATTTTTTACCTTTCTAAAAATTTGTAAATTTGATCTCAGTATTCTTTTGGATTTTCAACTTGTGGCATATGTCCAGATTTTGGAATTACCACAATTTTTACAAACTTTTGATTTTCATATGATTTAAGAGATCCTTTAGTTGGAACTAGTCTATCATCTTCACAAACTATAGCTAAAGTAGGCACTTGAATTTTTTCAATTGCTTCTTGCATTTTTATAGCTGATTTATTCATAAGTTCTGGATCAACCATTACCTTCAAGTGAGTTAGTTCTTGAAGGTTGTTAAAATAGTTTAAACAAGCTTGTTCAAATTTTTCTTGTGAGCCAAAAAATGCAATTGGATCATAGTAAAAACTTGCCAAAACATCTCTTGTATCTTCAATGCTTTCTGGCATCATTTTTTTGATGTGTTCAATTGATTCATTAGTTGAGACAATTCCTGGATTAGCTGGGTTTACTAAAATAATTTTTTCAACTTTTTCTTTGTCTAAAAGACTTTGTAAAATTGTTGCAATTCCTCCACCCATACTTCTTCCAAAAAGAATAACTTTGTCAAGTTTTAACTCTTCAATAAATTCTTTGTAAAATTGAGCATATGAGGCCATGTTTAACTCAGAGCTATCTACAAAAGGACTTTTTGCATGTCCTGGAACATTGATTGCAAAAAGGTTGTAGTCCTGAAGATAATCTCTCATTTGAAGATGATCTTCAAAACGTCCAGTAAAGCCATGTAAAAATAAGATGTTTCCTTTAGGGTTAGGCACATAAACTCTTAGTTGTTTACACTGACTTATTTTTGTTTTGTTGTTCATTATTTCCTCGCGATTTGTGAGCTACCAAAATAGGGAACTAATTTTTCTGGAATTTTAATTAGTTCGTTTTTTGAATCATAATTTAATTCAATTAAAGCAGCAAAAACTCTATCAATGGCAAGAGCCGATCCATTGATGGTATGAGCAAAATAAGTTTTATCATTTTGTTTATATCTAATTTTTGCTCTTCTTCCTTGGAAATCACCAAAGTATGAAATAGAAGAGGTTTCTCTAAATCTTTTTTCTGAAGGAAGCCAAAGTTCTAGGTCAATGGTTTTCATTGAACTAAAAGAGGTATCCCCTGAACAAAGAAGCACTTTTTGATAAGGTATTTCTAAAAGCTCTAGAAGATGTGAGGCATCTTCTATTGTTTTTTCAAACTCTTTAATTCCATCTTGTTCATTTGTGATTTTAACAATTTCGACTTTTTTAAATTGATGTGATCTTATTAGTCCTCTATTATCTTTTCCTCCAGAACCAGCTTCTGAACGAAAACATTCAGTAAAAGAGACAAACATTTTTGGTTTGTCTAAATTAATGATTTCATCATTATAGTAATTTGTAACAGGGACCTCTGCTGTTGGAATTAAATACATTCCATTTTCAAGTTTAAAAAGGTCCTCTTCAAATTTAGGAAGCTGTCCTGTACCAAAAAGATTGTGTCCTTTAACAATAAAAGGAGGCAAAATTTCTTTGTAGCCTTTTTGAATGTTTGTATCAAGCATAAAATCCATTAAAGCTCTAGCTAATTTGGCTCCTTGGTTTTTAAAAATAACAAAGCGAGGTCCTGATAATTTAGAAGCTCTTTTAAAATCAACTAAGCCAAATTTTTCAGCTATGTCATAGTGTGAAAAATCATGAACTATAAGTCCATTACCAAGGTTTTCTTTTTTTTCAATGACAATATTTGAATTTTCATCTTCACCAAAAGGAACATCATCAAGAATGATATTAGGTAAATTTGCCAGTAAAAAAAAGACTCTATCATCAATTAATTCTGATTTTTTTTCTTTTTGTTCTTGCTCTTTTTTTATTTTTGAAATTTTAGCTTTAAGCTCGTTTTTTTCTTCATTAGTTTTTAGTTTTATAAAAGACTTAGAAAGCTCATTTATCTTAGCCTTTAATGACTGAGATTTTTGCATAAGCTCTCCACGTTTTTTTCCGATTTTAACAAGTTCATCAAACAAGGAAATATTAGCTTTTTTATTTAGCAAAATATTTCTATAATAATCTGGATTATTTAAAATTTTTTTTAAATCTAGCATGATTTTCCTATTCTTTGTTTCTTGTTTAAAGTTTTAATTTTGTAAGTGTTTTTGAAATTTTGTTAAAAACTTCATTTGGTCTTTCAAAGATGATGGCATGTCCTGTTTTTGGTAAAATCTCATAATCAACTTCATGGATTTTAGCTAACTCTTCAATGTGTTCTTTTAGAATGAATAAATCATCTTCTCCTGAGAGAAATTCAAAATTCCTTTTTGCTCCATTATAAGTTTTTTTGACAAAATCAAAAGCAAAATTCTCCGAAAAAATATCATCAAGGATATTTTTGTATTCTTTTTCTTTTTTATCCTTTTCTAAAAGCATTGCTTTTGCTATGCGAGATATTGATTGAGAATATGTTTTGAAATAGGGATGTCTTTGACTTACAAGAGCCAAAAGCATTTCATTAATGTCATCTAAATTTTGGGGAATAAACCATCTTTTTAATTTATCCATTTCAGGAGAGCTTCAATAAAGATAATTTAAAGGAGCTAATAAAAGCCCGTAATCAACAAGCTCTTTTTCAACCAAACTAAGAGCAATAAGCCCTCCTAAAGAGTGCCCTACTACTAAAGCGGGTTTTAAATTTTTTTGCTTTAAAAACTCAGCTGTAAATTCACACAAAAATTTTAAATCAACCTTTTGTTGTAATGGGCCATCTAAAGTAGTTTCTCCATGAAAAGGAAGATCAATAGAGACAATGTCAAAGTCTCTATTTGGCATATTTACAATTGGGGCAAAAGCTTTATGTGAAGATTTAAAGCCATGAATAAATAGAACAAGTGGTTTTTCATTTTGTTCTAAAAAATATTTGAGATTAAAATTCAAAATTTTCATTTTTATCACCAAACAATAAAGCGATAATTTCTTCTTTTTGAAGTAGTCCAAAATACTCTTCAAAGCTTACTGAATTTAAAAGATCCATAACTGTATTTTTGTCATATTTTTTACCAATTAATTTTTCAGCTATTTCTTCTGTGTTGTTTGAACTTAAAAAGTCTCCTTCAAATTTTAAAGATTCAAAATTTCCATCTTTAATAGAGTATTTAACTGTTAAAATTCCACCATCAAATTTAGCTTGATTTACTACATCAAATTTTGGATTTTTTCCATAAAGTCATTCTTGGCTTTTTCTAAAAGAACTTAGCTCTTTTAACTTAGTTTCATAGCGAGATTGATCAATTTCTCAAAGCTCCGCTCCAAATTCTTCAACAAAAAATTTAATCATCTTTTGAATAAAAACATCTTCTTCAATTTTATTAGGTAAAAGATCATAAATATTTGCAACTCTTTGTTTAATTGATTTAATACCTTTTGATGCAATTTTTAACTTTGAAGGATTAAGTGCACTAGCCATTACACTAAAGTCAGTTTTAAAAAGCAAAGTACCATGATGGATCATTTTATCTTTATAAATATATTGGGCATTTCCAGATACTTTAAAACCATTTACCACAAGGTCATTTCTTCCTTTAAAATCAGCGTTTAATCCTAGTGATTTTAAAAATTGAATAATAGGATTTAAAAAGTTCATGTAGCTATTTTTGTTGTTATGAGTAATAAAAGAAAAGCAGATGTTTCCTAAATCTTGATAGACAGCTCCTCCACCTGAAATTCTTCTAACTATGTCAATGTTTTTTTCTTTAACATAATCTGCATTAACTTCTTCATAGGTGTTTTGATTTCTTCCTAAAATGATTGCATTTTCATGTTGGTAAATATAGACAATTTCATCATCAATGCTAGCATCCTTTAATAAAAGCTCTTCTAAAGGAAGAGTTTTATAAGGATCGTATGTTTTACTTACAAAAATTTTCATATTATTCCTTCCATTTAATGTCTCAATTTGAAACACTTTTTAGATCTTTTTTCAATTTTTCTAAATCTTCTTTGGAAAGTTCTAATTTTTCTAAATCATTTAGTCAAATTTCAAGAAAGTCTCATCTTGTTTGAAAACCATTTCTTGAAAGTCAATATAAAAGTTCTTCCATAAAGACTCCAAAATAATCAAAATTATATTCCAATTTGATAAGTGGTTTTCTAATTTCAAGTTCAATTATACGATTTTCGTATTTTAGAAACTCAAAATCAAAGGCAATACCTAAATCTTTTGCACTAAATTTTATTCTTTTTTCTATTTCCATAAGGTATAAACTCCAATACTAAATTTTTAATTATAAATAAACTATGTGCATTTTGAAAAAATGCATATAACAAAATTCTATTTTTTTTTATAAAAAAAGGCAAATCTTTAGATAAAAACCATTTTTTGTAATGTTTTATGAATAAAAATTTCACTATTTAAGTTTTAAAAATAAAAAGTACCTAATCAATAGGTACTTTTAAAATTAAATATTTTTTCTAATTTGATAAGCTAAATTTTTTAATATGTTTAACTTATTTTTAACTAAGGGAAAAATTAAATATCAAGATTTTTTTAATCTGAATTTAATTTTGATGCTTTATTTGTTCTTGAAAACCAAAAAGTTTTAGTTTTTTAATAATATCTTTTATCTTAAAATAAGATATAAACACTAAGATACTTGGCAAGATAAAAATTGAAAGAATCAAAAGAACTTTAGTTAAACCAACATTATTTGTTACCATTCAATATTTTGTTTTATCTTCTTCTAAAATTAGTTGTGAATCTAAATTAGACAATTTCAGAATCAAACTTATTTTTAGAACTAACATGGTAATTCATAGTATCAATACAACTAATCAAAAAACAGCTACAGTCGCAATAAGGCCAATATTTAAGGGAAAACTTGTAGTTTTTTCAAGATTTGCTCCTATTTCAGTTATTTTTTCAAATTGTCTCAAGCTACTTGAAGTAAGAGTTGTAAAAAGCAATATTTGTGCAATAACAAAAATAATAAGTGAAAAAATACTAATTAAAAATAGTTTCTTATTTTGAGATTCGATTTTTGAAATCATTTGTTGATGTATGATTGCCTCCTAAATTATTTTATTTGTTGTGTTAGTAAATTCTACTATCGGAAAAAGTTACTATTACTCCATAGATTCCAGCTATAAAAAATGCAAGACCAACAACAATAATTGCACTTGATATTCCAATTGCTATTAAGTTTTTTTTAACTCAAGATCAAAATGGAATTAAGTTTTGGAATCATTTTTTTTCTCGTAATATTCTAAGTCACAACATAGCTTTATCCTTTTACCCCTGAACCTTGACGCCCTATTGCCCTCATAATTCTTTTTCTTAATAAAAAGTATATTATAAACATAGGCATAATGGCAATAATTGTTCCTGCCAATTTAACATTGATTAATAAATCAAATGTATCGTCAATTTCTTCTCTTCCGATGTTGAAAAGTCATGTACTTATAACATCTAAGTTTCTTCAAAAGCTCTCAGGATTTGGAACTTTTGCACTGAAAATAAGTGCAGGTCAGACATATGAATTTCATGTTGCAAATCCAGTTAAAATTGAAACTGTTCAAATTGTAGGTTTGACCATTGGAATTGCAACTTTTAAAAAGTATTTTATTTCACTAGCTCCATCAATCATTGCAGCTTCTTTGATTCTATCAGGAATTGAACTAAAGGCAATTCGAAACATAAATCCACTAAATATTGAAGCTACAAAAGGAAGGGTTAGAGAAAGCAAAATAGTTGGATTTCTTCTTCAGTTTAAAATTACAAAAACTTGGTATTGTCCAACAAGAAGAGCAACTTCAGGGAGAATTAAAATAGATAAAAAGATAGCTCAAACTATTTTTTTACCTCTTCATTTATGAAATGAAAAAGCATAGCCAAGTGTCATTGAGAAAAATATCTTAGCAAATATTGAAAAAACAGTAGTTAAAGTTGATAAAAACACAGCTTTAAAATAACCAGCTTGGAAGGCTTTTGAAAAGTTTTCTCACTTTAGATTGTCTAAGAGCAATGAAATAGTTCTTATTTCATTAGTACGCTCAGGAATGTCTGGTTTAAAAGCTATAACTATTAGAAAGTAAAATGGAAAAACAATAATTGTGGCAAAGAAAAGTAAAACTAAAGATTTAATAACAAAGCCAATAATCATCTTTAAAGCAGATTCATTTTCAACTGGCTTTAATAGTTTTTCTCTTCTAAAGTTTTTAACTTTATTACTTAAAAACTGTTGAATTTTTAACTTTGTTGTAAACACGGTGCTCACCTCACTTTCCAAATGCTTTGATTAGTAAAGCAAGTCCTTGTTTCATGACTACTGAAAGGGCAATTCCTAGTCCAAAAAGTGAAAGTGAAGCAGCTCCTGCTTGTCCAAATCTTCCTGCTTTAACAGCATCAAAGATATAGATCATAATAGTTGTTCCTTGGTATCTAATGGCATCATCTGTTCTATTTTGAAATAGCCCTAGTGGAAAGACTTTTATTCCATTAATAATTCCAACAGTTATTAAAAAATTAGAAGTTCTACTAATTGAAGGAAGAGTAATTCTAAAAAATTGTTTTCATTTACTTGCTCCATCAACTGCAGCTACTTTGTATAAAGTAGGATCAACTCCAAGCATAGCAACTGTCAAGATCAAGATATTAAAAGCAAGTCCACTTCAAACTCTGTGGATGATAATAACGGCTATTGCATTATAATTTCCTACTTCAATATTGTCAAGTCATTGAATTTGTGATCCAAGTATTTTATTAACAATTCCACCATTAGAATAGAATAGATAGAAAAATGCTATGGAAATAGCAATTGAGTTAGTTACATAAGGAAGGAAAAAGACAGTTTGTCAAAATCCTCTAGCTCATTTTCGATAAACATGCACAATAGCACTTGAAATAATTAAAGCAATTACAAATGTTATAGGAAGAGTAATTACTGATGAGAGCATCGAGTTTCTTACTCCTAGTAAAAAAACAGGATCACTTCAAACATTTTCAAATGCTCTAAAGTTAAAGGAATCACTATTTTGAATTCTTATATCTACAGGCGAGGTAAAAGCAAATTTTAAAGCTATAAAAAAAGGTATAACTGTAAAAAGAATTAATAAAGTTAAAGAAGGCAAGAGTGCCAAAAAAGGCTTGTAAAAAGGTGTTCTTCTTTGAAGAAAAGCTAATTCATTTTTTTTAGTTTTAGTTTTTAAATTTGTAAAATATTTAAAAAACATTAGTTTAATCTTTCCTTGGTTAGAACATCAAAAAGATGAGCTTTGTTTTTGTTGAATCAAAGTCTTATCTCTTCACCAATTTCATATTTAAGTTTTTTTCTTAAAATTACATTTAGACTTCCTAAATTAGCGACATCAACTACAGCTTGAATTTCCTTACCTAAATATTCAACTGAAAGAATTTTTCCAATAATGTGTGAACCTTCAGCTTCAACAAAATCTTCAGCTCTTATTCCAAAATCAACTTTGTTGCTAGCAATTTTGACAGGACTTTCAAATAATTTAATATTGTGTAAATATAAAACATTCTCTTTTACATCAACTTCAAAAATGTTCATTTCAGGAACACCTAAAAACTTAGCTACAAACTCATTTTTTGGTTTGTTGTAAAGATCTATAGGTGAGCCTATTTGTTGAATTTTTCCTGTTGACATACAAACAATGGTATCTGAAATAGACATAGCCTCTTCTTGGTCATGGGTAACAAAAATTGTGGTAATTCCAAGTTCTTTTTGAATTTTTCTAATCCACTGTCGAGTTTGGTTTCTTAACTTAGCATCTAAGTTAGAAAGAGGCTCATCCATTAAAAGAATCTTAGGTTTTTTAACAATACCTCTAGCAATGGCCACTCTTTGTTGTTGTCCTCCTGAGAGCTTAGTTGGTTTTTTTTGTAAGTTTTTAATAATGTCAACTCTTTCAGAGACATTCATAACTTCATTGTGAATTGCTTTTCTTATGGAAATAACATGAGTTTTTAACTCTTCAATTTTGCTAATTTCTTGTTGAGAAAGCTTAGATCTTTCAAGGCTATATTTTTTAATTAATTCTTTAGACATTAAAGAATATTTTTTAGTTACTTCTTTAGGAATAGTTTTTAAATCAATTGTAATTTCCTTCATTTGAATGTTTAGAGGAGATTGTTTTTTTTCTAAAATTTTTTGATTTAAAAATTCTTTTTTCTCTAAATGAACTTTTTTATAGTGCTCTTTTATTGATAATAAATTAGCTTTATATTCAGCTTTTAGTTTGTTTTTTTGTTCTTTAGCCTCATTTTTTAAATGAGTAATTTTTTCTTTTTCTTTTTCATCTTTGATTTGTTCAATAAGCTCATCATCAATTTTTTTAACATCTTCAAGAACTTTTTTACTTAACTGAGAAATTTCAGCTACTCTATGCAATTTTACAAGTGCAAATTGAGATCTTGCTTCATCATCTATTAAGTTTATTTGTGACTTTACATTGTTATAGCGATGTTCAAGTTCTTTTTTGATATCCAAAACTTTGTGAAGTTGATGAGTGTATTGTTCAAGTTCTTTTTCACTAGCTCCATTGGTTTTTAAAATAATTGTATTAATTTTGTGTTGAGAATTAAGAGATTTTTCTTTAATTTTAATTTTTCAATCTATGTCGTTTTGCAAAGGAAAAGCTATATTTGCATAAACTGACATATGTGGATAAAGGGCATAGTTTTGAAAAACTAAGCCCAATTTTCTTTTTTGTGGATTAACTTTTGTAACATCATTTCCAGAAAAAATGATTTGTCCACTAGTTGGAGCTAAAAGTCCAGCAATGGCATTTAAAGTTGTGGTTTTACCACATCCTGAAGGACCTAGCAGAGTTACTAAATCACCTTTTTTTAGTTTAAATGAAATATTATCAACTGCTAAAGTCTCTCCAAAGTCAATTACTAGATTTTTAATTTCAAGAGCATGGAGATCATCTTTTTCTTCAAATCTTTTATCTGAGGCTTCTTTAAGTTGATCAATAATTTGGGTGTAGCCTGACATTTTTTCTTCCTTCATTTATTATTTTTCCTTATTTTTATTTTCATATTTGAAAATACTATTGGCTTTTCCTACAAAAAGATTATCATAGACTGCTGTACCAGTTCCTCTTTCTACAAAAACCTTTTTCATAGTTTCTTGCCATGTTGGATAGTCAGAAAACATACCCCTTTTATTATTGATAGCTGAGTTAAAAGCATAAGCTAGCTCGATTGCTAAAAAATTTGCCATATGTTTTGGATTTTCATATTGAGTTTTTAAAAAATCTATACCATTTGGTCGAGCCAAGCCCGCGTTTATCATTTCAACTGAAAAATTTCTTGAAAAGTTTTCACCAAAAAATACAGTTCCTACTTCTCTATCATAAGTTTTAGCCCCTGAAAGAAAAACTCTAACTTTTGAATTTAATGGAATAAGTTCTTTAACTTTGTCAGAGGCTTTTTTTCCTCATTTTTTTTCAGCTTCTGAATATTTACCATCTTTATTTATATCACTTGATTCAGGAGTGTCTATTAGTTGTATTCTAATTTTTGTTGCAAAAGCTCTTGTTGGATTTTTAGGATTTCTATAAAGATTAACAACAAAGGTATCTCCATCTCCATAACTAGCCATTTCTCCATCATAGACTTCAAAACCAGGATGGTTATTCTTAAATTCTTCAACATCAACGTTGAAGTTTAATTTAGGCTCTCTTAATTTAGCCTCTGTTGAATGGCTACAAGAAATAAAGACACTAGGTAAAAGTGCAATTGAAGTCAAAGATAAAATTAAAAATAATGTTCTTTTTTTCATAATTATGCTTGTGTAGTAGATTTAGCTTTTTGTTTAACATTTTCTACAAAAGCTTCAAAATCTTGATTTGCAACATTAGGATTTTGTCTAATTGCTTTTGCTTGAGTTAAGAAAATATTATTTATTGAATCTCTGTATTTTGGTGAAAATAAATCAATTGGATCTTGGTATATAACGTTTTGTTCAGGCTCGTCATTAGTTTTTCTAAAAGCATTTGCTAAAACTTGCACTGCTGCATTTAATCTTGTTTTTCCCATTCCTAAAAGATAGAATTCTTCTTTTTGACCTTCTTTAGTTGATGTTACACTTAGACTTATGTAAATTTTTCCTTCAGCATCGCTATTTAGATGAGCTTTTGATTTATCTAAAGTAAATTTAGCACTATAACCTTCAGAAAGAGGAAGGCTTGAGATTAATTTTTGTAAATCTTCATCTGTTTTAACTTGAGAAGGCAAGGTTGTTGAAAAGGCCTCTGATCTTTGAATTGTATCTACTGCACTTACTTTATTGTTGTTTCTATTTGAAGCTAGTCTAAATATTCTTTCAAGTTCGCTTTTAGAAGTTCTTTTAGCCTCATCTAGAGCTTGTGGAAGTTCTTTTTTGTTTTCTGGAGTTTTACCTTTGTCAACACTTACAGGATTTTTAAAGAATTCTTTTGTAGGAATTAAATATGATGAGTGAGTTCCAAAAATTGAAATTGGACTTTGATTTGTATATTTAATTTCTTCACCTTGTTTTCCAATAGAAATTTCATCAATTGTTCCTGTTAATAGTCATTTAACAAAAGCTTTAGTTCCTTTATCTTCTTTTTCATTGGCATGAATTCCAATTAAAGAAGGACCTTGAGCAAGAATTACATTCTTTTGCCTTGAGCTATCTGCTTTATAAGGAGCAATTCTTGTAACAAGTTCATTTTCTTGCATAGTTGCACTATCTGAACCTGTAGCAAATTTTGACTTTTCTGCATCTATGTAGTAGAAGGTTATGTTTCTATAGTCTTTACCAAGTATAGTTATTTGACCACCATTAGAAGCTAGTAATGACTTATCTTTGTCAATTAAGTCTTTTATTGAAGATTCAGAAGATATAAATCCATAAAAATCAGGATTTGTTTTAGGAGAACCATTAAGTTTTGCTTCAAGAAAGGCATCAACTTCAGGGCTAGAAAGTTGAATATCAAAATTTTTAACATCCTCTTTAGCTGCTGTTGATTTAAATATTGTGTTAGTGTGTCTTCCATTTTGAATATAACTTAAAAATCCTGCTTTTTGATCTTTGCCATCAGGTTTTTTTGGTTTTAGACCTTTAATTAAGCTAAGGAAATTTCCATTAATTACACTTTTGTTTTCTAATGTTAGAGATTTATTAGCTCCTGCTTTTGCATAGTTAAATGAATAACCAGATGTAGAACCTAAACCAAAAAGCATTTTGTGGAATTTTTGATAATTAGATGCATAGTCTCCATCATCTAAGATTTTTACAGCTTTTGTAGGCAATCCTGATCTAAGAATTTCATAAGATTTTTTTAAATTTTCATATTCTGGACTACCTTGTTGAAAAGCACTGTCAAAGTCAATTACACTCTTAGTTTTAGTATTGTTAAAGATAAATTTACTATCATCTCCTTCAACTAAACTATAGGCAATTGAGTAAATAACATTAGCTACAGTGTCAACTCCTAAAACACCTTCAGCTGTATAAATTTTTCCATCTATTTCTTTAGTTGAAGTAGATTCAGGAAATGTCAGAGCAACTTTATTTGAAAAATCAATTAGATCTTGATAACTTTCAAATAATGATTTTTTAAAGACATAATCTTTAAAAGATCCACTATCTACAGGCTTTCCTCAAATTTTTTCAATTTCTGAGCCTTCTCATGTTTTGTCGTTATTAGCGTTAACTTTGTCACTTTGTCCTCTTTTAACAAAATTTTCAAAGTATTCTTTGTCTTGAGGATCAACTTTTGCTCCTTGAGCCATAGCGCTTTCATAAACATAAGCAAAAACTGGAGAGTTTACAGATAAAACAAATCCTGATTTATTAGCAGGAATTGCCCAAATTCCTTTACCGATTAAGTGCTCACTTCCTGTGTTTATTTTGTTAAATTGATCAGCAAAAACTACAACATCAACATTTAAATTAGGATCCTCATCGGCAAAATTTAAATTCATATCATAGTTTTTTAATGTAGCAACTAAGTCCGGGTAATTAATAACTAAATTATAAAATCCAGTGCTATCTCCTGAGATTAATTTAGTTTCAACTTCTTGTCTAGATTTTGCATATCCTCCATCTAGTTGAGAAGCTTGTACAGGGATAAAGTTAGGGTCATTTGCCATAACTTGATTATATTTTTCAATTAAAGCATTAAGAGCTTCAGTGTGTTTTCCTGTTGCAGAAAAAGTGTGTAAAACTTGAATTTTGTTATCAAATTGTTGATCAAAACCTTTCTTTTTTGAACAAGAAATGACTGCTGTGGATAAAATTGCAACTGAGGCCAATCCAACAACACTTTTGTAAAACATTTTTTTAAATTTTTTTTGCATTTTATCCTTTTTTTATATATTTTAATCTTTTAAGTTATTTATTTTAAATGATCAAAAAGCTCTATGGCTTTAAAACTTGAATTAATTTTATCATTTTTGACTAACGAAATAGAAAAAACTACTTTAGAAGTAGTTTATTCGTAATTGATACCAAGGGCTTTTAAAATTGGCGTTAACATAAAGTTAAATGGCTTATTGAAGTGCGGCAAGAAATATACATCCATTAATGCCAATTGAGGAAGCGTTAGCCCTTGTTGAATTGCCAGTGAAAAGGCATAGATAACTTCGGTGTGGATATGATCACTTCAAGAACCAACTTGAGCACCTAGAAGTCTTAGTGTTCCTTTTTCATAAGTTACTTTAAATCCAACTTTTGATTTATCGTTCATAAATTCAGGTCTGTCAAAGTCTTCAAAGTATTCTGTTGAAACTGCATTAATACCAAAGTTTTTAGCACTTTTTTCAGTCATACCAGTTGATGAATAATGGCAGCCAAAAACTGAAATGGCATTTGTTCCAGTTACACCAGGAAAATCAATGCCTTGTCCTACCATATCAAGAGCTGCTATAACACCAGTTTTAACAGCATTTGTAGCAAGAGCTACATGTTGGTGTTGGTTAGTTACGTTATGAATCATAGCAGCTGAATCACCAATTGCATAGATTTCTTTAACTTCTTGACCATCTAATAGAACATTTTGTCTAGGTGAAACTTTTAAAGCTCCGTTTACTGTTTTATCAAAATTTAAAAACTGAGCATTTGGTCTAAATCCAATAGCTAAAATTACAAGGTCAGCTTCATATGTTCCTTTGTCAGTAACAACTGCACTAACATTTGTTCCGTCTTTACTTTGGAATTCTTGAACTTTTTCTCCAAGTTGAACTTTAAGTCCGTGTTTTCTCATAGAATCTTCCATTTTTGAGGTAAATTCTTCATCAAAGTAATTTGGAATAACTCTTTCTTGCAGATCAACTAATGTAGTGTTTTTACCATGTTTGATAAAAGCTTCAGCTAATTCAACTCCAATGTAACCAGCTCCAATAACTACTACATTTTTAACTTCTTTTGATTCAGCTTTTTTGAAGATTTCTTCAGCGTGTTGAAATAGTTTTGAAACAATGATGTTTTTGTAATCGATACCTTTAAATGGAGGAACAATTGGAGAAGTTCCAAGTGAAAATACTAACTTATCATATGTATCTGTAAATTCTTTGTTTGTTTGTAAATCTTTAAATGTTAAAGTTTTTGTTTTGTAATCAACATTTATTAATTCTTTTTCAAGGTGAACTTTAGCACCTAATTTAGCTAATTTTTCTGGTGATGAATAAAATAGTCCTTCAGGAGATTTAAATTCTCCTCCTACCCATAGAGCAATACCACAACCTAAAAATGATGTGTTAGTATTTCTATCATAAACAACTAGTTCATCAGTTTTGTTTAATTGCTTAAAGGTTCTAATAAAGCTTGTTCCAGCATGATTAGCGCCTACAACCACAACTTTCATTTTTTTCCTTTCTTGAAATAAATTTTCATTTATTTTTTTAGATAATAAAAATGCATTGATTTGCATCTTATTTTATTTTAACAAAAAAGAAAAAATAGCATAAGAAAATACGAAAAAATGTGGCAAAAATATGAAAAAAAGCCTCAAAATTATTTTGATAATTTTAAGTTATTTAATAAATTTAAATTAATAATTAGATAAAACTTATCCAAATTTAGCTTGTTTTATTTTTATAAAAATTTGAGCTATATAAATAAAGAAATTGACAAAAATTTATACAAGTCAATTTCTTTTTTTAAAAAACTAAAGCTTTTTATTTTATTTATTTGCTTGAGTTTTTAAATACTCTTCAATGGCCTGGTTTAATTCACTAATCAAGTTTTGTTTTTGTTCTTGAGTGCATATTGAAGCTCCAGCTGCAAATTTATGTCCTCCACCTGTGTATTTTGAAGCAATTAAATTCACTGCTGGGCCATTTGATCTAATTCTTGCTCTTATTTGATTTTCTTCTTCAATGAAAAAAACTCAAACTAAGTTTTCATCAATATTTGCTAGTGAGTTAACAAAATTGGCAGCTTGTGATCTTGAAAGATTAAATTTTTCTCAAATATTGTTATATAGATCCAAATATAAAACTTTACCTTCTTTTTTAAAGTTGGTTAAAACATATCCTTGAAATTTAAGATCATCCATAGTTTTTTTATAAAGATTAAAATAAAGAACACTTGGATCAAAGCCTAAATCCATTAATTTAGCCCCTAGCCTAAGAGGATTTGACCTTTCTGGAGAGTGTAAAAAGCGAGAGCTATCAGTTGTTATTCCTAGATAAATATATTGAGCTGCTTTTAATGAAATTTTCCAGTTTGCATAAAAAGCAAGCTCAGCTACCATTTCAGCTGCTGCTACATATTCTGGAATTACCCATGAATATTCATAAAGAGGATTTTGACCCACTTCATGATGGTCAATTCTAGCTCTAGATTTAAATTTTGATGAGGCAAAAAGCTCTGAATTTTCAATTCTATCAAAAGCACTAACATCAGGGACAAGAGCTAGTGAATTTGTAAAATCAATTTCCTCTTCTTTGTTAAAACTAAAGTCTAAAAATTTGAAGTTATCGTAAGAATTACCAATTTTATAAACTTTTTTATTAGGATAGTTATCCTTAATTAATTCATATAAACCAGCTTGAGATCCAAGACAATCTCCATCTGGTCTAATATGATGAAAAACCACGATGCTATCGTGTTTTTCAATTGCACTTATAATTTCGTCTTTAGAGCCTATTTCCATATATTTCCTTAGTTTGTAATTTATTGAAATGATAAATCTCTGATTGCATAATAAAGAGCCTCAGCTAAAGTAGGGTGAACATGAGGGCTTTTTGCAAGATCATAAATAGTTAAATCATTGTTCATTGCAATAGAAATTTCATTGATTATTAGTGAGCTATTTTCTAAAATAATTGAAGCTCCTAAAACTTGTTTTGTATCTTTGTTAATTATAAGCTTAAAAAATCCATATCCAAGATTACCATCAGCGTGATTTCTTGGAAGTCTTTCTGAAGGAATTTTTATAGCTAGCAGATTTTCTCCATAAGTTTTTTTAGCCTCTTCTTCACTTAGGCCTATAGATGAAATTTCTGGAGATAAATAAATAGTGTGAGGTACTTTTTTATAATCAAGTTTTACTTCTTTATTATTTATAAGATTATTAACTATAACATCACCATGTTTATAGGCAATGGTTGAGAGCATCATTTTTCCAGTAACATCTCCTAGTGCATAAATTCCTTTTATAGAAGTTTCTAATTTATCATCAACTTTTATTGTTTTGTTAGGATTTAATTCAAGATCTAAATCCTCTACAGCCTCTAAATTAGCCTCTCTTCCTACTGAAAGGGCTATTTTTTCAGGGTTAATAACTTTGTTTTTTTCACCAACAGAAAAATGAAGTCCGTCTTGGTCATATTTTAAAACTTTAGTACTTGTAAAATATTTAATGTTTTTTTGCTCTAAGTATTTTAAAACTTCTTCTCTAACATCATGGTCAAAATTAGCTAGAATTTGATCTCTTCCTTCAAGCAAAGTTACATCTGAGCCTAAAGCACTAAGAACATATCCTAGTTCAAGAGATATTGGACCAGCTCCTATAAAAGCAATGCTTTTAGGCACTTCTTGCATATCTAATAAGTAATTTGAATCAACTAAAACTTGTTTTTCAAGGGCTTTGTCTGAGCCATCAAAGCTAATTTTTCTAGCTCTTGAGCCTGTTGCTATTATTATTTTCTCAGCATAAATTTTTGTATTATTAACTTCAATACTTTTGTCTTTTAAAACTTTAGCCTCTGCTTTAAAAATTTTAACATTGTTAAGTTCTAAGTTTTTTTCTATTGAATTATTTAGAGTATCTTTAATTTCATTTTTTCTTTTGATGATTTGCTTTCAATCAAAAGAAAAATCATTTACTTTAATTCCGAATTTAGATGAATTTTTAATTAACTCATAAGTTCTAGCTACTTTAACTAGTCCTTTAGTTGGTACACAACCTTCATTTATACATGATCCACCAAAGTTTTTTCTTTCAGCTATAGCTACTTTTTTACCTAATTTAGAAAGAATAAGAGCTAGTGAATAGCCACCTGGACCTGAGCCGATAATCACAAAATCAAATTTTTCCATTTTTACTCCTTAAAGATTTAATTTTTATTATTTTAAAACAATTATTAAGCTAAAAATTAAAAAATTTGAAAAGTGCTTTTTTTGAATGCTTTTATTAATTTTTTTCCACTTTTTTGAAAAAAATAAAAAAACTAGCCTTAAATTAAACTAGTTTTTTTACAATTTAAATTACTAAATTATTTTTTAGCTCCATAAAGAGTGTTATTTACATTTTCTCATAAATTTCTTAGTCTTGTCATGTCACTTTGAGAAGTATTTGATAAATCAAAAATTTGTTTTATTTTTTCCTCTACTTCTTTGTTGCTTGCAATAACACTTGTATCAATAAATGCTTTTATTACTGAATAAAGAAAGTTATTTTTATTTGTATTTTCATCTAAATTGTTTTGAGCTCCAACTTGCTCTTTAGTTTTATTAGCTAGTTCTTTAAAGTTAGTATTAGGGCTTTTTGATTTAATAATTTGAAATGCCTCTGTTAGAATTTTCTTTAATTCTTCATCACTAAATTTTTCTAAAGTAAAGTGCTTTAATAGCATTCCACGAACTTTAAGTCATTGCTCATCTGTTTTGATTAATGAACTAAGATTTTCAAAATCTGTTACTAGTTGTTGCTTATCTTGAACTTTAGATAATTCCTTAATTAAAATATCTCTATTTCAACTAAAAAATGATGAATGTTTGTCTGCTGATTTAAGGAAATTTGAAATATTTCCACCTGTAAGATTTATACCTTTAAAAACTTGGCCAAATAAGTTAATAACTTCTTCATTAGTATATAAGTCTTCATATGAATACTTAAGTTCAAAAGTTAAATTAGAAGGAGAAATTGCTTCATAGTCTTTGATTTCAACTTTTTCAAGTTTGTAATTTCCTTCATCAAGCTCTGATCTATTGAAATTAAAATTTTGAGTTTTTGACTTTGCTGATTGAATAACTTTTGTTAAAGTTTTATCATCTTTTTTAAGAGTTAATGTAATTTCTTTACTTGCTTCTATTTCACTTTGAAATTCAAGAGCTAAATTAATAGATTTAGTAGATTTATCAAATGATAAAGCAACTTCATTTTTAGCTAAGCTTGTTTTTTTAGCAATAGGTTTTGGAGTTTCTGGATTTGCAGCAGGAGGTGGAGGAGTTTGTTTTGAACCGCTTCCACTTGTACTTCCGCTTGCATTTCCACTTGTACTTCCGCTTGTGCTTCCATTTGCACTTGCATTAGTATTAGTTTCTGGTTTAGAAGGACTTGGATAAGCTTGTTGGCCATTAGCGCTTTGTCCATTTTGACTTTTTTTAGAACTTATACTTGCGTCTAAATTACATGATATAGCAGCTATAGGAACTATAGCCAATGTAGTCGATAATGCTATTATTAATTTTTTTCTCATAGGGGTATATTATACAAATTTTATTGGCTTTTTTTCATTTTTGGACTACTTTTGCCCTATAAAAGCTAATATAAAAGACATAAATTCAAAAATTTTTTCCATATAAAATAATTAATTTAAAGTCTTTTTGTTGAGGTAAAAACTCAATTTATAAGCTTTGTTTGAGCTTAATTTTTATTATTTTTTTTGTAAAATTTACATCTTTTTTCTAAGCTTTTTTTAGGATAAACATTTGTAATGTATAAGAATTTTTAGATTAAAAAGCTTTGTTTTATTCTTGTTCTTCTTCTAAGTTAGGAAAAATATCAAAAATATTGAATTTTAAAGATGAACTTCCGTTAAATCTAAAAAATAAATTAGGATTTAAAACTCCATATTGTCTATAAGCTATGTAGTCATTATAGAAAATTCTTCTATCATATTTTTCATCAATTATCTCACCTGGAGCTAGAGTACTAGGATCATCTATTTTGTGATAAAGTTTACTTCTAGCATAAGTTACAGCTTGAGGTTTTAATGCCAAAGGATTAAATTCAGGCTTGCTTGAATCATAAGAATTGTATAAAGGAGTATTGCTATGAATTCCTCGTTGTCATAGTCCTTGTTTTATTCCTTCTTTAGTGTATCAGTTAGAACTACCATAATAAACTTCAACATGGACATGTGGAACTCATCCACCATTATTTTGAATAGTTCCTACAATGCCAATGACATCACCTTTTTTAACTTTTTTAGGACTTTTGGCACTTATTTCTTCAACAGCAGCAGTTATTCTTTCTTGCTTTCTTCCAACTATATTACTTTTGTATTCTTTAACAGTGCCTAGCTCTTTTAGATATGAATCATCTAAGTGGATAAAACTTATGAAAATGCTATCTGTTTCAGCTAATTCATTATCAATTACACTTTGATCTACATGTCCTATTAAATCTTTTTTCTTAACTTTAAGAATTGTAACTGTTCCAATACCATAACCAATGCGTTCTGATTTTAAATAATAAGCTGCAACAATTTCACCATCAAAAGGAGCTAAAATTTTAGTTCCTTTTTCAACTAGAACATCTTCTGCTAAATGAAGTTGTTTTGTAACTTCTAAAACTTTTCTAGCATGATAAATGCTTCTAATATCAAGTCAACCTCCAGAGACAATTGGGCTTTGAAGTCTTTGTCTTAGAGAATCAGTTACTTCAGTTAATTGGTTAGCTTGAAACTCTCCTAGATCCATTGAATAGTTTTTATTTACATCTTGAAGTTCTTGATTAAAAATGTAAGCTCTTTCAGGAACTTCAAAGTTTTTTACAAATTCAATTTTGTCTAAGTTTGGATCTTCACTTATGCTAGTAATTTTTACTTTTCATGATCTTGTATATTGATCATTTTTAGTAACATCTAAAACTTTGTATTTAAGTTTTTTATGAGTTGAATCAACAATAACTTTTGAAAGAGAATCTTCCATATTTTCAAAATCAAAGTTGTAAGCAGAGCTATAGTCAAAAGCTCTTAATTTAGCATTTGCTTTTATAAATTCTAAATCATCTTTTTTAACTCTCATAGCACCAGTGTCTTTAGAAACTTTAAAAATCATTTCTTTTGAAGTAAAGACTGTTACTTTTCTTTTAGCTAAACTTTGATCTTGTTGTCGAATTAAAACTTCTTTTAGCTTAGCTCTTATTATTCTAAGATTAATAGCTAATGTATTTTCTTTGTTATTATCTATATAAACTTTATTTACTTTAAAGTTAATAGCTTCATTTTTATTTTCTAAATTTTGTAAATCGAAATATTTTTTAAGTAGATCTTTTCTTTTAACCAATAGCTTTTCAAAATCATCATCTTCAAGTTTTCTAAACTCTTCTTGGATGTCAAAAAATGAAATGTCATTTTGATTTTTATCACTTTTTAATGAAATTTTTTGTGGGTTGTCTTCAATGAATTTTTCTAGTGCACTCATATTTCTTAATTCACTTGGATTTTTCTTAAATCCTGAATAAGTTGATTCAATTATATGAGATGAAAAAAGTTTAAAATTTTCCTTTGTTTCAACTGCATTAATGTGAATGTTAAAATTGATTTTTCTAGAGTCTTGTTCATCAACTAAAATTGAATTTTCATTTATGTAAAATTTAAATTTAGTTAGATCTATTTTATTTGCTTTTAGTATATTTTTAACTTCATCACTCTCTAGTGCACTTGTATTAAGTTTTAATTTTTTTCATTGACCATTTGAATTAAAATGCTCAGCCAAAACATTAGAAACATCTAGATTATTTTCAATTTCAACTTTTATATGTTTGTCAAGTTTTAACTCTAAAAATTTATTTAATTGATAAGCTGATTTATTGTGATCAATTGCTAGTTCTTTATGAGTTTTTATTAAAGAAGTTGAACTATCATTTTTATCTGGTTGATTTGTACTTTGGCTTGTATCAGAATTTGTTTGATTTTCTTTTTGTGTTGGTGTTGAACAAGCAACAACACCAAAAGAAGCTACCAATGGCAATGCTATGCCTAGTGATAATAATTTAATTAACTTTTTAAATTTATTTTTTTGCTTTTTTTCTTTTTGAGTCATAAAGGTTATCTTATTCAAAAAAAAAAAAAAAAAAAGCAAATAATGAATTCAAAGACTATTTAATGAATTGTTTTTTCATATTAAAAAATGCTTATTTTATAATTTAGAAGTTCTAACTTTTTTTATTTAATTAACAAATTAAAATCTAACAAAATTTTGCATTTTGAAAAACTAAAAATTTTTTTAAATTTTATCTTTAAAAGGCCATTAATATTTAAAGACGATTTCTATTTTTCTAAGCTTAAAAAAATATATTTAAAATTACATTTTTTATTAAATCTTCAAAAGTTTTTCAAGCACATTTTTTTGCACAAAATTTACTTTTTTATTCATCATTTATACAAATACTCTTTTGCTATTTAATTTAAAAATATCATATTTAATAATTATTTTTAACAAGCAATAATTTGATCAATATTGGCTTTAATTTTATGGAGCATCTAAATAAAAAAACACTCTTTTTTTTAGTAGTTTTTTTACAAGTAAATTTTTGAAAATTTTGACTTTGATATATGCAATTTTTTAAATTGTTTTTTAACTTTAATTTTCAAAAAACATCTCTAATTTTTTTAATTCAAAGCTATCTTTTAAAAAGCTTTTTTTGTAAATTTATTCTATTAATTTTTAGACGCTTTTCTTTGAATAAAATAAGTTATTTGATATAAAAAAGTGCTTTCAACTTTTTATAGTTGATTAAGCACTTTTTTGACTTTAAGAAATTAGTTTTGTTCAAGATCAAATAATTTTTGATTTAAGGCAACTGGCCCTTGTTTTAGATTAGTTATTTTACTTTGTTCCATGTTTGTTATAACAACAATAGTTGACATACTTGGTAAGTTTTGTTTTGATAAAAAGTCATAGTCAACTTCAGCTAAAACATCTCCAATTTTTACATCTTGGCCTTGAACTAAATTAGTTTTAAATCCTTGACCTTTTAAATTAACTGTATCAACACCAATGTGAACTAGAATTTCAATTCCTTCATTAGTTGTAATTCCATAGGCATGTTTGGTTTCAAAAAGAGTTACTAATTTTCCACTTACAGGAGCATAAACTTTTTGAAGACCTTTAAATTCATTAGGTTCAACAAAAACTCCGTCTCCTAGCATTTTTTCTGAAAAAACTCCATCATTAAGTTCAACTATTGAATGAGAATTACCTTCAAAAACAGAATAAACTGAAAGATTTTTATTTTGAGTTTTTGGATTTTCTAAATTAGCTTTTGATGTTGAATTTTTATCATTTGAATCACTTTGTTTTGAATCTTTTTCTAAACTTTGACCAATGCTTGCTTTAACTCTTTGATTTAGCGGCTCAGCTATAGAACCTACAATAATTTGAATATGGTTTGAACCAACTCTTCTAATAGCAGTTGCTCCTGCTGATTTAATTCTATTTTCATCAATTTTCGAAAAATCAACAACATCATATCTTAGCCTTGAAGCACAGTTTTCATATTTAGTGATGTTATCTCATCCCCCTAGCCCTAGAACAACAGCTCTTACTTGAGGATCGACTAAATTTTTGTTTTTATTTTTATTTCTAAAATCTTTTTTTGTAAATAATTTGATATTTTGCCCCCTTCCTGGTGTATCAAGATTTTTAAACTTGATTCAGAAGTAGAAAACAAAGAAATAAATTGGTGCATAAAATGGTGCTACAACATATACTCAATAAGCATGAGTTCCTTTTTGAATTGGAATTAGTCCGTAAATTACATAGTCAATAAATCCACCTGAAAATGTCATTCCGATGTGAGCTCCTAGAACATTCATTAATAGAAATGCTAGAGCACACATAAACGCATGGAATCCTCAGAATAAAAATGGTGAAAGAAGTAAGAATGTAAATTCAAGAGGTTCTGTAATTCCTGTTAGAAAACAAGTAAAGGCAGCTGGTGCAAGAGAAGCAAAAGCAACTTTTCTATTTTCTTTAGGTGCTGCCATAACCATTGCAAAAGCAGCAGCTGGTAACCCCATTGACATAAATACATATTTCCCTTGCAAGAATCTTCCTAGTTTAATACCAAATTCTTGAGCAAAAAAATCTAGAACTCTTAAAGTTTGAACTTCGCTTGATCCTTGTTTTCTGAAGCTAACTACATTAAAGTTAAGAGAATTAACTGCTTGTCATCCAGTTGAGTCTCCTACTCATTTATCAGCATTTTTTGTAATAGAGTCTATTAACTCTTGAATATTTGCGGCTGTAAATCCTGCACTTTCAACAAATTGATTTCCAGCTTGTTGTCATTGACTTAGTGCTGTTGCAGCATCTCCTCCAGCATTTGAATATCATAGAGGTGCATAAAACACGTGGTGAAGTCCAAATGGAATTAGTGATCTTTCAATAAATCCAAATATAAATGATTCAATTCCATATGGAACTTTACCTAGTGCAGTTCCAAAAACTGAAAGTCCTTTTCCAACTCATGGTCAGAATAACAAGAATGTAAGTGAAAGAGGAACCATAGCTAAAATAGCAACTAGTGGAACAAATCTTTTACCAGCAAAAAATGAAAAAGCTGGGTGAAATTGAATTTTGTGAAATTTATTATATAAATATGAGGTGATTAATCCAACAGATATACCACCAAAAACAGAAGTTTGAAGTGTTGTAAATCCAACAGAACTTCCTACTAGCCTTATTAGACTTTCTGGATCTCTTCCTGCAGATTCAAAAAGAACTTTATATCCTATAATTTTTTGAGCACTATCTCTTAAAGGCTCAATCAAAGCTGCTTGAAGGGCAGAAAAAACAAGATAAGCTATTATTGCAGCAAAAACTGCTGCTCCAGCTTCCTCCGTGAAGGCTATAACAAAGGCGGCTGCAAAAAGAAGTGGTAAGGAGCTAAAAATAGGATCTCCCATATTTTGAATAAAAAGACCAAAAAGTTTTAGTCCTTCATTGGCACCTGATCCAGTGGCAATGGCAGCTCCTACACCAAGAAAAATTCCGGCTATTGACATAATCGCAATAGGAAGCATAAATGCACCAGAAATTTTTGATAAAAGTTTTTTTAACTTTCCTGAATTATTGTTAATTTTAGATTTTTCGGATTTCTCTTTTCTAAAATTAAGCTTTTTTAAAATCGTCATGTATGTTTCTCCAAATCTATAACCAAACAGGCTCTAAATTGAAAACAACACCCGTTCAGTAATAATTTATTTTTTACTTTATTTTTCATACTTTTTAAAAAGTACTACTTAAAAGAATAACAAAGAAAAAAAATTTTACTTAAAAACAAGTTAAAAAAAGAGTTTATAGAGTAGAAATAGTTGATCCAACAGCTCAAGAAATTCCAATAAAGGCAAAAACTATTGCAACAAAAATAGGTCAATAAGTTTTTATTCTTACCAAAGGTGGAATAAACATTCCTGTTTGTTCATAAGAGATGTTTTTATTTTTTGGATATTTATTTCTATATTCCTCAAGCTGTTCTTTTTTATAGTTTTTCATAGTATCTTTTGTTTTTTTAAAGAATCAAAAAAATAAAAAAATTGATAGAGATAAAAAAATAATTATAAAAATTATGTTTGCCCATAAAGGAATAACATCAAAAAGTTTTTTAAGTCCTTTTTGATAAAAAGGATTATCAACATTTGCTAGTATTTTTCACATTATTTACCTCAGTTCTAAAAATAAAGCATAGAAATCTTCATTTTTAATATTTTGAGCTCTAACTTTTGGATCATAATTTTTCAATTCAAAAAACTTCAAAATTTTTTGCTCATTAAAGAAATATTTTAAATTATTTAAAAGAGTTTTTCTTCTAGATGAAAAAGCAATTTTTAAAAATTCAAAATACTCTTTTCATAGCGAGAAGTCTTTATTTTTTTTCTTTACTAGTTTTATGACAGCTGAGTCAACTTTGGGAATAGGTCTAAAAGAGTTTTTGCTTACATCGCAAATTAAAAACACATCAAAGAAAAATTGAACAGAAAGAGAAAGTTTGGAAAATTCACTATCATTTTGTTTAGCCAAAATTCTTAAAGCCACTTCTTTTTGAACCATTAAAGTTGCTTGATCAAAAATCTGATGGTTTTCAATAATTTTAAAAATAATGTCACTTGTTATGTAGTAAGGAATATTTGCAACTATGTTGTAGTTTTGTGATTTATCAAATTCTTCTTTTAAAAAATCTTTGTTAATTAAAACAAAATTTTTTGAGCTTATTTGTTGATTCAAAATATTAACCATATCTTGGTCAATTTCATAGGCCAAAACTTTATTAGCTTTTTTTACCAAAATCTTGGTTAAAGCTCCTTTACCTGGACCTATTTCAATAATATTTCGATTTTCAACTTCACTACTATCAACAATTTTATTAATGATATTTTGGTCAATTAAAAAATTTTGACCAAAGCGTTTTTTTGCTCTCACTTAAACTCCAAAAACCTTTTTAACATTTTGCTCAACTTGAGCAATTAACTTTTGCTCATCAATGTTTAAAATTTCACTAGCTAGTTTGTAAACTTCTTTTACATATGTAGATTTATTTTGCTTTCCTCTATAAGGCACTGGCGCAAGATATGGAGAGTCAGTTTCAAAAAAGATTTTTTCTAGTGGAGTTATTTTTAAAACTTCTCTTGTTTCTTGAGCATTTTTAAAAGTTAAAACTCCGCTAAAAGATAAGTAAAAATTTTTGTTTAATAACTTTTGAGCTCAGTCTCTATTTCCACTAAAAGTATGAAAAATAATTTGCATATTTTCATACTTTGGATTAGACAAAATTTCATAGATATCATCGAAGGTTTCTCGACAATGAATAATCACTGGTAAGTTGTGTTTTAATGCAACATCGAGCTGCGAAATAAATGATTCAATTTGAACCTTTCTAGGAGGGTTTTTGGGATGATGATAATCAAGACCTATTTCACCAATTGCAACAGTTCTTTTTGTAATTTTTTTAGCTAAATACTCACCATCTTTTTTACCAGCGGCACTAGAGGGATGAGTTCCTAAAACAGGAAAAATGTAATCATATTTTTCAGAGGCTTTTATTACTTGATCCATCTCTTTGTAATCGCAAGAGACAAAAAAAAGTTTTTTAATTCCTTGAGAATATCAGCTTTCAATTTCCTTTTCAGGTTCATCATAATACTCTTTAAATGGGTGAGTGTGTAAATCTATATATGACATAGTTTTTTTATTATAAGTTAGTTTTAATTTAGATTCAAATAAATTTTATTTACCAAGGCAAAAATTAGAAAACATTGAATCAAGCAATTTTTCATTATCTGCTCTACCTACAATATTTACCAAATCTTCTCAAGCTTTAGTTATATCAACAATTACTACATCAGGAGTGTAGCCTTGCTCAAGTCCTTTTATGGCTTCTTGAATTGAAAAAAGAGATGATTTTATTAAGGCTAATTGACGAGTATTTTGAATCATTCTAAAATCATCTAAATCAATGTTTTGATATTCGAATAAAATTGCTTTTTCAAGCTCTGATATTTCACCTTTTAAAGCTGAAATATATATTTGATCTTTTTTAATTTTATCTTTTGAAATTAAATCTTTTTTATTAATAACTCTAATATATTTTTTACCTTCAGAAAGCTCTTTTATTTTTCTTTCAAAATCATCTTCATCTTGATTTTCTAAAACAAGATGAATGATGATTTCAGAGTCTTGAATTTGTTTAAATGATTTTTCAATTCCTATTTTTTCAATGACATTTTCTGAGTGTCTAATTCCAGCTGTGTCCTTTAATAAAAAGTTAATACCATTTAAAACAAAACGAGCCTCAACAACATCCCTTGTTGTTCCTTCAATATTTGTAACTATTGATTTATCTTCTTCAAGAAGTGCATTTAAAAGAGATGATTTTCCAACATTTGGTCTTCCTACAATTGCTATTGGTATTTCGTTAAAATAAATTCGTGATCTTTCAGAGAGTTCAACTGCTTTTGAAATTTCTTTTTCTAAATCTTTGAGTTTAGGTAAAAGAACCTCTAAAGTTAACTCTTCAATATCATCATATTCTGGATAGTCAATATTTACCTCACATGTACCAATAATAAAAACTAATTTGTTAATTAAATCATTGATAAACATAGAAGTTTTTCTATCAAATTTTTTAATGTTTATTTTTGCTTGTTGAACAGTTTTTGAGTGAATTAAATCATTGATCGCCTCTGCTTTGACTAGATCTAATTTTCCATTTAAAAAAGCTCTTTTGGAAAACTCACCAGGCTCAGCTAAGCGAGCTCCATTGGCTACTATTGTTTCAAGAATTAAAGTAGAAACAACTATTCCTCCATGAGCATTTATCTCTACTGTATCTTCTCCTACAAAGTTGTTTGGTCCTTTAAATCACATCACTAAAACTTCATCAATTATTTCTTGGTCATTTTTAATATAACCATAAGTTATGCTTTTGTCTTTTCCAACTTTACCAGTAAAAATTTTTTTCATAATTTCAAAAACATCAGGTCCTGAGAGCCTAATTATTGAAATGGCCTGATTAACTTTGGCCCCTGAAGAAATTGCAACTATATTATCAAACACATGAGTCCTTAAATTTTTGTTATTTAGACTAAATTTTACCTTTTATCAAAATAAAAGTTTTATTTTCATTTATAATGAATCGTTAATATGAAAGAATTTACGGAAGTTGTTGGTTGAGTTGCTGTTATTGTTACTACACTAATTATGCTTCCACAATTAATTTCTATTTATCGAAGCAAAAACACAAAAAAAATTAATCCCTTTTCATTTTGGATTTTGCACTTTAGTTTTTCAATTTGACTTTTCTATGGATATCTAATCAACAACATTCAAATCACAACTTCAAATTTAATTGCAACTTTTATTTCAACTCTAACTATTTATGCCCTTTATAGATACTCATATAAACCAACAAAAAAATGGAATTGAATATACATACCTTTAAGTTTTGTTTTAATCTTTGTTTCTATTTTCTTTATTCTAAATATTAGTGGTGTTTTTATAGCAAAAAATTCTTCACTAATTCAATAATTGCTCCATTAATTACTACAACTTGCTTTATTCCAAATATTTTAATTGGTATTAAAAAAGAAACTATTAAATATTTATCCTTATCTTTTGTAATAATAATGTTTGCCTTTAATATCTTGTGAATAATTTATTTTTCATTGGCCATTGTTGTCTACAAAAATCAAGCAAACAATTTCTATATTCCCCTTGCTTTTCAATGCATTGCTTTAGTAATTTATGGAATTCAATTTTATTTTTGGCTATTTCAAAAAAACAAAGAAAAATATTCTCAAAAAAAGATCAAAACTGCTTAAAAGTTTTTCTTTAGATATATTGACAAATATGAATAAATTTTTCATTTTAAGAGTTGAAAAAACGCAATGAAAAACATTAATAAAAATATATTTTTTAATTCAATAGTTTTTTTGATATATTTTTAAAAACTTATTGTAAATTACAAAAATTAATAAGTTTCTATAACAATTTTAAAAAACAAAAAATTATAACAGGACACAGATGAAACTAAAAAAAATTTTAATTAGCTTTTTAGCATTTAATGCAATAGCAACCTTAGGAGTTGTTGGTGGTTTTTCTTATATTTTAATTCAAAGAAAACTTAAAAATAAAGATGGTAAAATTCTTGATTTGCTTGAAAACATAACTAAGATAAAATCTTTAAAAATTAAGGAAACATCTTATCTTAAAAGAATGTTGCCATCAAAAGTTACAAGCAGCACTTCAATAAATGAAAGTGATTTAATTTTAGAAGATCAAGGAACCAAATATAATCTTAGAAAAAACTATAAAATTTCACTTAAACCAGCTTCTGGAGACGCAAAAGCAAATGACCTTGAAGGAACACTTGATTTAATGATGTTTGTTAGTGAAAACAATTCTAGTAAGCCAAGTGCAAGTCAAAAAATTAGACTTAGTGGTTTTCAAACATTGCTTGAAAGTTTAGAAGAAACTCAAGTCAATTTAATAGTTAAAAATAAAGAACAAATTTTAGCAAGTGATTTAAAAAATAAAAGCGCTAATGACATAAGTGAAGGCTTAAGTTGAACAACAACTAGAGGTGATTTTGATTCTTCAAAATATCTTGCAACTTATTCAGTTCTTTGAGCAAATGATGAACAGCAAAAAGCAAGAATCAAATTAACACTAACTCTAAAACACAAAGAAATAAAAAGAGATTTTTCTTTTCTAGTTGAAGGTTTTAAAAAACCAGAAATTACAGAACAAATAACAAGTGTTCAACTAAAAAATCCAGGTTCTTTAAGTGTTAGAGAAGTTAAAGAAAATATTTTAAAAGCAAATAAAGATAAATCTAGTGCACAAGAAAAACTTGAAACTTTTAAAGAGTATTTTGATTTAGAAGTTCCTGAAAATTTAACTTTTAATTTTGTTTCTTTAGAATCAAAAAGTAGCTTACAAAGTACTGGTATTTTAAAATACACTTTCTCAAAAGAAAACCAAGATAATGCAAGTGACCAAGAGCCAAATTCTAAAAATGGAAAGCTTGTATCAAATATTAATTCTTTAGAAATAACAGGTTTTAAATTACCTGCTAATGAAATAGAAGAAGAGCTTTTAAAAATTAGCAAAGTTGTTGAAATTAATTCAACTTTAAAATCAAAAAAACCAAGTCAAATCACTCAAAGTATTTTAGATATATTTAGTGATTTCCAACCTATTGATGAAGAGGGTCAAGAATATAAAATTGATCCTAAATTTTCAATTAAATATAAGATGGTTGAATCACCAGAAATTGACGACAAAGATGGATCACTAAAGATCAATTTAATCCTTGAAAGTTCAACAAATTCAGCGACTAAAGGAGAAAAAAATATTAGGTTGTATGGACTGGCAAAAGAAGAAAATAAAAGTATATAAAAACTCTTTTTTTGAATAAACAAAGATAATAAAAAACACCACTAACAATGTCTAAAAAAATGTCTTAGTGGTGTTTTTTTATTCTTGTTTTTTAAAAAGATAAAAGTTATTTTAGTTTAATTTTATTTTGTTAAATAAAAAAATTGCTTTTATATTTTTAGTCTGTTTTGTGTTAAGATTTTATATGTACAAGTCATAAATATTTTTATTACAAGTACATTTTTTTAATTACTACAAAATACATTATTTTTTTATTTTTTATTTAATTTAATTTCAAATTTAAATTCTTCTTATTTATTAAATTAGTTTTTTTGTTACCTCCTTTATTTTTTTTATTTTTTTATTACTAATTTATTAAATTGTTTCTATTTTTTTAGTGTTGATGCCTTTTGTTTTATTAGTTAGGTAGTTTATGGGTTAAGTTCCAAAAGCATCAACTCTTTTTATTTTGTTATCAATTTTTGATGTATTTTTTTATACATTTTCAAGACTCCTTATTAATTATTGGTTTAATATTATCCCCACTTTCTTGAATAGACATAAAATTAAGTTTTAGCATTGTGTAATATTTTTTTACATTTAGGTGGTTTTTTCTTCTCCCCTTAGTATCTTCCCTTCATTCTATTCATTTATAATAATTAAGTCTTCTCATTCTTATCTTAATTTTGTATTTTGTCTTTTCTGACACTAATAATAAATTTAGTGTTTTTATTGATGTTTAATTTGTTTTCTTGGTAATCTTTTTACATTTTTAAGTATTTTCCTGTTCATTGTGGTTCAAATAAAATTAGCAAAAAATAAATAAATATAGTAGCTTTGTAGTGATTAAAAGAGTTGTTAGCGCTCTCAAAAAAACTGGTGACTTTCACTAGTTTTTTTGTTATTTTAAAGCATAAAAAAACCGCCAAGATCTTTGAAAATCTAAGCGATTTTTTTATTGTAAATTTTACTAATTAATCTAGCTTAATTTTAATTGAAGGACCCATTGAAGAAGATATAGTTAAATTCTTAATGTAAGTACCTTTAACAACAGAAGGTTTTAATCTTTTAATCGTGTCAATCAACACTTTTGCATTATCAAGTAATTGATCATCACTCATAGATTTTTTACCAATTAATGAATGAACAATTCCGTATTTGTCTGCTCTATAATTTGCTTTACCCTTTTTGATTTCAACAACAGCTTTATCAGGGTTAGGAGTTACAGTTCCTGTCTTTGGGTTAGGCATTAAACCTTTAGGACCTAGCACTTTACCATATCTACCTAAAATAGGCATCATTTTTGGATCTGCAACAATTACATCAAAGTCAAATTTATTTTGTTTGATGATCTCTTCTAATTCTAGTTTATCAACTACAAAATCAGCTCCAGCTTCTTTTGAAGATTTTTGTAATTCGGGTGAGTCAGTTGCAACTAAAACTCTAGTAACTTTACCGTTTCCGTGAGGAAGTAAAATTGATCCTCTTAGTTGTTGATCAGCTTTTCTTGTATCAAGATTTAATCTAAAAGCTAAGTCGATTGAAGCATCAAATTTTGAATATGAAGTTTTTTTTGCAAGTTGAATAGCTTCAATTAGAGGATAAAATTGATTTTTGTCAACTAATTTTTTAGCTTCTTGTAATTTTTTACCAATTTTAGCCATTAGTTATTCTCACTTTCTGATTGTTCTTCTTCTCCAACAAGTTTAACTTCAACTTCTTTACCTTTTGAATCAACTAATTCTTTTTCAGCTTCTTTAAGAGCAGCTTCTTTTGCTTCTGCTTTTAATTGAGCTAGTTTTGCTGCTTTAGCCTCTTCTTTTGCTTTTTTAACATCATCTCAACCTTCAACTAAAACACCCATGTTTTTAGCTGTTCCTGCAATTGTATGCATAGCAACTTTGTAATCATCTGTGTTTAGATCTGGAAGTTTATATTTAGCTATTTCTTCAAGTTGAGCTAGAGTTAAAGTTCCAATGATGTTTGTTTTTGAATTTGCTGATCCACTTTTAGCTTTAATAGCTTGTAAAATTTTAAATGATGCAGGTGCTGTAAAAAGTCTAAAATCAAATGATTTATCTTTATAAGCAGTAATTTCAACAGGAACAGGTTCATTACCTCTATCTCTTGTTTGTTCATTAAATTGTCTAGTAAACTCAGGCATGTTAATTCCAACACCAGCCAATGAAGGTCCTGGTTTAGCTTGCCCAGCTATAAATTGTAATTTAGCAATTTTTACAACTTCTTTTTTTGCCATAATAAGCACAATCCTTTCGAGTATGTGTGGTAATTGCGTTAATCATTGATCAACTTCCACTTAAATTAAATTGACAATAAAAATTATAAAAATTTGTTATTGCTAAAAAATTGTAGCAAAAAAAGAAATAAAAAATTCTGGAAAATCCAGAAAGTTTTTTTATTAATGTTCATGTCCTTCTTTTTTTCTAAAAGGAATTATATGAATGTGAGTATGATAAACAACTTGACCAGCTTTTTCCCCATTATTGATAATAAGTTTAAAGTCTTCAAATTCCTTATTTTCAATTTTTTCTTTTGCTAATTTAATAGCTATTTTCATTAAGTGATTAATACTTTGTTCTTCAATATCTTTTAGATTTGTTGAATGTTTTTTTGGTATTACCAAAAAGTGTCCTGGATTGTATGGAAACTTGTCCATAATTGCAATTGCTTGATCATCTTCATAAATAATTTGAGCTGGTTCTTTTCTATCAATTATTTTTTTAAAAATGCTATGGATATTATCTGACATTTACTTTAAAATTCCTTCATTTTTTAAAAGATCTCTAATTATAGGATTGTTTGATTCTATTTTATAACCAATACTTGAAAAATGATTTTTTGCTTGAGTAAATAATGAATTATCAGTTCTATATAATCAATAAGCTAACTTAGTTAGTTCATTAGCTGATTCAGCTTTATCTGGATCTCAAGGAGTGTTTTTAAATGTAAAAAAGCCTCTTTTAATTGTAGGATCTGAATCTTTTTTATCTTTATTGTACTCAGCTGTTTTAGCAGTGTCTTCTTCAAATAGAGGAGTTAGTTTTAAAATATAAGACATATCAATTTCACTTTTACCATCTTTAAAATTAGTAATTTGAATAAATCTTGTTAAATCACCTGTTCCACTTTGAGAAGCTTGATTAATTAATAATTGTTTATTAGAAATTATTTTATTTTTATCAACTAAGAATCCATTAATAACTTCTTTTTGTTCTTTTAATTGATCAATGTTGTAGTTTAAATCACCAGCGTTTTCTGTAGTTGTTTCTACATTAGTAAAGGCTCTAATTAATTCAGGATTTAATCTTGAATTTTGGGTTTCGTTTGCTTTTCTATATTCATCATTTAATCTTAGAGAAATATCTTCGGTTAAAAGAGATTCTACTCTAGATTGTGTTTGAACATTTTCATTAAATTCTTGAATGTTATTAATATAAACATCAATACCAGCAAGAACTTTAGATGAATCGGTTTCACTCTTATAATTTCATTTCATTATCATTCTTTTATCTTTTAATAAATACTTCATTAAAAAGAAATTATTTTTTGATAAATCAATTGATTCATAGATTTTTTTATCTGTGTTATTTTTGTCTAAAAGCTTGATTTTGTTTTCATAATCAGGAAAGCTTTTTTTAACTTGCTCTTCACTTGTATTTAGTAAATAATTTTTAACCATAAGCATTTTAATAATTTCATGTCTTACAGGTGAGGTTTTGTTTAAAAATAAAACTTTAAAATTGTTTTCATCAAGAGGATGACCAAAATTCATGGTGATACTTTGATTTGTTGTTTTATTTACAAATGAAGTTATGTTTGCCTTTTCTCAATTTGCTCTTTGATCTACAAACCAAGTTGATTTTTTAAGTCTTTCATTTGAAACATAAAATTTATATGCTAAAAAAGCATCTTTATAAAATTGTGAATTTTTATCATCTAATGACTGATCATTTTTAGTAGAAAAGTCTATTGAATCATTTGAATATTTTTGACTAACAATATATTCATAATATAAATTCAACACAGATTCTTTTGTTGATGTTTTTTTCAGCTCTGTTTCTTGGTTAATTTTTTCAGTTGAGTCAATAACTTGACCACAAGAAATCAAAAGCGAAGAAGTTATAATTGGCGTCGAAGTAAAAAAGAGAGTTTTTAAAATCTTAATTTTGTTTTTAATCATTAATTATCTCCTTTTAGTCTTCTAGATCCAAACACATCAAAGAACATAGGGTATAAAATGTTTTCGAAAAATGATTTCATAGAATCTACTGTTTTTTCTGGCTCACTTTGTTTTGTATTAATATCATTATTTGGGTATTTTAATTTAAATATGTTTTCATCATTTAATTCAACATAAGTATTTTTATCTTTTTCAGATTCTATAAATTTCCTGATTTTTTCAACTTCTTTAGATTGATTTGAAAAATCATGATTTGTTATATTTCTTAAAAAATGAGCTCTTGCATTTTCTTTTTCACTATTAAAATTTTCTACAGTTAAATTAGAATATTTTTCTCTATAAAACTTTTCAAATTCTGCATTAGAAAAAGTCCCTTGTGCTGCAAAAGTATCATTGCTAAAATATTTTAATAATTTAGGTGTGTCAAAACCAACTCTTTGTGTAGATGAAGAAGAGTGAAGTGAGTGATATAAATCATTTTTTAAATAATTTCAAAATTCATCCATTGTTGAAACTTCATGTTTTTTAACAATATTTAATCCTTTATCATCTAAAACAACTCAATATTCATTTTTATCAGTATCTGTTGCTTTTTTATAATAAGCCATTCTTTTTTGAAGAATTTCTCTTCCATTAAAATCTTTTGGTGTAGTAAAGGTAGCTTCAAAAATTTTCTTGATTTTTATATCAAATTCTTCTTTTGACATGTCTTGAATTTTTTGTGAAATTTCTCTATTTGTTTTTGCTACATCACTAACATTTGGAGCTGCATCAGGTAATAAACCTGGAAAGTTTTCTTTTACTTTTTCAATGAAAGTATCTAAAGGATTCTTTATGTTTGTTGCATCAATTTCAGCAACTTTAAAAATACCACCAAGAATTGTTAAAGATAAAAGATCTGAAGTTTTTGTAGAAACGTCTAATAATGATCCAAAACCAACAAATCCTCTTCCATTTTTTGATGAATTAACTGAAGCTACATTTATGATGTGTTGATCAATATCTGCTTGTCTTCTTGTTTCTGCACTAATGTTAGAAAAAAGTGTTTCAACTCCTTTGTAATTTTTTGCTTTATTTAAAATTAAATCAACACCAGTGTTATTGTTTGTTGCATCACCTAATTGTCTATCTGGATTAAAAGCTGAATAAGAAATTAATTTTGTAAAATCAGCTTTAGATAAAACATAGCGCTCTTCTGGCTTGGCATCATTTGATTTTCCAGGTAGAGTTAAAGTTGAAACTGAATATAATTTTCCAAATCTTTCTAAATATCTTTTAGCAAGATTTTCAACATTTCTGTGTTCATTAATAAAACTTCTGGTTGTATAAACTCTTGCACTTTTATTGGTTGAGTCATTACTATGAAAAACAACATTTTGTTTTAGGTTTGTGCCATCAAAAGCAAAAGGAAAAAGAGGCTGTCCTTTTTTAATAAAAACTTTAGTGTTGTCATGGATGTCCATAATATCTCTAGAAGCTACCTTCTTTAAATCATCAACATTTAAAGAAGAAAGAATTTGAGGATCAAATCTTCTGTAAGCATCATTTTTAATTTTCTTTTGAACTAAAAACTCAAGAGCATCTTCTTCGTTTCCTTTTTTTCCGTATTTATCGTTTTCTCTTAATTGTTTTAGTCACTCAGCTTCTCAATTAGCAGGTCCTTGTTGAAGTTGAATGTTTCTTTTAGCATCATCAAGCTCTTTTCTTTCGCTTGCTCTTATTTCATCAATTTTTTTAAGTGGATTTGTAAATTCGCTAGGTTTTGAAGAAAAACCTGATTCAACTTTAAAAACATTAGCTAAATTTTCAGAAGCTTTTCTCTCTTGCTCGTATAAAAACTCACTATAAGCATTTGATCATTTTGTAAAAACTTCCTCTTGTTTTTTAACTTCTTTTAACACACCTTGATTCAAAACAGAATCAACAGTACTAGTTACTTGGTCAGAATTTCTTCCATTTATAAAATTAAATAAGGGTGCGTCCCCTGGAAGTGCTGGTCTTTGAGCAGTTGAGTTATTTACTGCAAAAATAGGAACTACAACTCCCAAAACTATTAAAGTAAAAATAGATCCACCAAGAATATAATTTCTTTTGGTTTTTTTCTTATCAACCACTTTACTAGATTTAAAAAAATTTTTAAAGCTTGGCTTTTTCATGATAATCTCCTAAAAAAATTGAATTTAAACAAAATAATAAAACAAATTATACTTTTTTTTAAAAAATAAGATTTTTGTTCAAAAATAGTAATCAAAAATAAATAACGATCCATATTATAATAGCAAATAAGAATATAATTGTTTTATTATTGCTAACAATTGCAAGACTAATGGGGTTTTATGGAAAGAAATGTTTTTAGTGAGTTTGTTCAAATTTGTGAAAAAAATAATCTATTTTATTCCTTAGCTTTCGAGACTAGTTTATCTTGAAACAAAGGTGAAAAAATTGATCAAAAAAAACATATTTTCCAAGTTTTTATGTCTATTGACTCATATAGAAATTTAAAAAAGAAGTTCTACAATAATGTAATTGATAATTCAAATAGCATAAATTATAATTTCTTAAAACCTAGATTTGTCTTAGATAAATCAAATTGAATCAATGAAGTTTCTTTTGTTGAAATCAACATTTTAATTCCTTCAACATTAAAAAAAATAAAAAGTTTTAAAAGTTTAAAAAATTTGTTTATTTATCAAATTAATAAGAAAAATAAAGAAATAAAAAATAGCTCTCTATTTAAAAAAATATTCAATCTCTTTCCTATTAATATTAATAAAGCTATCTATAGCATTTATAGCAGCAAACATCAAGGCTTTTTTGTTTTAAGTAATGTTAATGAAAACACTGAAAAAAATTGATTTTTAAACATAACTTTTAAAACAAAAGAAATTCAGTTTTTAAACCTAAAAACTAGAGTAATTGAAGAAATAGAATCTCATTTTAAAAGAAACTACAAAGATGGATACAACAAAATAATTTTTTAGTTTTTTTTATTTTTTTTCATATCAAAAACTATCACTCATTTTTGAATAAACTTTCTCTTCAGCCTCTTCAATAAATTTGACTGACATATATAAATAATCATCAAATTTTTCTTCATTTAAATCAAATCTTTTTATTAGCTCATTTTTATTTATATTGAAGTTTTTGTAAATACAAATAATGTCAAAATATTTTGATCCTTTTTTGATTCATTCAAAGTCAATTAACTTTACTTCATTTTTATCATTTGCTAAAATGTTTTTAAAGTTTAAATCACCATGAATTACATCATTAAAATCATCTTTGTATTTTTCGACTAAAGATAAATATTTAGGATCTTTTGTTTTATAAAAAAGTCAGTTCATCTTAGCCAAATCAAGATTTTGACTTCAAAACTTTTCTAAAATATCATATAGGTTTTTTAAGCTTTCTTTGTTTGCTTTAAAATGTTCTCCATCAAATCATTTTTTAATAACTACAAATTTATTAACAAACAAATAATCTTCATTGTTTTTTAAATATTTATATTCATCTTCATGGTTTACAATGTCATTTATTTTTAATCTTATTTGAACTTTTATACCATTATAAAAACCAAGATAAGTTCTATTATGAAAACCCTTGTAAAAAAGCTTGACATGACTTAATTTTCTAAAAACTTTTTTATGTATTTTAGATTTAATATATTTCAATTTTATTCCTCATTATTTTGTGCTTTGATTGTATAAAGTTGATCATCTATTCAAATGGTGTCTCCAACTCTTACTTTAGTGTTTCTGGTGTTTATTAATTTACCATTTATTTTAACTTGATGGCTTTGCATAAATTGTTTAATTTGTCCACCAGAATCTATTAGTTTTATTTTTTTAATTAGTTGACCAATTGTTAAAAACTCACCTTTAATTAGTATTGTCATTTTAGTGTCCTCTTAGAGCTGCTATTAATTGTTTGTTATTTAAATTTGTTTCTGAACTTATAACCATTCTATCTTTATTTTCGGTTATAAAAATTGAAATCATTCCATCAAAAACATTGATAGATTCTTTTAGATAATTTGCATTAATAAAAAACTTTAATAATATTTCACTTTCAACCTCAAAGTTATCAGAAAAAACTTCAGAAAAACCTAAATCAGGTCAATACGAAGATAATTTTAATTTCTTCTCTTTTTTTGATGGGTTGTATTCTATTAAAATTTTGTTTCCGTTTTTTTCATCATTGACAATTGAGACTTTATCAATTAAACTTAAAAGTTCTTTTTTATCAATATGAATTACAAAATTAAATTTGTTAGGAAAAACATTTTCAACATTCATATAAGGAATTTCAATAACTTTAGTTTTTATCTCTAAGTTTCCGCTTTTAATTTTTAATTCAAAAGTTCCAGGAGAAAGAATTAAAGTATTTGACATTGATAAAGAAATAAGCTCTTTTACAACTTTAGAATTAATTGTTAAATTGAATTCTTGAGAATCCTCTGTTTTAATTTTTTGCATTGCTATTCTTGCTCTATTTGTTGCAACAAGAGTAAGAATATTATTTTTTAAACTTAAATTTACTGAATTTAAAAGCAATTCTTGAGCATTGCTTAAATCAGCTGCAAAAACAACATTTTTTAAAGCTTGTTTAAACTGTTCTGTTTTAAGTTGTAATTGGCTATTATTTAAACCAAATTTTATGTCAGGAAATCTTTCATGATCTAATAAATTAATTTCGTAACTTTGTAGATCTGAAAAAATCTTTAAAGTATTTTTTTCTTTTTCTAAAATTATTGAATCACTACATTTTTTTATTATGTTTTTTAACAAAGAATTAAGTACTAAAAAGTCACTTTCACCTTCAGTTTTATTTTTTATTCCATCTAAAAGATATTCATTTTTAATTGATATATCCTCATTTGAAGATATTAAAATTATTTTATCTTGCCTAACTTGAAAATAAGCTCCTCTTAATTCATAATTTGAGTTGTTAGATTCAATAATTTTTGTAGTATTTTCCAAAAACCTTAAGAATCTACTTTTCTCTAAAAATAATTTCATTTTTATTCCTTTATTGTTTTTATTTATATTATAAATATTATTAATATTTGTTGTTAATATTTGGATAAGTATTTAAAAGTTTGATTTTATAGGACTTTTTTATTGTGTAAACCTTGGATAAGTTCTCTTTAATCTAACTTAGTTTGTTGATTTTTGACCTTAAGGTAGTAATTGTGTACTTAGTTGAATCATGGCTATTAATGCTTTGTGATATTTTTCGATGAGAATTGAAGATTGTTGAATGATCTCTGTTCGAAAAAATTAGGCCAATCCTAGAAAAAGAGTAATTTAAATCTTCTCGAATTAAATAAATAGCCATATCTCTAGCCACAACTAAGTTACTTTTTCTAGATTTACTGATTAATTCATGCTTTGGAAGTTTGTAGTAATTAGCCACATGTTCAATGATTCGTTCAGGAGTTGTGTTTTCCTTGGTGATTTCAACATTTTTAAAAATATTGCTAATAGTTAGCTTATTAAATTCATTTATTTGTTTTTTTAGTTGGAAAAAGTGCACTTTATCAAGAGCTCCTTCTAAAAACCTTATTGATTTAGAAAAGTTTCTAACCATAAAATCAAGAGCATCTTTTTCTCATTTTTCTGGACTTAAATTCTTGATTTTTAGCTGGAATTTAAGAATTTTAAGCATGTCTTCTTTGTTTGGTTGTTCAATTTCAACACTCAAACCTGAAGAAAGACGGGTATAAAGTCTTTGTTCAAACAAAGAAGCCATGAATTTTAAGTCTTTATCACTAGTTAAAATGGTAACTTTATTGTTCATTATTCTTTTATCTAGTATTTCAAAGATAAAATTTAGAGTTGCTCTTTTGTTTCCAATACTAAAAATTTGAAAATCATCAAACATAACCAAGTCAGCTTCAGTTAATTCTTTGAATTTTTTAGCATTTTCATTAATGTTATTTGATGAAAGAATAGGCATGATTTTTCTATAAAAATCACTTGGAGTCAAAAATTTGACAATGCTTTTAGGATATTTTTTCAAAAATTCATTACCAATTGCATTTAAAAGGTGAGTTTTTCCTAATCCAGAATCCCCACTTATTAAAACTGGATTATAAATACCAGGATTTTCAATTATTTCCTTACCAATTAAAAAGGCATTTTCATTAAATTTTGATTGAATAAAATTATCAAAAGTAAATTTTTTGATAAGTTCATCATTATTTTGGCTCTCTTCTACCAATTGAATATTCTCTTCGCTTTTTTTAGGAGATTCAGAAGAGTCTTTTTTTCCACTTGTAAAAGTTATTTCTCTATTTTCTCCAAAAAGTTGGAAAATACAATCTTTTATATCTTCTTTGAAATCAGAATTTAAGTGATTTATCACATCTTGATTAGGTGCTGCAATTTTGACTTGGTCAAAAGTTACTTTAGTAATTTCTAGAAACTTAAAAATATTTTGATAGAGCATTGAATCGTTTATTTTTGACTCAAAAATATCTTGCAATGTCTTGTTATAAGCTAGTAAATCTATTTTGTCAAGGTTTTTTTTACTCAT